>JAJZVZ010000305.1 GCA_021846945.1 Acidobacteriota bacterium | reverse complement strand
CGGCACAGCGCAACTTCGTCGATCCGGAGAGCCGCATCATGCCGGACGGCGGCAACAAGGGCAGCTTCGTGCAGGGTTACAACGCGCAGATCGCAGTTGATTCCGAGTCGCAGGTGATCGTGGCCGCCGAGGTTACGCAGGAGACGAACGACAAGAAACAGTTGCTCCCGATGCTCGCGCAGATGGTGGCGAATCTGGCTCAAAAGCCGGAGAAGGTCAGCGCCGATACGGGCTACTTCAGCGAGCCGAACGTGACCGATGCGTCGGTGAAGGACGTTGATCTGTACGTCGCGACGGGCCGGGACAAGCACGGCAGCGCAGAGGCGGCGAGCAACGATCCGCCGCCCGTTGACGCGTCGCCGAAAGAGGCGATGCGCCACAAGTTGCGGACCGAGGCAGGACGGGCCGTGTACAAAATGCGCAAGGCGATCGTCGAGCCGGTCTTTGGACAGATCAAGGAAGTGCGCGGTTTTCGCCGCTTCAGCCTGCGCGGCCAGCAGAATGTCGGCCGCGAGTGGAGACTGGTGTGCGCGGTCAGCAACCTGTTGAAGCTGTTCCGATCCGGCTGGGCTCCGGAAACGGCATACAACGGGAGAGGTGGGACGATTTTGCCCGTACTCCGAGCCGAAAACCCGCTATAAACCACCCACCGGCCTCCGGCCTATGTGCCACAAGTGGAAACCTGCTCTCCCAGCAAAGAACAGGCACGTGTAGAATCGCTATGCCCGACAGCCTCCTAGTGTCCTGAGTCGTTAATTCGCTGACAATAGCGAGCGATGGAATCGAGGATTTGGTCTGCGGTTTTGGTCCAGACGAAGGGCCTTGGCTGGGCGTTGTGATGATCGAGAAATTGGCGGATAGCAGCTTCCAGTTCGCGGGTGGATCGGAAGCTGTTTCGGCGCAGTTGCTTTTCCGTCAATGCGGCAAACCAGCGCTCAACCAGATTGAGCCATGACGCCGAGGTCGGCGTGAAGTGCACATGGAAACGGGGCCGCTTGATAAGCCAGCGTTGAATCGCAGCGGTTTTGTGTGTAGCGTAGTTATCCATTACCAGGTGCACGTCGAGGTCTTCAGGCACACTCTTTTCAATGGTGTCGAGAAACTTGCGAAACTCCTCGGAGCGATGCCGGCGATGCATCTTGGCAATGACGTCGCCGGTTTTTGTGTTCAGAGCGGCAAACAAGCTGGTGGTTCCGTGGCGCATATAGTCGTGAGCGCGGCGTTCGGCTTGCCCTGGCCGCATCGGCAACAGAGGAGCAGTCCTCTCGAGTGCTTGAATCTGGCTCTTCTCATCGACACACAACACCAGCGCGCGTTGCGGCGGGTTTAAGTAAAGCCCAACGATGTCGCGCACCTTGTCGATGAATAACGGGTCGCGCGACAGCTTGAAACTCTCCGAGCGATGTGGCTGCAAGGCAAAGGCGCGCCAGATGCGGCTTATGGCGGTTTGGTTCAGGCCCGTCGCCTTGGCCATCGAGCGAGTGGACCAGTGCGTTGCATCGGCCGGCTTGCTCTCAAGCGTACGCGCAATGACCGCTTCCACGTGTGCGTCAGTGACCTTGCGCGGCTGGCCGGGCCGCGGCTCATCGAGCAGGCCGTCGACCCCGCGCAGGCGGAATCGTTCCCGCCATTTGCCTACCGTCTGGATGTGTACCTGCATCAGCCGCGCTACGTCGCTGCTGCTCTGTCCTTCGCCCAGCCGCAAGATAATCTGCGCACGCTGAGACAGGGCCTGCGCTGTCTTCGGCCGACGCGCCCATCCAGCCAATACCGTTCTGTCCCGCTCCGCTACTTCAATCCCTGTAGCACTGCGACCCATGGCTCACTCCCTGCCATGTTAGACGGTCCGCAGCAGATTTAGTACGTCCATTTAATGACTCAGTACACTAGTGGTTCTGCTTTTGATTCTGCTCATCTTGGGATTTGGCTACGGCGGTTACCGCGTCGGCCCCGGTTGGGGCTACTACGGAGGAGGCGGCATCAGCCTTATGCTCACCATCGTCCTCATCCTGGTTCTGCTCCGCCTGGTCTGAGGCCAAGGCGCTCGCAGAGTGCGATTGTGGCCCAAAAGGCAAAAGGCGCGCTCCGGCGCGCCTTTTGCCTTCCCGGGGGAGAGCAGTTCTAGAACACGCCTGCCAAATAGGCCTCGTCGGCGCGCCCTTTGTCTTTGGCCTCACACCCCGCCAGCAGCACCGGCGAGAGCGTGATCACCGGGCACTGAGCGTGGGCCAGCGTCTTGTAGACCACGCCGTGACGCGTAATGGCTGCGAAGGCCGATGCTCCCTGCGCACCCAGCACGATGAGGTCGGCCTGCTGCGCGCGGCTCTGGTAGAGCAGTTCTTCGGTCGGATCGCCCGGCACTACGATGGTTTGCACCTCGATCTTGGCCTGCATCTCCGCCGGAACCAGCCCGAGAAGGTCGGCCTCGACTTCATCCAGAGAGCGACCGGCCAGAACCTGCGCCCGCTCCTGCGGCTTGATGACATGCTGCAGCACCAATCGTGCATTGTGCTGTTCCGCGAGCGCCGTGGCGAAACCCGTGACCAGCGCGCTCGTCTCGTTCAGGCTCACCGCGCACAAGATCGTCTGAATGGTAAAGTTCCGGTACGCTCCGCTCACCACCTCGGGGCCGACAATGTAGACAGGTACGCACGCTCTGCGCAGCACCGCCTCTGCCACCGAACCCACCAGCAGCTTTCCGACCGGGCCGGGCGAGTGCGTGCCCATCACGATGCGATCGATCTGCCGCTCCTGCGCGAAACTCAGAATCTGGTCGGCGGGCAGGCCGGGACGCACCACCACTTCGCAGCGCACACCGGCTTCGCGAACTCGTTCCGCCAGCGGCTCCAGGTGGTGTTTCTCCGCGCGTGCCGCGGCTGCGTAGTCGTAGTACCGGATTCCCGAACTCTCGGAGGCAGCCACTACCAGCGTGTCGTAGGCATGAAAGAGAATCAGGTCGGCCTGGAACTCCCGGGCCTGGGCCAACGCAAACTCAAAGGCCTTTTCGTTTGCGGGAATCTCGGAGGCAAACAGGATCGTCGACGGCTTGATCCAGTTGTGATGTAGAGGTGTGGCCATGGGGAACCTCCTCATACTCCAGACTTATTCCAATCGATCAGGGCCCCGCCGGACTGTGCCCCATCGCACATGTAAACGTGTTCCATCTCACATTTTCGGAGAGCCCCGCGTCCCCTGCCTCCGCGGATCGGCAACAGTTACAATCCCTATCTTAGATAGGATGCAAGACAACGATCCAATGTAGACTTTAGCTCCAATCCGGTTTCAATTGAACGAATTTTTCATCCTCCAATCGAAAGGCGCCCATCCACGGAAACCCGTGGACAAGTGATCCCAATCACAGCATGAAGCGACTGAACCTGCTTTTCTGATAAAGAGTCGAGGCGCGAAGGAAGGGTTGCCCGGGCCGGAAATTCCTCGCTTTAAGGCAGTTGCAGCCCTTCAGCCCGGTCCAGGATCATTCCCCATCCGGCCGCTCCGGCCCCAGGAGGCGCCTTATGCTGCAGCCGATGCACAACATCCCCGCCCGCGACGGGATCGACTACGACGAATCTCCGTTCCTGGCCATCTGGGAGGTGACTCAGTCCTGCGATCTGGCCTGCAAGCACTGCCGCGCCGCCGCCCAGCCATTGCCCCACCCCGATCAGCTCACCACCGAGGAGGGCAAGCAGCTCATCGACCAGATCGCGGCCATGCACATACCCATCTTCGTCTTCACCGGGGGCGACCCGCTCAAACGCGAAGATGTCTACGACCTGATTCGCTACGCCGCCAGCAAGAACGTTCATGTGGCGGTGACCCCCAGCGCCACGCCGCTGCTCACCCGCGAGGCCATCTTCAAGCTCAAAGAAGCTGGGCTGGTACGCCTCGGCATCTCGCTCGATG
>JAJZVZ010000304.1 GCA_021846945.1 Acidobacteriota bacterium | reverse complement strand
GTGATTGGAGTCATAACACTGCCTGTGAATACCGTTCCAGTTTGCGCAGTCTTGGTGCTGATGAGTTGGTTGGTTCGGATTGTGAGGATGGTTCCCGCAGGCACTACCACAGGCTTTGGTGGTGGCGGAGGGGGTGGTGGTGGGGGCGGCGGTGGAAGCTGAGGAGCGGCACCGGCAGTCGTGCGGGCAGCGGTGCGGGCGGCCGATTCTTCACTCAAATTCAAATCTTGCCCCACGGTGGTCTCGTCATCCACCGATCTCACGCCAGGTTCCGCCTTCGCAATACTGACAATTTCCCGCTTTCCTGCCACTGTCTTGGTGGTGCCCGTCAGTTTGACCTCGCCGTCATGCGATTCCACAGTAACCTTAGAGTCCCGCGTTACCGGATCCGCAGCGACTTGGCTCTGAATCTCTCTTTCGATCGCTTTGTCGTCGGGCTTGCTATGACACGCCGTCATCCCTCCGGCAATAGCGATCTCTAACAGAATGATGCCAAACCTATGCATAAACTCTTCCCTCGCTCTGTTTGTGCATTTCCGATTTCAGATGGAATATAGGCCCTCCAGGTTTGCGCGGTAACTGGCAGATTTTCTAGGAGCATGTCTGGATTATCACGTTTTTTTGGAAGGCAACTGAAGAATGGCTGCGGCCAAGCAAGCCTGGGAGGACGGCGAAGAGCTACCGCCCGTATTTCCCCGAACAGGATCTTCTTCTTCCACCGAGTTTGCGGGTGTGGCTCCCTGAGAACTGTCAGTCGCTAGCCACGTCAGTATCCGGCGCAGATGGCCAACTATCGTCTGTTCGCTGCCATGTCTTGTCAGGGTCGTATAGTTCGATTTGTTGGGCGATCTTCAGCGTATCGGGTCCAAGATCTTTCTGGTAGACCACGCCATTGGGTCCCACCATGAAGGTCTTGACGCCAGTCACGCGGTACTCGGCAGGCGCAGCAAGGAGGGCGAAGCCGCCGATCATGGCGTCCCCGATTACGTAGTTGATTCTTCCCATCGGTGCAGCGGGGCCCTGCCCCTTAAGGATCTTGAAATAGTAGCCGTGATACGCCGACCGCTTGTCCAAGCTATAGCCTTCAGCAAGAGCCTTGGCAATTGGCTCACTGATTGGACCGCCCGGCGTACCATCCGCGTCTACCCAGTAGAGTCCATCCTGCTTCCCCTGAGTGCTGATAATTCTCTGTGCGTACTGATTGACGCCGGAGTGGTCATGAATTTTGGTGGCGTATTCATACTGCGCCTCAACATAGCCGCGACACACCTGGATGGCGTCCAGTTCGTTGGCGCCGATACGCCGATACAGAATCTCCGTGCGGCCCGATGCTGAGTCGAAGTGCCACTGTCCCCCCTTCTTCACAAGCGGAACGGGGAACGGCCATTCGTCATCGCCGACCACTATAGTTGCGCGGTTGGGATTTTGAGGATCCTTTTGGATCGCGCTCTTGGTACGGGCGCGATCTGCAAACACCGTGGCATTGCTCTTGTCGCGAACCGGGTCTGCCGAAGATATGAAGTCTTTTCCAGCAGGCCCGAAAATCTTCATCAAAGTCGGCACATCGTAGTCGCTAGTGGCGTCGATGAGCGCCTTTAGTGCGGCTTCCGGAGTGGAAAATGTCATTTGCTCGGCAGGCTGCGCGGTGGCGGCGGGGATTGCCTGCGCGTGCGCCTTATCGGGCAAGAAAGCCAGAACGGAAAATACCAGACCAAGTAACAGCCACGTGCGTTTCATCGTCTTCAGTCCTTTCGGGATCATGTGCCGCATCTCCATTCTGGATGTTTACCTGCGTCGTCCGCCCCCGGAACGACCGCCTCGTATAAAGCTGGAAGATCCGCGCGAACTGCTGGCTCTGGCAGTACTGGCGCTGCCGCCGCCGAAAGCGCCACTGCTTCTCGTGGAGGAACTTGGAATGCTGCGGTTACCAACACGATCCCCTCCACTGGTGCCTCCCGCCCCTCTGCTCGTGCTCCGATCCATGGTTCCTGCCGAAGGCGCGGCCGCGCGATTCCCACCGCGGTCCATGGTCCCGGCAGAGGGACGATTGCCGCTGCCTGTGCTCTGGCGGGCGGTTGCTTGTCGCTTCTGGAGGGAGTCGCCACGCGCTGTGCCGCCGTACTTGCTCGCCGTTGCCTGGTTCGTATAGGGTGCAGCGCCGCGATGCTGTGGGTTATGTTGCCAGGTGTTGTTGCCACTATTTTTCGCGTACAAGCGGTTCCCGCCCTGCACATTCGTATTCCGTATGAAGGTGTTGTTGTTATTGATGTAAATGTCGTTGTGACCCCAGCCGCAGCCCCATCCGCCTCCGCCCCATGCGGCGCCCACCATCATCCCAACGCCAAAGGAAACTGCCATGCCAGCCGCATAGTATCCCGGAGGTGGATAAGCAATTGGCGGATAGGGATACGCAGGTGCTCCGTAGACGACTGTCGGATTATAGCTGGGGACGTAAATTACTTCGGGATTTGCCGGCTGGATCACAATCGTTTCTTTGTTCTGAATAACTGTTGTCTCCACCTTCTGCTGTTCCGTAGTCGTGAGGTTCCCCTTGTCCTTTGCCCTGAAACGCATACGCTGGACGGCATCCATCACTTCGTTCTGTTGAGCGAGGAAGGCATTTCCAAGATCAGTGGTCCACTTGATGTTTCCTGCGAGTTGTTTCAGCATATCAGGAAACATGACCATGGCCTGGACGCTTGGATCCCACGGCTGCTTCATTGCAGCGTCAGATAGCGCCTTGCCTTTCAGGTTTTTGTTTTGCTCCATCCATTGTTGCAGTTGCACGATTTCGAGCGGATACGTTGAGGCCACGAGCGCTTGGCTCAGCAATGAATCTGGATAAAGGGCAACTGGCGCTACTAAGGAGTCCAGCTCCTGTGGCGAGAGTCTGGTATCAATATCATTTGTGACATCCGGCCGGTTCTCTGTGAATGCGGCGGCCCACGCGGCATCTCCCGGAGCGATCAGGAACGCGCAGAGAATGGCAACAAAGCACCGAGCAACAGGCCGCCAGGCCGAAACTTTCGAGCTTTTGAATCTCATGGCAATGATCCATTCCTTCCCCCGGACTCTGAATCGGAATCCGTTCCCCTCCCTCCTGGTTGACTCCTGGAAGGACATCATGAACGGACGCCGGGCATACTGCCGCCGGAGAGGCTGTGCCGCTATCCTTCTGAAAATCTAGACGGCTATTTGTAGGCCAGGTACTGGGAAAAGTAGCAGTGCTGCGAGCGTTCTTAGTTTGTCAGAATTCACACAGAGCCAGATCAACAGTGAGAGCCAACGTGAATATGGAGATACTGGCAAACAAGAGGCTTGGCCTGAGGCTTCACTCAGGCCCAGATCAGCGATCAGCCTTGTTGCTTTTTGCCTTATGGGTTGCGTGCGCACTTTTCCAATGTCGTGATTTAAGGGCGCAGTCGCAACCTGAGAACTCAACAACCACAACAATCCCATCAGCGACGGCGGAGACACAAGTCCAGCCGGAACAACCAGAGGGCTCTATCGACGGGCAACCAGAACCCGGCGAAGTGGTTATCGACGGACGCTCGGTCCTGGCGGTCTATCAGAATATCGGCAGTTTCACGCCAAAAGATCGCGCGGAAAAGATTAGAGAGCGCATCATCGCTGCGGCGAAAGCGGGAGTGGATCCGAACTCGGTATCGCTGAAATCGCGACCGACGTGGACCGAAATTTCAGCAGGCGGGCAACTGCTTATGGCTGTTTCCGATGGCGACGCACGTGCCGCGGGCAAATCTCGAGCGCAGGCTGCTGCCGAAGATGCGGAAAGTATCCGCCAGGCTTTGATCAATTATCATCGCGATCACAATCTGCGCGCTATCTTCACGGGGATTACGTATTCGTTTCTGGCGACCCTGGTGCTTATTTCCATCGCTTTCGCTGTACGGAAGCTC
>JAJZVZ010000303.1 GCA_021846945.1 Acidobacteriota bacterium | reverse complement strand
AAGCGGCGGCATATCACTTCCGCTGACAAGCGGAAACATTTTTGCATTCGACCAATACTCCACAGACTCGATAGGAGGGGCTGGAGTGACTACCATAAGCAATTTTTCCGGCCCCGCGGGAGCGCAAGGGCCGGGTACGAATGTTCCCGAACCTGCGACCCTCGCGCTTCTCGGCCTCAGCCTTCTGGGCCTCGCGGCATCGCGTAAAGTTCGGTAGATCTAAGTCATCGGCGCCAAGGAACCTGCCCCCGCCGCCGGGCCTGTGTGCGCCATGGGCCCGCTCCCTGTATGGCTCGCGCATGGTGGGCGGCAGCGCTTGAAATCGTTGCAGTTCTCTCTTCTCTCATATCCTTGAACGGGCAGAGCGCTCCGTCCGAATGACCACCATGGCAAAGCAAACGAGATAAAAAATCGTCGCCAGCCGCGGCACATCAAGCAGGCTGTTCAATGACCCCACCGTGACAAATCCGGATAGGGACGCCAGGAAATAGGGTGCCTGAGGCCAGTAGCCAGCGCAGCGCAGGACCCTCACCGTTGCGACCAGGCACAGGGCAATGAAGACGGTCAGACCCATGATTCCCTGATCAAACAGCAAGTTGATGAATAGGTTCTCGATATGCCAGGGTAAATAATAATGGTCGCTGGTGAAGAACCAGAAATCGCCGGCTCTTGAGAAATCGCCATTGCGTAATTGATCCGCCCCGCTGCCGTCGATGAGTTGGAGATTGTCCAGATCGGCGCTTCTGCCGCTACTCGCTAAAGCCACCGCAAAATAGGCACGCCTTGGCGCATACCAGTGACCCCGTTCGAATGCACCGCTGGTCAGGGTCACCCGGACAGGCTGCCAACCGCCGTTGCCGGGCTTGAGCCTCACGGTATGGCTGACGCAAGCTTCCGCATACAGTAGGTGCCGGCCACAGACCTCGAGGTAAATCGTCGCCGTCCGCGACACGCGCGCATCAAACGACACCAGCAATTGCGGCACGACATCATTTGACACCGCCTGAACAACACGCAGCAGCCTGCCACGAGTCAGTGGATGGGAAGCCGAGCTCAGCCGCAAAAAGGTGTTGGCCTCGTCGTGGGGAAAGGAGAAGGTACCTGGGATGTTCGACGCGGGCCCTCTCTTATAGTAACTATCTGGAAATCGACCGACTCCTTTCCCAATTAACCAGTCGCCCGTCGAATCGAGCCAGGAGATTGCTTCGCGCCAGAGCTGTTCACGCGTTACAAAGTCCCCCTGCGTATGGGAAAACCTCTCACTCATGAGGTAGCCGCCTGGGACGGCCACTGCCAATGCCAGCAATACCGTAGCGCCAAAGACGATGGTTCCGGAACGCGGACTCCAAGTCAACGCCGAGTCGTGACGCACGCATTTCACGACAAGCACGAGAGCCAGGGCAAGGGCGACCCAAGCGTAGACAACCAACGCGGCAGCGGTGCCACCCTGGTACGTGACCAGCGCCCCGGCGACCGCCAGCGCGCCCCAGGCGCCGAGTGCCATTCCACCAGCCATCGGGGAAGACCATTTGAGCCACAGCGCAGCGGCTGCGACGAACCCCAGAGCGGATATCCCCCAGGCCCAGAGGCCACCCTGGGTAAGCGCCGCGAAAAGTGCCAAATCCAACACCGCGCCGAGCACGAGAACGATGGATGCGCTGGCCAAGCCGACCCGGCCGCAGGCTCGGCCCAGCGTGGTTGCGAAATGCGTAGCCGCTACCAGGAAGACCACCGCCATCAGCGCGCGATAACCGCCCGTCCGGAACATCGCCCACATTCCCCAGAAGAGCGCGCCCGCGCCCAGCAACAGCCATCCGACCGCCCAACGCGCTTTATCGGTGAACGCCAACTTGCGATCGAATTGCATGGCAAGCGCGACCAACACACCCACTAAACATGCTCCGTACACGCCTCTCGAAAACGTCACCAGCGCCACGTAGGCCGCGATGTCGACCAAGGCAACCATGGGCACGAGAAAATGCAAGCGCTGTGTCGAGAACACCGCCCATATCGCGAACGGCAGCGTGAGCAAAAGCCATCCGTCGAGCGGTGCCCCGCCGACGTGCATTTCCCAGAACGATGCCGTGATCCGGTAATCGCTGGCGAAATTCATCAGCCCCGGATAAGCCATCCGCTCATATACCGCAACCAAACAAATGAGGGCGAGGCCGGCCACCAGTCCCGCCATGAACCGGGTCAAGGCCGCCTCGCCCTGCTCGCGCAGTGCGCGCACCAGCAGCGGCACCAAGGCCAGCGCGAAATAGAATCCCTTGGCCACGCGCAGGCTGTTCCAGCGGTTGTTGTAATCCGCAAGCTGCTGGTCGAACGGCAGGTAGGGAAGAAAACCGCGCGCGGCGCTCACCGTATAGGAAGCCGCCAACAAGGCGAGCAGGAGTCCGCCGAACAAGGATATCCCTGCGGCAGCCCGATGCGGCACGGCGATGCGCCCGCCGACCCAGGCTATCCGCGCATATCCCATAGCCACGGTGGCGGCCAGCAGCAGATCGGACTCGGTGAGGTAGATAGAGCCGGTGATCGTCGTCAAATCGATCACCGGTAGCAGCGCAGGCACGAAGAACAGCCAGGCATGAGGTCGTCTGAACAGCACGGCGCAGTATCCCAGGGCCACAGCGCTTGGCAAAATCGGGCCGAAGGGATGATGCAGCAGCGCCCATCCCAGGGCAGTCGCCGCCACAGCCGCGAACGAGGCTGCTGACAAGCGGACAAGCGCAGGGATAACCGGCGATTCCGGGCGCTTGGCGGTGACTAGAGAAATGGGCGTCTCCCGGAACCAGTTCGTGGGAATTCAACTCCCACGCAATTCAACGACAGCGTTCGATCAGCTGCGCCAGCGACGCCGCCCTGCCTCGGCGCGACGCCCGCGCCACTTCCGCGGCGTGCGGCTGGGGGGCTGTTCTTTTCCTGACCGATGCCAGGAACGCCGGCAGCAATGCCTCAATCTCGTCGGCCGACTCCAATCTGGCGATGGCGTCCAGTCCCGCCTGCCGCAGCGCGCCGGCAGTGTCGCCTTCCGGGTCCGTCAGGCCGATAATTGGCCGCCCGGCGCGCAGGTACTCGTAAAGTTTGGCGGGAATCTGGTCATTGCAATCGTTCGATTGCAGCACGAGCAGAGCATCCGCCCTGAGCATTTCGACGAGCGCTTCCCGATAAGCTATCGGCGGACACGCTTCGATAAATTCCTCCACGCCGTTCTCGGTGGCGAGCGTGTTCAACAACTGCTCATGCATCGCGGCACGGAAGCGAATGCGCATCTCGCCCGGTCGCAGCCTGCCTGACTCCACCAGCCTTCGCAAGGCCACAAACAAGGGGCGAGGATCCCGCTCCTCCGGATAAACAATGCCGCTATGCAACAGCAGCACGCCCCCAGGCAGCAGAGGTTCGCCGCTTTCGCTGCGCGACTCTGCCAGCGAAAAACTTTCCTCGTCGAAACCGTTCTCCACTACCATGATCCGGTCACTTGCCTCCGGGTAGCGACTGCGATAGGTGCGTGCCGCACCGGGTGTGGTGAACACGCAGAAACGCGCAAGGCGAATCGCCTCCTCCTCGATTCGTTTGTAGCTTTGCCAGGTTTTCGTGTCTGCAGGATAACCATCCTGCGCCATGGGATCGCGAAAATCCGCGATCCAGGGAAGTCCGCTGCGGTGATGGAGAGCCGCACCGATCAGGTGTGCCGTGGCGATCGGATAAGTGGACCAGATCACGTCGGGCTTGAACTGCTTGATCATGCGCAAGCCCGCCGCGATCGCGGCGAACCGCCAGCTCACCCATCGGTCAGGCCTGGCCATCCAGCCGAAATATCGCCCGCCGACGGATAGCTGACGGGCTGTGTCAAGCGCGAACGCCCGGCGCACGACGGTACCCGGTAGAATGTCTGCCATCAGGTCGTCGCCGCGCTGCTCGTAACAGTGCGGATCGGCAC
>JAJZVZ010000302.1 GCA_021846945.1 Acidobacteriota bacterium | reverse complement strand
AGCCCGAGCGAATCGACAACGCCTTTCTTCGCAGGTTCCCTGAGTTTATTGAATTCCAGAGACGTTCGCGAACGGCAGCATCAGAGGAGTACGAAGCCGCTGTGTTGGCTGTTGAAACAGACACTCCCGACGACTTGATGGCTACCGGCTACCTGAATCGGCGGAGGCAGATTGAAGAAGACGCGCTTGAGCGGGTCAAGCACTGTTCACCAGAGTTCTTTGAGCGGCTGGTGGTTAAGCTGATTTCGGCCATGGGCTATGGCGGCACGTTAGCCGACGCTGGAAAGGCGATTGGCAAGTCAGGTGACGGCGGCGTTGACGGCGTTATTAAGGAAGACAGGCTCGGACTGGAACAGATCTACATTCAGGCGAAGCGATGGGATGACGCGAGTGTTGGCCGTCCTGAGATTCAGAAGTTCGTCGGTGCCCTGCTTGGCAAACGGGCGCGGAAGGGGATCTTTCTCACAACGTCTACTTTTACGAAGGCCGCCCGCGAGTACGCCAGCAGCCTTGAAACGAAGGTCATTCTCATCGACGGTACGGAATTGGCTGCGTTTATGTTCGATTTCGATGTCGGCATCTCCGCTGAGAGCACCTACGTCGTCAAGCGCGTCGACAACGACTTCTTCGAGGATGATGCCGCCTCGCAGTAGGCAACCCCGCGTTTCGACACAAGCCGCTTGACGTCACCTTTTACCATCACTCAATTCGAGCAGGAGATTGTTGCTTGCTAGTTAAGGTGAGATTGAAATGACCACTCTTAACCGATTTGAGAGCGCAAGGCTTTCCCTAAACTGACTAAGGAAATTGTTGTCACAGTTCTGGCAGCTCGATGCGTAGCCAAAGCAAAGCAGAGACCTGCGAACAACTTCATAGGGAAATGGGGTGTGCGGATGTTTTCAAAAGGTGTTTCCGGTTTTGCCATGTGCTGTTCAACACTTTGTTGCGGCTTGTTATTTACAGGCTGTATGTCATCCAACTCCATGTCAGGCAGCTCTGGAATGATGGGGTCAACTCCGAGCGTTCTGAGTCAGCTCACCGCCAAAACGACGATCGGATCCACAGTCGATCCCGAAAATGGCGATAACAATCCCTACGGCCTTGCCATCGCACCGGCGGCCTCGGGGCCCATCAACGCGGGTGACTTGATTGTTTGTAACTTCAACAACAGTTCCGGAACCTCCGGCGCTGGAACGACCATTGAGGATCTCTCTCCCACCGCGGGGTCCATGCCCAAACGAATCGCCCAAAGTTCCAACATCGCTGGTTGCGACGCGCTGGCACTGGGTTCTACGGATAACATATGGGTTGCGGCTTATACGGCCAACGACAATCCAATCGTCGAACCTACTGGCGTGGTCAAGACCACCTTGGCGTCCAACTTTTCCTGGGATCAGCCGTGGGGGCAGATCTTCGCTTCTCCATCCGCGTCCAGTGGTATTACGGCGAATCCTGCCTTTTATATCTCGCAGGCCGCCAACGGATCCATCGTCGCGGTACAGATCACAAGCACTGGTTTCGTCTTTCATCAGATCGTCACAGACTTTCCGTCCACGGTCTCCAAACAATATGGCATTCTTGCGCCCGCCGGGCTGACCTACGATCCAAACTCGGACACTTTGTATATCGTCTCTTCCGACACGGACTCGATCGTGGCCATCTCGAAGGTGTCCACCGTTCCAGCAAACGGCATAACGGTATCGGCCAGCTCAATGGATATGGGATCAGGTGGCTATTCCACCTCGGGATCCTCTACATCCACGACCTTGACCTTCAGCGGTCCGGCCGCCAGTCAGGCACGGGTGGTGTACTCAGGCATGCCGCTCAACTATCCCATAAGTTCAGCCTTGCTTTACAACGGTGACTTGATTGTAGGCAATACCGGCGATAACAATATGGTGGAGATCAACCCGGCAACCGGTATGGAGGTTGGAACCATGTCCGTGGACAGCGGTAATGCGGGAGCTATCTTTGGCATCGCCACGGAAGGAACCACCTTGGCCACGCAGAAGGTCTTCTTCAACGACGACAATTCCAACTCGGTAGTGCAACTCAGCCAGGGAGCAACAAATATGGTCCAGTAGTGGTGATGTCCAGCATGGAGTTGCAAATGGTGCGGCGGGTCGACCCGTTTCCGAAAGAATCGGGCCGCCTATTTTTGTAAGTGAACCATCGTCAAGCGCGCTTACCGCGCTATCCGAAAGCAAAAGCAAACGGACGGGTAGCCGCCCTCATGTCTCTGCCAAGAGCGAACAGGCGCGGCCGCCCATGCTGAGTGCAGTCATGCAAGGCGGCAGGGATTCCGACGAACAGATCCGGGGAATGGGACGGTTCGCTATCCTGGTGGTGCAAAGATCATCCGCCATGCAAACCACTGGCAGCAAGCCTCGCATGTTGGTATCCGGCTGCATGGCGCGTCTGCTGAACCCGAACGGGAGCAACACGCGCTACCTGCCTCCCAGCCGTACTCATAGAGGCTGAAGGCCGCAATTTTTTGCATACAAAGCGCAGGATCACCCCCTCATTTTGTTGTTTTCAAGAGTCGCTTCTGGTGCTACTATTTCGCCTCAGTCCCACTTTCACCACGAGGAACCCGCAATGAATAAGACTGTGCTCGCTCCCCTTGCGCTTGCGGCGCTGACGGCTTTTTCCGCCGGTCTCGCCAGCTCGCAGGTCGTCCTTGCGCCCACCACGCCACAGATTGGTTCGTCGGATCCCGTATCGGCCCAACCGCTCGTTCCGCGCCCCTCAACCAAGCCATGCACCGTAAAGCTTTTCACGAACCTGGCCTTTGAAGGCTTCACTCCGGCCAGCTTCAGCTACACCCCACCCGCGGGCTGTCCAGGCCCCTGGGCCAAGGTTGTCTTCACTGCGGATTTTACTGTGACCGCCGGCGTGCAGTACGACCGCACGGCGGCCTTCTATCTGGGCCATGCCAACATCTTCTATGGCACCACCGCTGAACCAGGCGCGAGCTTCAGCCCCTCTTGGCACGTGGAGCGGGACGTCACTGACCTGTCGGCAATCTTCAAGTCAGACCAAGTGGGCGAAGCCAATCTGGGCAACCTGGTCAACTCGACTTACACCGGCATCATTTACGCCAATGCGGCGCTTGAGTTTTATCCGGCGAACTTTACCAACCCAGCGCCGGTTGTGCCCGACATGGTGGTGCCGGTGAACGGGAGTGGTGGCGACGCGGGCACGCTGAACACAACCTCCAGCACGATCTCGCAGGCCCTGAATCTGCCGGAGAATGTAGAGGCCGTTTATCTCGACGTGATCGCACAGAACCAGAGCAACGATGAGTTTTTCTACTTCGACGTGCCGAGCAACGAGGCGAACAATCTGCTGAGCTTTGGAGGCACGGCCTTTCGCGAGACGGAGATTACCCTTGACGGCAATCCCGCCGGCGTAGCGCCGGTCTACCCGTGGATCTTCACCGGCGGCATCGACCCGTTTTTGTGGCGTCCGATCCCGGCCAACCAGACGCTCGACTTCAAGCCGTACCGAGTGAATCTGACCCCCTTCGCCGGTTTGCTCGCCGATGGCCAGATGCACACCGTGGCCCTGAGTGTGTTCAATGCCAACTCTTACTTCCTGGCTACAGCCAACCTGCTCGTCTATTTGGATCACCGTAGCCAGAAGGTGACGGGCGGCGTGGAAGAGAACACTCTTTCCGCGGCTCCGACGCCACAGACGCAGGAGAACATCTCCTTCAACTCGGCCACCGGAGACTATACCGGCATGCTGTCCGTAACCTCCAACCGCGAGTTCACCATCAGGGGCTATGTGGACACCTCGCAAGGCCGCGTGGAGACCACCCTGGACGAAAAGGTCGACTTCAGCAACACGCAGGAGGTGGACGTGAACCCCACTACAGATTCGCCGGACACACAGAACATTCAACAACTGACGACAGTGGATTTGCACGTCACCACACAGAAGGGACACATCGCCAGCACGAGTGAGCAGAGGTATACGT
>JAJZVZ010000301.1 GCA_021846945.1 Acidobacteriota bacterium | reverse complement strand
AGCAGCGCCGGTCCAGCCAGTCCACGCTCAATCGGCCGTGAAGGTGCGGGAGCTTCAACCACTTGCTCGCAGCGGTTGCAGGCGAACTTCGGCCGCACGTGGCGGATGACCTTGAAGGTTGCCGGAATGCGCTCCAGCTGTTCGCTGACGTCTTCTCCAAACTGGCGCAGCGCGCCACCGCAATCGGGGCAGCAGTCGTGCTCCGGCAAGTGCATCACGACTTCACGCGGCAGATCTTCCGGCAGAGGCTTGCGCCGCGGGCGTCGAGGCGAGCGGGCGGCAGACTGTATCTGAGGGTTGTTCTCTTCGGCGGTGTCTTCGGCAGCTTCGCTGGTCTCCAACTCTTCAAGCTGAAGTTCCAGCTGTTGGAGTTCGCCGGCGAGCTTCTCGCTCTTGGTCCCGAACAGCATGTGCCGGTACTTCTCGATGACCAACTTCAGATGCTCGATCTGCTGCGCGTTCGATCGCCGCTCTCGGATCAGAAGCGCCTTCAGCGTCTCCTTGTCGAGCGAGTCCAGATCAGCCAGCGCTGCGTCGATCATGCGGCGAGTATGCCATGAAAGGCTGTGGAAACAATCCACAAATATCCGCATGAATACAGGCGATTATTACAAGCCTCTATACGGCGGCCGGCACTTCGAAGGTGCGTTCGGGGCGGCGCCAGTCGATGCCTTCCAGCAGCATCGATAGCTGCGCACGGCTGAGGGAAACCGTTCCACTGTCCGCCTTCGGCCACACGAATCGACCACGCTCCAGGCGCTTGGCAAACAGGCATAGCCCATCCCCATCGAACCAGAGACACTTGATGATGTCGCCGCGCCGCCCTCGAAATACAAAGACGTGGCCCGAATACGGCTGCTCGTTCAGCACCGTCTGCACCTGTGCGCTCAGTCCATGAAAGCCCCGCCGCATGTCCGTCACGCCGGCTGCCAGCCAGATACGTGTCCCCGCCCGGAGCTCGATCACCGACATAGGCTCTCAAGTATGGTGCGGAGCAGTGCGCGATCCGCGCCGCGCTCAACGCTGATCGCTGCGCGTCCAGGGAACTCGATGTGAATCGCACCCGATGGCGATCCCGGGAACAACGGCTCGGGTGCGGCAGGTGCTGCACCCGATGCCAATGTAATCTCCGCATCACCGGCATCTTCTGCTTCGATCATCACCGGGAGCAGCGCCGTCGAATCCGCTGGCAACATCTCGCCGTTCCGGTATGCTCGCCGCCACAGGAACACCTGGTTCGCGTTCACACCTTCCGCTTGCGCCACCCGAGCCACGCTGGCTCCAGGCAACAGCGTCAGCTCCACAATCCGCCGCTTCTCTTCAACCGACCACCGCTTGCGACCCATACGCCAAGCGTCGACTGTCAAGCCGCAATCATGCTAGAGGGGAACTTCGAACGCTTACCATTCAAACATAGAATCGGCCAGAAGTGCCCCGCTGACAGTTCAGCCGTCCGAGCAACGCTGTGCCTGGACCCGATGCGTTTTCGGGTTTCGCATAGGCGGGGCGTATCTGCTTGAAGAACGATGGTCAATGGTCCGTGCTGGCCGACCGGTCAACGCACAAAGGGATCCGTGGCCGGGGCAGGGTCAGTTGATGGCGGATCGCTAGCTGGAAAGGAATCGGCAAGCGTTTTGTCGAGCATCTTTTCGCGAACCTGAGATGTGTTTTGCTCATCGATCGCACGATCTTCGGGATCGCGTACATCTGAGCCGGAAAAGCCGGTAAGTGTTTTCATCCGTCTACCTCCCAAAATCCTCACGACGGGAGTCCGGCAACGCTCTCCATCCGCGTGGCGACCATGGAAACCGCACCCAGGTGTTCTCCGTACTTACGGAAGATACTTCGGATTGCCAAGATCCGCTGGCGAAGCACTGGGTCCTTGGCAACATTGCACACAATCTTCAAGCATCGAAGGATGCCTTCATCCTGCAACATGCGCCGCGGTTCCAGAAGATCGAGATCTGCCTCGCCGCACCAGATCACCTTGAGGCCCTGTTGCTCCAACAGTT
This sequence comes from Acidobacteriota bacterium, assembly GCA_021846945.1. GTDB lineage: Bacteria > Acidobacteriota > Terriglobia > Terriglobales > Acidobacteriaceae > Telmatobacter. The sequence goes on along the minus strand of JAJZVZ010000301.1, from coordinate 2,001 downwards.
GCTTCCATTCGGCTGTACAAAGCGGCTGCACTCCGACGTGAATCTCCTTCGACATCTCCACCTCGATTTCGCGGCGTACGGCCTCTGAGATCCCATCAGGGCGGAAACACAATTCATGAATGCCGTACCGCCCACCCGGGACAAGAAGGCGTCGGGCTTCAGAAATAATCCGATTCTTCTGTTGAGGAGTCTGCATGCTCAGCATGGCCTCTCCGTAAACCACGCTTGCACATGCGCCGAGAAGTCCAGAGTGCTCTGCCTGGGCACCAACGATCTTGGCAGTTCCCTTTGGCAAAAGTGATTCAAGACGAGCGGCTGCCGCCGGTTCTCGCTCCACTCCCCAATATCGCGAGGGCTTCCTGCGCAGGACCATGCGCGCCGTAACGCCCATCCCCGGAGCAAATTCGACGACGCGGTCGTCGGAAGAAATCGACAGAGCATCGATCATTCGTCGCGTGAGGCCCAATCCGCCGGGCCTCAGGACGCGTTTGCCGGCTCGCGCCAGCACCCAGTGTCCCTGCATCTTTTCCAGACGCTGGCCCGCACCAGGCAACTGCGAGTGGACAGCAGATCTCTCGCACTGTTCACCGCATGCATCAACCATTCTCGCCATAACCTGCTCCCTACTCGTCAAGGTCGATCCGAAACCTCACCCCAAGGTCCGCTGTTCGACGATGATCTCATCGCACACACTCGCGGCTCTGCCCAATCGCACGGTTAAAACGCTCTACGTAGTTCGCATCTTCGGAAAAGATTCCACGTAGTGCGACTGTGGTCATACTCGATTCTGGGCAGCGAACTCCGCGGGCTGCTACACAGTCGTGCTTCCCAACCGCGGTTACGGCGCAGCCCAGCGGCTTGACTACCGACATAAAGGCATCCGCAATGTCTGCGACCAGATCCTCCTGCACGACGGGGCGCGCGGCCAGTTCCTGGATCAGGCGGGGAATCTTGGAAACGCCAACGATCCTGCCGCCGGGCACGTAGCCGAGATGAATCCTACCGCCGTAGATGAGAAGATGATGCGGGCAAAGAGAGAAAAACTCGACATCGGAGACGACAATCAGTTCGCGATTGCGGGAAGGAAAGGTCTTCAGAATCTCCTCAGGTTTCGCCCGGTATCCCCGGGTGAATTCGCGGTAGAAGCGCGCGACGCGCTTCGGTGTATCCAGAAAGTGTTCAGAGCGGACGTCTAACCCAAGTTCGTTCAGCAGCATGGCTATAATCGCCTGTAACCGGTCTCGTCCCTCCGCGAATTTGCAGTCCTGCAGGGAATTGGCTGTGTCATCGAGGTGCGGAACTGTAAAAACCGCCATGTCGGCGAGATGTTCTGTGCTATGACCGTTTCCATCGACTTTTCCGTTTCCCCGCATTCCGCCTCCTGATTCAGCCGGCACCAAAGCCCCATAACCCGCTGATAGATTCAGCTTCACGCCCAATGGCGAGACAGGCAATGAGCCGAACGTACTGCTGCTATTCACATTTGTCATCAGCGAAGGGAAAGCCGAGACTCCTGGCACGGGACTCATGGCAATTGATGAACTCAATTGCCGCCCTGGAAATGATCGACTTGAAGCCGGATGTACTTTCGGTTTATTCGTTATCGTGTGGACGACGGAATGGTGGCCTCCAAGTCCTCGCGCCGTCTCCAATTCGCACGCAGATAATCGCGGTTCATAGTGGCAATCACTTCCAACGAGATTCCCTTTGGACAGACTCCGGTGCATTCACCGATGTTGGTGCAGTTGCCGAATTGTTCTGCATTCATCTGTGCGACCATGCGAAGAGCGCGTCTGTCGCGTTCCGGCTTTCCCTGGGGAAGCGTGCCGAGGTGTGCGATTTTCGCGCCGGTAAAGAGCGCAGATGATCCATTCGGACATGCGGCTACACAAGCTCCACAACCAATGCAGGCAGCAGCGTCCATGGCTCGGTCGGCTGCCCTCTTCTCGACCGGGATAGCGTTGGCATCGGGGGCCTCGCCTGTCGATACGGAGATGTATC
>JAJZVZ010000074.1:400-21353 GCA_021846945.1 Acidobacteriota bacterium | reverse complement strand
ATCAGTTTAAGGGTAATTCAGTCGAGTGCAAGCAACTCTTTGCTCTTTATCAGGATCAGTTAGTCTTAAGGAGTCATAACTTTTAGGGGGGGAGTCAGATAGCGCGGTCCAGCCGCCACAAAATCTGAATTGTAAATATACGACTTCAACAGGTAACAAAATTAGTTACCTAAGTAATAGCTCGATCAGTACTTGGTAAACAGTTACAAAGAAGACAACCCCTTGAAGAAATGTGCTCATGCGAAATTGTCCTATGGTACGTTTAATAGTGCTGTAAGAGTCATTAAAGCTTCGTGTTCTGTGCGGAGTGGTTATTGGTGAACGTAAGCACCGATGCGTTCAGCAGGTCCGTTCATCTGGGATTTTAAGCTTCTTCAATCAGGGAGGAAACAGCATGTATGCTCGTGTTTTGAAGTCTGTGGGCGGGATACTTGCCTTAGCAATGGCGGCGTCTATGCCTGCCGTATTGCCCGCGCAAGTGAATTCCACCCCAACAGGCAAATCCGTCGCAAGCGATTCCCCGTCGCGCTGGGATATCTTTGCAGGCTATAGCTATCTGGCTCCAAAAGGAACGGTGCAGGTTCCACAGCCCAACGGAACCGTAGAGCCCTTTTCATATGACGCCGTGAATGTGGGCGGGCTTTTCAGCGGCGCATATTACTTTAATCGCTATTTGGGCCTGCAGGCGGAGTTTGCCGAGCACCACTGGGGCACACAGAATCCGAACGGAAGTAACATCGGCACGCGTGGAAATAACGACGGTTTCAATACCATCGCCGGCGGTGTGATTTTCCGTTTCCCCACCGGCAATATTACGCCTTTCATTCATGCGCTGGCTGGCGGAGCTAGAGTCGGCGGTCCGGACTTCAACCCCTATACCTGGGGACCTGACATTACCACAGGTGGAGGAATGGATTATGAGACGCCGCTGCTCAATCATCATCTGGCCATTCGGGTGTTCCAGGCGGATTACGAATATATGCATGCCAACTTCGGCCTTGGTACCTACGGAGGCCGCGCCAACATCAACGCTGCGCGCTTGAGTGCGGGCGTGGTGTTCCACGTCGGCTCGATCGCTCCGCCGCCTTCAGTGACGCTGTCGCTCGCGGCGAATCCGACGACGGTGTATCCTGGCCAGCCGGTGACAGTGACGGCAACGGCGGGCAACCTGAATCCGAAGCAGCACACGATTTATTCGTATTCTGGCAACGGCGTGACGGGCAAGGACACGACGGCGACGGTGGATACGAACAACCTGGCGCCTGGGACGTACACGGTGAGCGGCACGGTGAAGCAGGGCAAGCCTGGCAAGGAAGGGGTGAAGCCGTGGCAGGTGGCCGAAGCGACGACGACGTTCACGGTGAAGCAGTTGGAGCCGCCGACGATCAGCTGTTCGTCGAGCCCGAGCACCATCAAGCCGGGCGAGACGGCGACGATCACGTCGACCGGTGTGAGTCCGCAGAATCGTCCTTTGACGTACAGCTACTCGGCATCGGCGGGAACGGTGAGCGGCAGCGGATCGACGGCGACATTCTCTTCGACGGGCGCGCCGACGGGCCCGACGGAAATCACCTGCAAGGTGACGGATGATAAGGGTCAGACGGCTACAGCGAACACGACGGTGACGATCACGGCTCCGTATGTGCCGCCGCCGCCGCACACGCAGGCGCTCTGCTCGATCAGCTTCTCGACCGACAAGCGCCGTCCGACGCGCGTGGACAACGAAGCGAAGGCGTGCCTGGATCAGGTAGCGCTGGCGCTGCAGAACCAACCGAATGGGAAGGCGGTGCTGGTGGGCGAGCAGACGTCGCAGGAGAACGATCTGACGACGAAGGCCGAGGCGCGTGCGCAGAAGTACCCGCGGCGTCACATCAAGGTGGAGCACTATGCGGCGCAGCGCGCTGTGAATGCGAAGGACTACCTGGTGACGGAGAAGGGGATCGACGCGTCGCGGGTTAGCACGGCGACGGGAACGTCGGACAGCCAGACGGTGGAGAATTACCTGGTGCCAGCCGGGGCGAACTTTGCTTCGGATGTGACGGGGACGACGCCTGTGGATGAGTCGGCGATCAAGCCGGAAGTGCGGAAGCCTCTTCCGATGCGTCATCACTCGCGCCGGTCGAGCCAGCAGTAGGGTGGTGGGCTCAAAGCCCACTGCAAAGGAGTGCCGGGACGGTCAAATGCGGCCGTCCCGGCGGCAAACAGAGTTACCGGTTCACCCATAGCCGGACGACGGCGGGGTGGAGGATCATCACGAGCTTAGATTCCTCTCGCTGTTCTTTGAGGCTGACCGGAAAGCTGGTCAGCCTCTTCGATTTTTCTGCGATTTTTGGTTATTCTTTCAATTGGAATCTGGGTGATCTGGGAGTCTTCTAACTGAATGAGCGGTTTTTGCAGCGGTTCTGCTTTGAAGCGGCGGCCAGTGTTCACAATGCTGGCGATATGCGCCCTTTTTGTCTCGATTCTTGTGCAGGGGGTGCCGGCGTGGTCGCAGGCGTCATGGAGCGTGGTGGGTCCGGCAGGCGGGGATGCACGGGCATTCGCGGCGGTTCCTGGCCAACCCAGCCATCTATTCCTAGGCACGACGAATAGCTGGATTTACGAATCAATGGACGGCGGAGCATCCTGGCACCGCCTTGCCAAACTGGGCCCTTCAGACGGCCTCATTGTCGACCACATTCTGGTGGAAGCCGGAAGCCCTTCCACGATGTTCGCGGCTGCCTGGAGGGCAGACAGCGCCGACGGAGGGTTGTGGATAAGCCATGACCTGGGCCGGAGCTGGAGCGAAGCGCCGGGGTTGCGCGGGCAGTCGATTCGCGCCTTCACACAGGCGCCGTCGGATCACCGCGTACTGTATGCAGGAACGCTGGAAGGGGTATTCCGCAGCGGCGACGCGGGGAAAACCTGGACGCTGATCAGTCCGCGAGATAGCCACGAAATACATGAAATAGAGTCACTTGCAGTAGATCCGGCCGACCCGGATGTTGTGTATGCGGGCACATGGCATCTGCCGTGGAAGACGTCTAACGCAGGCAAGAGCTGGCGCAGCATCAAGAAAGGGTTGATTGTCGACTCCGACGTATTTTCGATCGTCGTCGATCCAGAAATGCCGCGCGTCATCTATCTGAGCGCGTGCAGTGGAATTTACAAAAGCGACAGTGCCGGTTTGCTCTTCCGCAAGATTCAGGGAATTCCTTCGTCCGCGCGGAGAACGCGGGTTCTCAAGCAGGATCCATCCAATCGCGAGATTGTGTACGCCGGAACTACGGAGGGGTTGTTCAAGACCGAAAACGGCGGAAAAACCTTCAAGCGGATGACGGCGCCGGACGTGATTGTGAACGATGTGTATATCGATCCACTGAACCCCGAGCACGTTTTGCTGGCGACCGATCGCGGCGGAGTGCTGGCAAGTAACGATGGCGGGCTCCAGTTCAAAGCTTCGAATACGGGCTTTTCGCAGCGCAAGGTTGTAGCGCTCCTGGTAGACAAACGCAGCCCCAATCGGCTGTTTGCAGGTGTTGTGAACGACAAGACGTTTGGCGGCGTGTTTGTCTCGACTGACGGCGGCGCAAGCTGGAGCCAAACGGGCGAGGGGCTGGATGGCCGGGACGTATTTGCCTTGGCGCAGGCCAGCGATGGCACGGTCCTTGCGGGCACCAACCACGGAATCTTTGCTCTGGATTCCAGCTCGCGAGATTCGAATTCCGGCAAATCCATAGGTTCACCATCGGCGGGGCCTGCGGATGCAAGCGCCTGGAAACCGATGAATACCATCGCCAACATGGAGATGAAGACGGTTACCCGGAAGCTTTACGGGACGCGCGTCAACACTGAGACGCAGGTGAAGGCGCCTGTTGTTGAGCTGAATAGCCGCGTCTACGCGCTGGATCTGTCGAGTAAGGTCTGGCTCGCAGCCACGGATGTGGGCGTGCTGACAAGCCGCGATCAAGGCGCAACATGGCAGGGCGGTCCCGTGCTGGGCGCCGTCGACTACCAGTCGATCGCCGTGCATAATGGCTGGATTGTGGCGGCCCGGCCCAGCGGCGTGGCCGAGTCCACGGACGGGGGCGTGACTTGGATGCCGTTGCTCACTCCACAAATGCTCACGCGAATCCACCGTATCGCATTTTCACCGGATGGAACGCTTTGGCTGGGATCGCGCGAGGGCGTCTATTTTTCGCGCAATAAGGGCAAGAACTGGATGTGGATCGAGCGCCTGCCTTTTCGCGACGTGGACGATCTCTACTACGACTCCACGCTGCGCAAGGTTCTGGTGAGTTCGCAGGCAAGCGATCAGGTTTATGGAATCGACCCGAAGACGCTTAAATGGCAATGGTGGCAGACCGGCTACCGGATTGCTCTGATCCGCGGAGCGGGTAACCGTCTGCTGGCGGCTTCGCTGGACGATGGAGTGGTGGAGCAGCCGTGGGCAGCTGGTATGGAGACGGCTGCTGGTGAGCCAGATCACCGAAATTCGGTATCATCAGACTATGAGCGCTGAGATTCGGGAATCCCACCTTCAGTCCTCTTTCCGGAGTTACGACCCGCGCCTGGAGCCGATAGCGGCCAAGGTTCTGGCGGGCGAACGGCTCGACTTCAACGACGGGCTGGCGCTTTACGGCTCACAGGATGTGTTGGCTGTCGGCTGGCTTGCCAACCATGTCCGCGAGCGCCTCCACGGCGACTTGACTTATTTCAACGTCAATCGCCATATCAATCCCACCAATGTGTGCGTAGCTGCCTGCAAGCTATGCGCTTTCGGACGCAAGAAGGGCGACCCGCACGGCTACACGATGGCGCTTGAAGAGGCGTGGGCGACGGCGGCCTCAGGCTATTCGGAAGCGGTGACCGAGTTCCACATCGTAGGCGGTCTGCATCCGGATTTGCCGCTGGAGTATTTTCTCGATCTGGTGCGTGGCCTTAAGCAGCGCTTTCCCAAGGTGCACATCAAAGCCTTCACCATGGTCGAGGTGGCCTATCTGGCACGACGGGCCAAGCTCACCATTGAGCAGACGCTGATGAAGCTGCGCGAGGCGGGTGTGGATTCGATGCCGGGCGGCGGCGCGGAGATTTTCTCGGCGCGGGTGCGGTCGATCATCTGCGACCACAAGATCGACGGCGAGGAGTGGCTGGAGACGGCGCGGCTGGCCCACAAGCTGGGCTTCAAGACCAATGCGACGATGCTCTATGGCCATATCGAAAACGATGCGGACCGCGTGGACCACCTGCTCCGGCTGCGCGCCCTGCAGGACGAAACAGGCGGGTTCCAGACTTTTATCCCGCTGGCCTTTCACCCGGAGAACACGCCGCTCGACCACCTGCCGGTGACGACCGGGCTGACCGATATCCGGCAGATTGCCGTGAGCCGGCTGCTCCTGGACAACTTTGCGCACATCAAAGCATATTGGCAGATGCTGACGCCGAAGATCGCGCAAATTGCGCTGCGGTTCGGAGCGGATGACCTGGACGGAACAGTGATCGAGGAAAAGATCTACCATGACGCTGGAGCGACGACGCCGCAGGGGATGACACGCAAGGAGTTGTGCCGTCTGATTGCAGAGGCGGGGCGAGTTCCCGTCGAAAGGGACACTTTGTATCATGCGGTGACGCGAACTGAAAATAGCTTTGTGGTGACGGTCTAGGAGCTTGAGTTGCGATGCGTGCGATCGAGTCCGCAGGGAGTAAGGATATCTCAATCAGTGCGCGTTCATGCGTGGTCGTCTGTCTGTTAATTTGCGCGTTCCTCCTCGCGCTGCCCCGGTGCGCGAGATCTCAGGATGATCTTCGCAGCCTGAGGGGGCTGGAGTACGTGCAAATTTCCCCAGCCGGGGATGAGCTTGTCTACTGTTCGGCCGGTCAGCTTTGGCTGGTTTCCACCGGCGTTTCAGGCAGATCCGAGCCGCTGGCAAGAGGGAGTATGCCTGTATGGTCGCCCCACGGGAAGCGTCTGGCATACTATGCGCAGAATTCCGGCAGCCGTCAGCTGTGGGTTATGGATCTTGCGACGCTGCGCGCGAAGCAGATCACAAACCTTACCGGAGGCATCCGTCCTGCTCCGGTGGTACGCATGACGCATTGGATTGCCGATCCGCTGCGCTTCAGTTGGTCCCCTGACGGAGAGAAGATCGTATTCACTTCCCAGGCAAAGGCCGCGGTCCGCTCAGCCGCCAGCGCCCATGCGCCGTCTCAAGCGATGGTCAACCAACTGTTCATTGTGAATGTTGCAACCAGGGCTCTCCGGCGGCTCACTCACGATGGCGCAGTTTACTTCAATCCTGCCTGGTCGCCGGATGGGCATAGGATTGTTTGCGCGTCCACCAAGGCCACAGGTCCACGGATCAGCTCAAGCAACCTGAATCTAATTGATCTGGCAACGGGCAGCAAGACCGCGCTGACAAGCGATAGCAGCGACAAACGGCTGCCGCTCTGGTCGCCGGACGGAAATTGGATTGCGTTCCTGAGTGGAGACGATTCGAAGGCGCAAACGGTGTTTGTCGTTCCTGCGAACGGGGGAGTAGCGGTTTCCGTTACACCTCAGATTGGCGGTTCCATCACAGAGTTTGCCTGGCTGCCGGATAGCTGGTCTCTGGTGTTGCTCGCCAGAGATGCGGCGAACAGGCCGATTTTCTGCGTCCCTATCTCCGGCAGGCCTGTCACGAGCATCACCGGCAAGACGGTCGCAACCCGGCGAGGACTGTCTGCTGCCCACAACGGAAGCCTGGCATGGGTACAGGATGACGGTTCGCGCAGCAGCGCAATCGTCTTCAAGTCTCCTGATGAGGCTTCTCCCCGAATTCTGGTGAATCTGCGTTCGCGGCCGCTCCCACGGAAGCTCGGCGCGTAAGAGATGACTCTTGCAGGACCCTGACCACGCCGCCGTGTGCTCATTCATTGAGAAGAAATCGCAGAAGATGCGCTTCATGTAGCTTTGCCTGGGATGTGACCTCTCAATACGCCGCAATCCCCGTGAGATGCTGTCCGAGGATGAGGGTGTGGATGTCGTGCGTGCCCTCGTAGGTCTTCACCGATTCCAGGTTCATCATGTGGCGCATGATGGGGTAGTCTTCCGTGATGCCGTTGGCGCCGAGGATGTCGCGGGCCAGCCGCGCGCATTCCAGGGCCATCCACACGTTGTTGCGCTTGGCCATCGAAATGTGCTGGTGGCCTGCCGCATCCGCGTCCTTGAGGCGGCCGACATGAAGCGAGAGCAACTGCGCTTTGGAGATTTCGCTGGCCATCCAGACAAGCTTTTCCTGTACGATCTGGTGACCGGCGATGGGCAGATTGTGAAATTGTTTTCTGGCTTTGGCGTATTGGAGCGCCGTGTCGTAGCACGACATGGCTGCGCCGATGGCGCCCCAGCTAATGCCATAGCGAGCCTGGTTGAGGCACATCAGCGCGGCCTTCAGGCTGGTGGCGCCGGGCAGCAGGTTGGCGGCGGGGACGCGCACATCCTGGAGCGTGAGGCCGCTGGTGACGGAGGCGCGCAGGCTCCACTTGCCGTGGACGCCATGCGCGGAAAAGCCCGGGCGGCCGGTTTCGACGAGGAACCCGCGGACCGCGTCGCTTCCTTCGCCTTCGCCGTCGAGCTTGGCCCAGATCACGGCGACATCGGCGATTTCGCCGGAGGTGATCCACATCTTTTCGCCGTTAAGTATGTACTCATCCCCCGAGCGGCTGGCGCGCGTGGTCATGCCGCCCGGATTGGATCCGAATCCGGGTTCGGTCAGGCCAAAGCAGCCGAGTTTTTCGCCCGTCGCAAGAGCAGGGAGCCAGCGATTCTTTTGCTCGTCAGAGCCGAAGGTGTAGATGGGATACATGACCAGCGCCGATTGCACGCTGACAAAGCTGCGCAGGCCGGAGTCGCCGCGCTCCAGTTCCTGCATCACCAGCCCGTACTCCACATTGGACATGCCGGCACAGCCGTAGCCCTGGAGATTGGCGCCGTAAAAACCCAGTTCGCCCATTATGGGCACCAACTCGCGAGGAAAACGGCCCTCGCGGAAGCAGTCTTCGATGATGGGAATCAGGTTGTCTTCGACAAAGTCGCGGGCGGTGCGGCGGACCAGCAGTTCATCTTCAGAAAAGCTGGAATCAAGATGAAGAAAATCGAAGCCCTGGAATTTGAAGGCCATAAGAACACCTGCCGTTTCTGTATTGACCCGAAACAGCAAGGCTAGCAGACTCAGGGGGTGGGCATCCACTCAGTGACGGTCTATCATCACGGCGTAATGGACGAGAATAAGCCGCTCTTATTGCGTGCTTCCTTCTGTATAGTCGCCGTAGGTGGGATATGGCTCAGGCTCGGTGCTGGTGCGCATTTTGGCGAGTGTCGTCAGATCGGCCTGTACTTGCGCCCATCTCTTGGGATTCTTTTTTGTTGTAATCGGCGCATTGGGATTCGCGTAGTATGCCTGAATGTCGCGTTTGATTCCCGGCGGAATGGGACGGTTGGGGCGGCGCGTGAGGCGATGCAATAGCTGGGCGTATGTCTTGTCAGTGAGTGGATATCCGCCGGGCTTGACGACATAACCGGTGTCGAGGTCGCGATTGGGCAGCGGGTGAAGTAGCCGGAGCAGGTGGCGCGATCCGGCCGGGTCAGATGGATAGCTCGCAGGGAGAAGTGCGGCCATGGAAGCCGCAGACTCCGATTGTTCACCAGCCGTGGAGGCATTTGCCGCTGTTGCCGCCGATCCGGGCGGTGGGGTAAAACCGGCGAGTCTCCGGCGCAGTGCCGCAACTGACATCGCCAGGCTATGCATATAGAATGCGTCCGTATCCGCCGTCGGGCCTTTGACATCAACCATCCTCAGCGGGCCGATCTTGGGCAGGATAAAGAGCAGACCGGCCAGAGCATAGGTTCCGATGCCGGGTTCGCGGCGGTAGTATTGCCAGTTGTCCCGAGCGGCCGCCGCCGCAATTTCGCTTTCGATTTCCGCGGCCTCGGGCGTGACGGGCTCAGGCGGCTCATGGTGGCGATGGAGCAGGGTGGTTGCATATGCGATACGCGGTATGAATCTGTGCACAACGAAGCGGTATTCGCGAACACTGAAGCGGCGGCGCTGCGGAGCAAATTCACCGCTTAATCCGTAGGTTTGATAGTAGGCCAGCGCGAGTTGCTTCACCGGAACCTTCAGCCCGACGTGGTGAAGGTAGAGAAGCGGCGCGATGTGATGCTGGCTGATTTCGTCGATGTCAAAGGCGAACTCGACCTGTACATGCTGATCTTCCCCCTCGGCATAATTGACCACGCGGCCGTATTTGCGGCGCAAGCCCGGGAATTCGACGGGGACCGCAAGATTTGTTGCCAGTGGATGTCCGATCGAGTCGCCTATGTAGTGGGAGAGCGCGCCCGCGGCAAAGGCTAACTCATCGGCATTGGTGGCGTTGCGGAAGAGGTTGACGACAAAATCCCCTGAACGCACATAATGGGTGAGGTTAGAGAACGAACGGTCGCCGAAGGGATAATAGCCGATGTCCTGGATGACGCAGCCGCCGTATGCGTAGGCGCGGGCTTCTTCCAACTCCGCAGGGGTCAGCCCCGGGTAGCGGCTAAGTAGTAGAGGAACAAAAGAATCCTGCCAGGTAAGATCAATGAGCTGCTCGTGGGTCATCAGTGTATACGCGGACGCGCGGCGTTCCCACGGCATCAGCAGCGCCAGCGCAAGCATGACCAACGTTCGCAATTGCCGCAGGCTCATATCTTGTGGATACCAGTTCAGCCTTGAACGTGTCCACCGCGAGGAGCGGCCGTGGAGTGCGGTTGCTATTCAGGCCAGATGCCAGGGCGGACGATAGGGGCGCGTGAGCAACTGGCTGGCCTCGCTGTCATTCGCAATCGTTTCTTCCGCCACATTCCATTGGATTTTGTGGCCGACAAGCATGGAGATCAGCCCGAGATGGCCGGGAATCGTCGAGTGGTGCGCGGTTTCGACGGGAGTGATGGTGGGTTTGCGCGATTTGACGGAGTCGAGGAAGTTGCGCCGATGCTCTGAAGATTCATAGAGTTTGATCTTGCGGAGTTCTTCGGGCAGTTGATCCATCTTGACCCAGTCCTGGTTCGAGGCGTCGAAGCCGCCGCGGTCAACCCACACCCAGCCGTCGGAGCCGATCCACTTTGTGCCCGAGGTGATGGCGCGCGAGCCGCCGGCAATGGTCATGCGAACGTCGCACGGATAGCCAGTGACCTCCTTACGGTACGCGCATTCGATGTGGTAGATCGACGCTGTATTCCAGAGAGCATCGGCGGGCGGCAGTTCGCCGCGCCCTTCAACCTCGGACGGGCCGGTACGGTCGAAGCCGAGGCCCCAGTGGGCGATGTCGCCGTGGTGGCCGATCCAGTCCATCAACTGGCCGCCGCCGGTGTTGTAGTTCCAGCGCCAGTTGCGATGGACGCGCGCCCTGATGTACGGCTCCATCTTCGAGGGGCCGATCCACATGTTGTAGTCGAGTTCGGGCGGCGGATCAGAGACGGCAAGGTTCCAGGCGGGTGTTCCAGGAACGATGAGGCTTGGGTCGGTGATCTTGCCGGGCAACTGGGCCAGCCTGGCCACCAACTCGGGTTCGGTGCCGGCAAAGTCGTGATGGCCAGCCGGCAGGCCGACCTCGACGCGGTAGACGTTTCCGATAAGGCCGTTGCGGACGATCTCCGCCGCTTTGTGAAAATTTGGGACTGAGCGCTGCCAGGATCCAGTCTGCCAGATGTTGCCATTGCGCTCCACGGCTTTGACGATGGCCTGCTGCTCGGCAATCGTGTGAGCCAGCGGCTTCTCGCTGTAGATATCTTTCTTGCGGTTCGCTGCTTCAATCGCGACCAGCGCGTGCCAATGGTCCGGTACGGCAATCATCACCGCGTCGATGTCGTCGCGGGCCAGCAGTTCGCGATAGTCATGGTAAGCCTTGCAATCCGTGTTGCCGTAGTGAGTATTGACCGTGTCCACGGCGGCCTGAAGGTGGTTCTTGTCGAGGTCGCAGGCGGCGACCACCTGGCAATCATTTTGCGCGAGAAAGACCTTGGTGTTGCTCGGCCCCATCATGCCCCAGCCGATGACGCCCAGCGTAATGCGGTCAGAGGCGGGAGGACGGCCTGATCGCGCCCAGGCTCGGGCAGGCAGGATAGCCGCGGCTCCCGCCGCTTTCAGAAAGCTTCGCCGCGTGAAGGGAGTGAGCGGAGCGGCGGCGGAAGGCTGGCTGGTCATAATGCCTCCGGAATACAGCGAAATTCGGCAGGCGAAGTCTAGCACGGCTGGACTCATTTGCGGAACAGTGTTTTTTGGCGAGCCCGGCAGCCGGGCGAACTATGCTATTCAGAGCCTTTCCGCTGCGGCATCGGCAAGCGCGCGAAGCCCGCACGCGGCTGGCGCAGGCACTCACAGTTTAGCCGAGTCGTTGACGAGGTCAGGAACGCGCCACATAATGAGAGTCAAAGTGCAAGGCCCTGGGCAGAAATTACTTAGAGGTCACGATTGCCGGCCAATCACCCGAAACTATGATTTATTCTCATTTTTCAAAATTTCTGCTTTCCAGCCAATCCACTCGATCTGATTCCTAATTTTGCGCTCGGCTTAGTTCGATTGAATCCCTTGAGGTGAATCAATGATCCGTGCGTTCGCATTTGCGCTTCTTATTCTGCCTGCCGTGCCAATTGCACTTGCAGCGCAAACCGCGCCCGAGCGGCCGGCGATTTCGAAATCGGATCTCGCTGTCGGGTACTCTTACCTGGTTCAGAATTATCAGCATACGCAACTGAATAGGACGACCGGCGGCATGAGCGGTTGGAATATGGAATACGCCGTGCCCCTTCAACCCGGCAGTCACTGGGGACTCATGTTCAATGGCGCCGGATACTACGCCGGCGCGGGCCTGGACGGTACCACGCAGATATACTTCACCATGATCGGACCGCGTTACGCGATGGCTGTGGGAGGATCGACTTTAGAGCTTCGTGGGCTGGTCGGATCGATGTTTGCGAGCGGCTTTGTGATAGCGCAGACATCCTCGAAGGTGAGACCAATATTCGGAGCGGGCGGAGCATGGGACTTTCGGGCGAGGCGGCGCTTGGCATGGCGGGTCGGTTTCGACTGGATATACGGCGGCTTCAACAGCAACGATACGAACCAGATCTCGCAGATTGTGCGCAACAACGGGCGTCTGTCGGTCGGTCCGGTGTGGCGCTTCTGAGGCGACGGGACCGCGGGCGAATCTAGCACGGCTGGACTCATTTGCGGAACAGTGTTTTTTGGTGAGCCCGGCTCGCTGCCGAAAGCCGCGCGAGCGAGTGCCCGCCTGCCGCATCAGGGAGCGGCCGAGTATAGGTTGCAGCCGGTCTTGCCGTTCTCACGCCGGGGCAGAGATGCAACACGGTAGGATGAGGCAAGGCGCCTGACGCATGATTCTGATTGCGGCCGTTATCGTGACGATTCACCTGGCCTGGCTGGGGCTGGTGATCGTCGGTGCTGTGTGGACGCGCGGGCGGCCGGTTTGGAGCGTGCTGCACGTTGTTGCGCTGCTCTGGGGAATCATGGCGGAGGTGGGCCCGTGGCCATGCCCGCTGACTATGGCGGAGGTCTACTTTGAAACCAGAGCGGGTGTAGCGGCGTATCAGGGCAGCTTCCTGCTCCACTACCTGGATGCGGTCCTGTACCCCAATTTTCCGGGATGGGTGGTGGCGAGCGCGGGCGTAGCAGTCTGCGCCGCGAACCTTGGTGTGTATGGCTGGCGGCTCGTCCGCGCCTTGCGGCGCGCATAACGGCGCAGACCATCGCGCAAGGAGTGCTTACTCGAGAAATTCACGCACAAAGCTGTCTTCGCTGCGAAGAAGTTTGTGGAGAGATCCGTCGAAGATCAGGCGTCCTTCCGCCAGCATCAGGAACGTCGTGTTGGAATGGGTCTGTCCTTTGGGAAGCGGAACCATCTTGCCGAGTTGCGGATCAAAGCGGTTCGTGCACATGGTAAAGGCATCCTGGAGCCGGTGCGTGACCAACAGCGCGGGAGTGTTGTAGAAGTCACGCTGCTTGACGATTAACTCGATGATGGTCGTGGAGGTGACCGGGTCGAGGCCGGCGGTAGGCGAGTCGTAAAGCAGCAGCTCAGGGTGGTGAATCAGCGCGCGGGCGATCGCTACGCGGCGCTTCATGCCGCCGGAGAGGCTGGCCGGGAAGAGGCTGAACGTCTCTTCCAGGCCCACAAAGCTGAGAGCCTCGCGTACGCGGCTGTCGATCTCTTCGTCCGGGACGCGCTCCTGTATGAGTTGGTAGGCGACATTATCGCGAACGGTGAGGGAATCGAAGAGCGCGCCTTCCTGAAAGACCATGCCGGTGCGGGCCCGGATCGGGAAGAGTTGCTCTTCGGGCATGCGCGTGATCTCTTCGCCAAAGAGCAGCACGCTGCCCCTATCGGGACGCAGCAAGCCATTGACGAGTTTGAGAAGGACGCTTTTGCCCACGCCCGCGGGGCCCAGCAGGACGCGTGTCTCGCCCGGAGCCACGGAGAAGCTGATATCTTCCAGCACGGGTGGGCCACCGAAGGCGATGGTAACATTGCGCATCACCGTGACCGGGCCCGCTTCCGGGGACGGCGCTGGATCGAGCGGCTTGGAAATGGAGATCAGGCTCATCGCGCGAAGATCTCGATCATCACCTGGCTGATCAGGAAATCAACAAAGATGATCAGCACGGAAGAATTGACGACGGCCGAGATGGTTGAGCGGCCCACGCCCTCAGTGCCTCCGGTGGTCTTCATACCATAAAAGCAACCAACCGAGGCGATGATGTAACCGAAGAAGAGCGGCTTGACAAGGCCCTGGATGATATCCGGGTAGCGCAGATATTCCCAGGCCATGGAAAAGTATTGTGTGCCGTTCAGATGGCTCATGAAGACCGTGACTGCGGCGCCGCCGACGATGCCGAGGGCATCTGCCACGATGGTGAGGAAAAAAAGCATGGAAATGCAGGCAAAGATGCGCGGCGTGACCAGCTTGCGCAGCGGATCAACCCCGAGGGCGCGCATCGCATCAATTTGTTCGGTGACCACCATGGAGCCGAGTTCGCTAGCCATGGAGGAGGCGTTGCGGCCCGAGACCATGATCCCGGTGAGCACAGGGCCGAGCTCCCGGATCATGGACATGCTCACGAAGCGGCCGGTAACCGCGGTGGCGCCGAACTGAGCCAGCGTAGCCCCTGATTGCAGAGCCAGCACACAACCGGTAAAGAAGCCGGCCAGGCAGACGATCAGCGTGGAACCGACGCCGATCACGTCGGACTGAATGAGAAACTCCGGCCAGTAGATGGGGGGACGAAAGAGATTGAGAAATGCGCGCCAGGCAAACAGGGAGTACTCCTGCACGGTGAGCACGACTTGTTTGGCTGTATGGTCGATCGTCTTTAGCGCCATGAGATCTTCCGGTTAGCAGATACGGGAGGATGCGCCGCTCTCCACGACAGGATAGCGCATGAACGCGGGGAATCTCGGCGACAAGATGCACGAACAAGAGAGCAGGCCTTGAAGTAACCCGCCGGCGGGCAGCTTTCGCTCAAAATACTCGAATTTCTGTATCTCATTGATTATTAAGGTAAATGACTCAATGGTAAAATAGAAGGGTCACTTTTATGTAGTTGCTCTGAGTCCGTACTCCTGCGCGGATGGTCAGCGAATTATTTTACAAGGAGGGGAAATCATGCATTCATTCCGCATCCGATTGATCCTTGCGCTGATTCTGAGTGTGACGCTGGTTTCACTGGCCTCCACATATTTTGAGGTTCTGGCTCACAAGCATGTCTTGCGGCAAGAGTTGGAGCGGCGGACGAAATGGATGGGAGTGAGTGTGCGGCCCGGCCTGGCGCAGGCGTTCGCCTCCAACGATTTGTCAAACCTTGACGCGGTGATGAGTCGCTCGAAAGCGGCTACCGGCGCGCTTGGGATCTTGATGTACGACGCGCACGGGACGCTTGTGGCCAGTGTAGGTCCGCCGGAGGTTCTGGCAGCGCTCCCGTACAGGGTCATTGAGGAAGTGCTGCGGAAAGGCGCTGAGGAGAGGGCCTTTGGGCACGCCGGAGACTGGGAATGGCTTGAGGAGGCGCTGCCGGTCCAAAACGGCAGCCAGATGCAAGGCGCAATGGTGATCCTCGCCGATGCCCGCTATATCCGGTCGCAAGGAATCGAGATATGGCAGCAGAGCTTCTGGCGGGTCGTGGCCATTGTCGTTTTGATCGTGGTGGTGACGCTGGTGATGATCCGGTGGTTTCTCCAGCAGCCCATGGCGCAGGTTGTGGACCAGATACGGCGCCTGCGCTTAAGGACGGGCCGCATGGAAGAGTCGCCGCAAACGGGTCCGCCAGGTTTGGCGGTACCGGAGATGGGCTTTTTCAGTCCTCTGGCGCGTGAAGTTGAGACGATGGCGGAGAGCCTGATCGCGGCGCGGGCTGCGGCAGCGGCGGAGGCAAGGTTACGCGATGCCGGAGAGCATCTCTGGACCGCTGAACGGCTTGCGGTGCATATCCGTGACCGTTCCGGATCGAGCCGCATCTTCGTCGTTTCGAACCGCGAGCCGTATATGCATATCCGCCAGGGGCGGGACGTTGTTTGCATCGTGCCGCCAAGCGGCCTGGTGACGGCGATCGAGCCGGTGCTGCGCGCTTGCGACGGAGTTTGGGTGGCCAGCGGAAGCGGCAATGCTGATGCGGCCACGGTCGATGAATTCGACCGCCTGCGCGTGCCTCCCGACGATCCCCGTTACACCTTGCGCAGGGTCTGGCTCTCGGAAGAAGAGGAATCGCAATACTATGACGGCTTTGCCAATGAAGGTCTGTGGCCGCTCTGCCACATCGCGCACACGCGGCCCATCTTCCGCGCCACCGATTGGGAGTGCTACCAGAGGGTGAATGAGCGCTTTGCCAAAGCTCTCGAAGAAGAGATGGAAGGCAGCGAGGAGCCGCTGGTCTTTGTGCAGGACTACCACTTCGCGCTGCTGCCCCGCTTGATCAAGGAAGCGCGGCCGGATGCGCGCGTGGCCATCTTCTGGCATATTCCCTGGCCCAATCCGGAAGCCTTTGGCATCTGTCCGTGGCAGGCCGATCTGCTGGATGGATTGCTGGGAGCGGATCTGATCGGCTTCCATATTCCGCTGCACTGCAATAATTTTCTTGCCACGGTCGATCGCACCTTTGAGGCGCGCACCGACCGCGAGCACATGACGGTGCGCCGGCGTGGCCATCTGAGCGCGGTCCGCCCCTATCCGGTGAGCGTTGCCTTTGAGGGGCCGCTGTCGCCACTTCTTGACGTGGAAGAGGATGTAGAGACGGAAACAGAGAAAGAAGAACGCGCATTGAAGCGTGGGCAACTGCTGAATGAATTCGGCGTGCGCGCGGAAACCCTGGTGCTGGGCGTCGACCGCATGGACTACACCAAGGGCATCATCGAGCGCCTTCTGGCGATCGAGCAACTGCTCGAAAATCATCCGTGGCACCGGGAGCGGATGACGATGGTGGAGATTGCCGCTCCCAGCCGCACCCGCATCCCCAGCTACATGGATCTGCGCCGCCGGGTCGAAGAAGAGGCGGAACGCATCAACAGGCGCTATCAAACGGCGCATTGGAGGCCCATCATCCTGATCGAGCGCCAATGCAGCCATGAAGAAGTGGGCCGCTGGTACCGGGTTGCGGATGTGTGCCTGGTGACCTCTCTGCACGACGGCATGAATCTGGTGGCCAAGGAGTATGTGGCCGCGCGCGACGATGAGGATGGGGTGCTGGTGCTCAGCAAATTCACCGGCGCGGCGGTGGAGTTGCGTGATGCTCTGATCGTGAATCCGTATGACATCGGCGGTGTGGCCGAGGCAATTCATATCGGGCTTGAAATGAAGCGCGCGGAACGCCGCCAGCGCATGCGCCGGATGCGGCGGCAGGTGATGGAGCATAACATCTACCGATGGGCGGCGAAAATTCTGGGTGATTTGCGCGAACTGCGCCTGGAGGGTGCGGGGGTGGCTCAATTGCGGCACATCGAGCCCGAGCCTGAACAAGAGCAGGAAATCTCCGACGAGAAACTGGCATAGAAGGCGGGTTGGGGTTGGCGCACGAAGCGGCAGAGAGGCTGGAAGCATTTTTTCGCGGGTTTGCGGGCAGTACGGCGCCTCTGTTGCTGCTTGATTATGACGGAACTCTGGCGCCATTCCGTGTGGACCGGTTCAAGGCAAAACCGTGGGCTGGAGTCAGCGAACTGCTCAATCGCATTCAGGGCCAGACAAAAACGCAGATGGTATTCATTACCGGGCGGCCGGCTGCGGAGATCCTGCCTCTGCTCGGCCTGGACGCGCCGGTTGAAGTGTGGGGACTGCACGGAACGGAACGACTGTATCCGGACGGTAGCCGTGAGCTGGAGCCCGTGCCGGCCGCGGTGCGGAAAGTCCTCGATGATTTGCGCGAACAACTCAATCGCGATAGCTTTGGCGGGCTTTTCGAGGATAAGGACAACGCCGCGGTGATGCACTGGCGAGGTGTTTCAGCTGCGCGAGCGAAGCAGATCGAGCAGCGGACGCGGAAGCTTTTCGAGCCGCTGGCGCGGCTGGATGGGCTGGTCCTGCTGGAATTTTCAGCAGGGTTGGAGTTGCGCGCGGGTCGCGATAAGGGCGGAGCGGTCGAGGCAATTCTGAAGGAAAAGGGCGCCATTGGCCCAGCCGCCTATCTCGGCGACGATTTCACCGATGAGGCAGCCTTCGAGGCGCTCCAGGGGCGCGGGCTGAGCGTGCTGGTGCGGCGTGAGTGGCGCGAGACGGCGGCCGATGTTTGGCTGCGACCTCCGGCGGAGCTGAAGAAATTCCTGACGCAGTGGCTGGAAGCCTGCCGCATGCAAGGGCAGAGCCGTCTCAGCAGCTCCTGAATGGGCGGGGATCGCGCCTGACCTGTGATAATAAAAACTTTGCTGAGTGCAATGGTGAGCCGGTAACGTGCTCATCGGCAGCCCGCCGGAACGCAGGCATCGAGTTGTGTTCGCGGGGCGAGCAGAGGATCAACTTTCCGGAGGGATGAAAATGCGCGACGGGAATGGCGCGAGCAGACGGACTTTCTTGAAGATGGGAGGAGCGGCGGCGCTGCTCTCCTCTCTTGACCGCGGCGCGGAAGGCGCGGAGGCAGCAACAGGGAAGGCAGGACAGACTGGCTCCGGCGCGCAGCCGGCAACTGGCGGCGGTTCGCTTGTGAGTCTGGTGAATCCACTGCAGGGGACCGATTCCACGGGGCTGTTTTCGCGTGGCAACACATTGCCCATCGTCGCCGTTCCATTTGCAATGGCTCACTGGGCGATGGAGTCGACCGACGCGGATACCAACTTCTTTCTGCCGCACGACCAGCGTCTGCAGGGCGTCCGGAGCACGCATCAGTTGAGCCGGTGGCTGGGCGACTACGGACAGGCGACGTTTTTGCCGTTTAACGGAGAAGCCTCACCGGATCCGTCGGCGCGAGCCTCGTCCTACCGCCCGCAGGAGCTGCGGATCGCGCCACATTCGCTTGATGTGCGGCTGATGCGCTACCGCTGCCGGTTTGAGCTGGCCCCCACTGAACATAGCTCGATCATGCGCTTCACCTTTGAGGACGCTGGCGCGGCGGGTTTATTCATCGACCTTGCGGGCCTGGAGTCCGAGGCGCATTTCGATGCAGGCACAGCAACCGTTACTGCGCTGACGCGCAAAAATCGCGGCGGCGTTCCGCCCGGCTTTGCGTGTTATTACGCCGTGCAGTGCGATGCGCCGATCAGCAGCTTCGAAGTGAAGGAACTGCGTGACAGGCGGGTCGCGATTCTGCGCTTTAACGCGCAGCCAGGAAAGCCGGTGACCGCGCGCGTCGGCACGTCGTTTATCTCCTTCGATCAGGCAGTGCACAATCTGAAGCGCGAAGTGGGTGGCAAGCCGCTGGAGCAGGTGAGAAGCGAAGCCGGCGGCGTATGGGAAGCAGAGCTGAGCCGGGTCCAGATTGGCGGCGCAAGTGAAACCCAGCGCAGGATCTTTTACTCCTGTCTCTACCGTTGCCTGCTCTTTCCGCGCATCTGGCATGAACTGGACCCACAGGGCAACCTCGTCCACATGAGTCCCTACAACGGCAAGGTTGAGCCGGGCGTGATGTACGCGGATCACGGATATTGGGACGATTACCGCGCCTGGTATCCGATGATGGCGCTTCTCTATCCGGAGCGGCTGAGCCAGATTCTGGACGCATGGGTGAATGCCTACAAAGAGGGCGGCTGGTTTCCGCAATTTCCGTGTCCCGGTTATCGCAACTGCATGACGGGAAGCCCGATCGATTTTGTCTTTGGCGATGCGGTGGCCAAGGGGATCACGGGCTTTGATCTGCAGGCTGCCTATGCCGGCTTGAAGAAGCATGCGACACAGCCTGTTCCTCCGGGAACCGGGTATGGCCGTCCCGCAGTGGCCGAGTACGAGAAACTTGGCTATATTCCGTACGAAGCGGTTGTGGGTTCGTTGGCCGAGACGTTGGACTGTGTTTACGGTGACTATTGCATCGCGCAGGTGGCGCGCGCGGCCGGCCACAATGACGACGCAGCGATGTTCGAGAAGCGCTCGCGGGACTGGCGGCGCGTCTTCGATTCCGAAACGGGATTCCTGCGCGGCAAAAGGACGGATGGATCGTGGCAGACGCCTTTCGATCCGCACACATGGGGCGGCGCTTACGTGGAAGGCGCGGCGTGGCAGTACCGCTTCTCGGTGCCCTACGATCCGCAGGGATTGATGCAGGCCATGGGTGGCAAGACGGCCTTCGTCGCCGCTTTGGAGGATATGCTGAGCCAGCCACCGGTGTTTCATGCGGGTACCTATGGGCGCGAGATTCACGAGATGTCGGAGATGGCAGCCGTGGATTTTGGCCAGTACGCGCATTCCAACCAGCCCGTCCATCATGTCCTCTACATGTTTACGGCTGCCGGGCGCCGCGATCGCACGCAGTATTGGGTGCACCGCGTTCTGAATGATCTCTACAGTGTTGATAACTTCTGCGGCGATGAAGACACGGGATCGATGGCGGCGTGGTATGTGCTGAGCTCAATGGGAATCTTCTCGTTGTGTCCCGGCAAGCCCGAGTGGGCGTTGGGCGCGCCGTTGTTTGAGCAGGCACAGATCAACTATCCTGACGGCCGCGTGATTCACATTGACGCGCAAAGCCGGACGCCCGGAGCCTTCTACAATCAGGTGACGCTGAACGGCGCTGCGCACGACGGCAACTTCATCCAGCATGCGGCGTTTATGAAGGATGCGCGGCTGGTGTTCACCGCCAGTTGAGTCTCTGACCGCATGACCTTGTATCTTGAGGCGGCGGTTTCCCATGTCTCATCCGCCTTGCCACCACGGCGGGCAGGCGCGGCGGACGAGACAGGGGGCACCCAGGATTAATACGCCTTTACGCTACTCTTTGCCCTTCTTGCGAATCTCGATATTGAGGCGCTTGATCTTCTGGTTGAGCGTGGAGAGTGGAACCCGGAACTGCTCGGCGGCGTCCGTCTGGTTCCAGTTGCAGCGTTCCAGCTTTTCAATGATGATGCGGCGCTCAATATCTTCGAGGATGTCGAAGAGCGAGGCATTGGGATTGTGTTCGAGCAGGGCGTCCTGGAAGCTGCGGCCGGTGATGTGGCCGGGCAGCAGGTCAGAGCCAATGACCGGCCCCGACGAAAGCACCACTCCGCGCTCGATGGCGTTCTCCAGTTCGCGCACGTTGCCCGGCCAGTCATAGTCGAACAGGGCGCGCATGGCGTCGGCGGAGAGCTTGCGCGGTGGCAGGCCGTTCTCGTTAGCGTAGAAGTCGAGGAAGTGGTTGGCAAGCAGCGGAATATCGTCGCGGCGGGCGCGCAGCGGCGGCAGATCCACGGTGATGACGTTGAGCCGGTAAAAGAGGTCTTCGCGGAAACGGCCCTCGCGGACCTCCTTGCGCAGATCGACGTTGGTGGCGGCCAGAAT
>JAJZVZ010000074.1:0-390 GCA_021846945.1 Acidobacteriota bacterium | reverse complement strand
ACCTGAACCTCCTGCACGCCGCCGAGGTGCATGAAGCGCCGGTCCTGGAGGACGCGCAGGATCTTGGCCTGGATGTCCATGCCCATAGTGGCGATTTCGTCGAGGAAGAGTGTGCCGCCGTTCGCGACTTCAAAAAGGCCCTTCTTGGAGGCAATCGCTGACGTGAATGCGCCCTTGACATGGCCGAAGAGCGTGGACTCAAGCAATTCCGGTGGCATGGCGCCCGTGTTGATGGGCACGAATGGCTTATCGCGGCGCGGCGAGTTGGCGTGGATGGCCTTGGCGATGAGCTCTTTGCCGGTGCCGCTTTCGCCCTGAATCAAAACCGTGGAGCGGCTCGGCGCCACCTGCGCCACCAAGTCAAAGACCCTCAGCATAATCTCGCTTTTG
>JAJZVZ010000073.1 GCA_021846945.1 Acidobacteriota bacterium | reverse complement strand
TTGCCCGTTCACAAATACTTCCGACTCGTAATCGACCGCGCCAAAGTGAAGCAGGATCCGCTTGCCGCGCCATGCCGCGGGAACTGTTAGTGTGCGTCGATACCACAGGCGCTCATGATGTTCCATCACGCCAGAGAGAGCAGACTCCACGGGATAAGGAACAAGAATGGCGCCACTTAGCGACTTACCGAACGGTGGTTCTTCATCTGCCGCGGTGCCGGGTTGAAACTCCCAAAGGCCGTTCAAATTCAGCCATGCCTCGCGAACCAATTGCGGCCGGGGATACAGTGGATGGGGCATTTGCGCGTCAACCTGGGAGGACCAGGGAGTTAGCAGCGGCGCCGGTTTTACGGACCAGGGTAATGCTGTTTGGGGCTGGCCAGCCTCGGAATGAGGAAGTTGCTGGCGTGCAGTTCCCCACAAGAGGCTTGGTCCAGCGAGGGCCGCGGACGCCCCTGCCAATTTTTCCATGAAGCGGCGTCTGCTTATGGTGAATCCTGCGCCCGGCAAGCTGCGTTTCATCAGTTAGATGCCCTCCAAGTTAGCACGACGCGCGGGCCGATC
Organism: Acidobacteriota bacterium; assembly: GCA_021846945.1. GTDB lineage: Bacteria > Acidobacteriota > Terriglobia > Terriglobales > Acidobacteriaceae > Telmatobacter. The sequence goes on along the minus strand of JAJZVZ010000073.1, from coordinate 20,975 downwards.
CCGCGCATCTTAGCTAAATGCGATCGTGCAATAGATACGGTGGTGAGGGCATGGCTCCGAGCCGGATCGCTCCGTCTGGAGTTTGCGGCATAGGCCAGGGCTGAGCGCCTACATGCTTTGCCCATGCGGCATACTCGGCTGCCATCTTCCGTACCCGATCTGGATACTGGTCAGCCAGATCGTGCATTTCTGTGCGGTCATGCTCCATGTCATAGAGTTCCCACGCATCGGGAAATCTCGACACAAGCTTCCACTTACCGTTCCGCGCCGCTATGTTGCCTTCGTGCTCCCAGAAGAGTGAGCGTTCCGGCAGCGCACCGCCTTGAAACACCGGTACCAGGCTCTTGCCCTCGAGCGGTGGCGGTGGCGTTCCGGCCTTGCTCAGTTTGGGATAAGCCACGCCCGCAACGTCGAGACATGTGGGCATCACGTCAATCTCGTGGCCAATGGCGTGCGAGATGCCATGCTGTTTCAATCCCCGCGGCCAATGCGCGATGAATGGCGTCGAAATTCCTCCTTCATTGGCATAGTGCTTGTAGAGACGAAATGGCGTGTTGCTGGTGTTACCCCACGGGATGCCGTAGCTGGCATAAGTCGTTGCCGGTCCCGGCATGATTGACGGATCGTTGCCGGGGATGACCGGCATTCCATCTTTCGTCTTATACGGCATAAATGCCGGCCGCTGGTGGCCACTGGGAATGCGTCGCATCTCTTCGAAGTTTCCGCCGTTATCCGACATGAAGCAGATCAGAGTATTGTCGAGAATCCCTAACTGGCGCAGCTTGCTGACAATCTTGCCGACATTTTGATCCAGCAGATCAATCTGTGCGGCATATACCTCCATACGACGCTGCTCCCACTCGTGGAAGGAAGCCAGTTCCCAGCCGGGAACACGTGGGTCGCGCGGCGTGATGCTCCACTCCTGCCGCACCAGCCCCAAGGAGAGCTGCTTGGCGTGGCGCGATGCACGCAGCGCATCCCAGCCGCCCGCATATTTTCCCTTGTACTTGGAGATCGTTTCCTCGGGCGCCATCAGAGGCCAGTGGCCTGCCGTAAACGCCGCGTAGAGAAAGAAAGGCTTATCCTTACGCGCCGCGTCTTCAATAAACTGGACCGAGTGATCACCGATAGCATTCGTCAGATAGTAGCCCTCATCGGCCTTTGTAACTTCGATGGGAGTGTTATCGCTGGTTAGGGAAGCAGGATCAAAGTAACTGGCCGCACCGTTGATGATGCCGTAGTAGCGCTCAAATCCGCGTTGCAGGGGCCAGTTATGCTTGCCTACCGTCAGCGGTGTAAGATGCCACTTGCCGGTCATTAACGTTGTGTAGCCTCCTGCCTTCAGAGCTTCGGCGATGGTCACGCATTTCTCACTCAAATCTCCTGCGTAGGCCGGATAAGGGTATCTCCCGTAATCCGCAGTCATCAGGCCCATGCCTGCCTGATGCGAGTACAAGCCCGTCATCAAAGCCGCTCGCGACGGGCAACAGCGTGGACTGTTGTGAAAGTCGCTGAACTGCAGACCTCCTCTGGCCAGCGCGTCGAGATTGGGTGTATCGATCTCCGAGCCGTAACAGCCGATATCGGAAAATCCCATGTCGTCGGCAAGGATAAAGACGATGTTCGGTCTCTGACTGCCGGCGCCGGATTCAGGTTCTGCTGATGCTGGTCTCGTGCCGGACGACAAAACCGCGCCCGCGCCCGCGCAAAGACCTGCGTGTAAAAACTCGCGACGTGTCTTCATTTCTTTCCTCCGCTCTCTATAAAAGTCAACAACAACGGTTACCGCTCGCATCATCGTACGGGAACTTACACTTGCAGCATCGCAATTACTGAACCTATTTCTACGGGATAAATGGTTCTGGTGCGGTTCCGTGGCGGTACGGCGCGTACCAGTTATGCCCGCCGGGCCACTTGGTCTGGTACTTCAAGTTCTGCGGGCCGGTCGGCAGACTGTCCTGGGAGCGAATTGTCCACATCAGCAGCTCCGCCATCAACGAGGCCTGCTCGGTGGCAACATGAGGCTGGCCGAAGAGGTTCCTGAGTTCGCATGGATCCGAGGGAAGGTGGTATAACTGCCCGTATCCCATCATGTCATAGATCAGTTTCCAGTCGCCCATTCGGACCATTTTCTGCAGGCCTGACTGGGTTACTTTGTTTAGCTCGTCGAAGCCGAATCCCATCGGGTGGGCTCGCGCCTTTGGGCTGGCCCGTGGACCATCGGGCAGAAAGTAGGGAACATGATCGGAGGCTTCATAATACAACCCGCCTAGGCCTACCGTCTGGTAGATGCTGCGGAATTCGTCTCGTGGATAGGTCTCTCCGCGCAGCAACGGCCACAAACTCCTGCCCTGCACGCCATGCGGGATGCTGGTATTCATGATCTCGCAAAATGTAGGGAAGAGATCGGCCATTGAGACAAAGGCTGATTGCCCCACAGATGTGCTTGTAATCCCTGGACCGGACCAGACCATCGGAATGCGCGACAGACATTCCGGCATTCCCACGCCTTTGCGCGCAAGGCCGTAGTCCATCAGATAGTCGCCATGATCGGCTACGTAGACAATAATTGTCTTCCTCAGCAGGTCCTTCTGATTCATAAACGTCACGAGGCGGGCGAGCTGGTCGTCGAGCAGACGGAGCATGCCGAGATAATTTGATTTGTAGCGGCGCCAGTTCTGCTCAGTGGGGAAGCCGGCTTGCTGGTGGCCGTACTCCCACTGTGCTCGATAGCCAAGCTGTTTCAGAGCCTCAGGTCCTGCGCATCGGCCAGGCACGCTTTCCGGCGGATACATGTTCCAGTACGGCGTCGGCACCTGCTCCGGGTCATGCGGCTCGGAAAAGCCGACCTGCAGCAGAAATGGCCGGCCGTCTGACTCGTTCATGAAATCGATTGCATCGGAAACGATTCGGTATGGGAACTGCGCCTCCAGCGGGAAGGGGGTCGGCGTTAGCGCGATGTTCGCATGGAGCGATTTCATCCAGTGCTGGAAGTCTTGGTACATCTGTGGTGGATTGGGCGGCATCCAGCCCTGTTGAAGCCCATACTCGCGCCAGAAATCCGTATCCTCGGGGCGCAGGAAGGTATGATTCTTGCCGGCGAGGCCGGTCCGGTACCCACACTGTTTGGCCACCGCATACAGGTGCGTTTCATACACCGCATCGTGAATCATCTCGTTGGAGCGCACACGGGTTGCATCGGGCCAGCGTCCTGTCAGCATGCTCGTGCGGCTGGGAACACACAGCGGAGCCGTGCAATAGGCGCGATCAAATCCCACTCCGGAAGATGCAAGCTTGTCCAGAGTGGGACTGGTGTCCAGCGGATATCCCTCGCGCTTTGTGAGCCCGGCGCGATGCTGATCCGAAACAACGAGCACGATATTGGGGCGATCCACAGCCGGCATCGCCGGCGCAGATGCAGCCACCCCTTCCGACAGCGCATCGTTGGCGATCAGCGCTCCGATTCCGCACATGGATGCGCTCTTCAAAAAATCGCGCCTTTGCATACTTCTGTATCCTCCTTCAGTGTTCTGCCCCAACTTCAAAAAATCCGGACAGACCCCATGATCTTGATGATTGTAATGGTGCGGGCGAGACTGCACAGTTCTCAGAACGTTGTAACCAATTACATTCCCTGGACACTAATACTCGGCCTTACGCGTGTCAAGCTCCGCCGTCAATATGTTTTAGTTTCTTTTCATTCGTCAGTCTGCTCGATGTTATTTGCAGCTAAGCGTGAGCGCAGTGCCTACCGGCATGAGGAACTAAAGGCCAAGAGTCTCGACGATCGCAACCCTGCGGAAAACCCTGCCGGTTCCCTCTCCATGAATGCGGGGGAAACGCGTCATTTTTCGGCGTGATCGAAGCTACCCCCACTTGCGCGACTCGCTGCGCGTCTTCAATAGTATCGCGTAGTGTACGCAGGCCGGAGTTTCGGGGAAGTAGAGCAAGTATTCTTTTCTTGACAATGATCCCATGCCTGCAGTTTAATTCTTGAGAATGAATGTAAAGCGTTACATTTAATTTCAAAAATGCCGCGATGTCGGTTCCCCTTCGCTGTCGATCTTTGGATGAAAGTTGACGAGCAGGACGAAGATTTGGGCGCTTCCATTCATCAATGTTTTTCATTGCTCTTTGTGGCAATGAGTTCGGGAGGTCACTCATGGGTCGGAAAAGCGACGACTTCAATCTGAAGAATAATCTTTGTAAGGGTATAAAGTTCGACTTTGAAGCGCGGTTGGTAGCACAGCGTTGGCTGTGGCCGGGCCTGCTGGTCGTTCTTCTTCTGTGTCTTCCGGCTCTTCAACCGCCCCAGTTGCAGGCGCAGGTGCTGACCGGAGAGATCACCGGCACGGTAGTGGATCCATCAGGGGCTGCGATCCCAAAAGCCAAGGTGACGATTACGAACGCCGACGAGAATGTGGTGCAGCGCGTAGTGTACACGGACGGCCAGGGGCAGTTTACCGCACCTCTTCTTGCAATTGGGCGTTATCGGCTCAAGGTTGAGGCCAAAGGCTTCAATACATCCACTGTGCAGGGAGTGGAAGTGCATGTGGGCCTCCCCATCTCCGTTCCGATTGCGATGGCGATGGGGTCCGTGTCGCAATCCATTAGCGTGAACGCCAGCAATGTGGTTCCGGAACTCCAGACTTCCGCGGCTGGGACATTGATCAACAGCCGAAACATGACGCAGCTTTCCCTCAGCAGCCGTAACTTTCTGCAGATGCTTTACCTGCAGCCGGGTATCAGTGGCGGCATCCCCGGCCCGGACGGCCGTGGGAACATTACTTCCCGTGGAGCTGTCAATACGCAACAGTTCTCGGTGAACGGATTGCAGACCAACAGCAACGGGTATTTTCTTGATGGCCAGGACATGGTGAAACGGGCCGGCCAGCAGCCGGTGGTCTTCCCAGGCATCGACTTCATCCAGGAAATGAACCTGCAGCGCTCCAACTACGGAGCTGAGTATGGCGGCTCTGGTGCGGCTGTGATCAGCGTGCAGACCCGATCCGGAACAACAGCATTCCATGGCCGCGCCTTCGAGTTCTTCCGGAGCCAGATCCTCAACGCCAATGGATACTTCAATAACCTGGCGGGGATTCCGCGTCCGGGAATCCGTTATAACGATTACGGGTTTGCTCTCGGCGGGCCGGTCTGGATTCCGCACCTGACCAACCGGAACACAACGAAGACTTTCTTCTTTGTCGGACAGGAATACCTTCGCCAGGAAACTTCGGTGGAGCAACACGTCACTGACATTCCCACGCTTTTGCAGCGGCAAGGAAAATTTGGTGCGCCTGTGTGCGTTACCTACGATGCGGCAGGAAAATGCACCAAGACGGCCAGCAGTATTACGAGCATCAATCCGACTGCACAAACTTACCTCAAAGACATCATCAGTAGACTCCCGTTGCCCAACGATCCCAATGATCCTCAGGGTTTGATCGCTACCTCTCCCGGTACCAATAACGAAACGCAGACGATCATTCGGATCGATCACCAATTCAACCAGAAGCTGAGCGTGTTCTTCCGCTATCTCGATGATCCGTTTCATCTCGTCGTGCCGGATGGTTTTCTGCAGCCATCCAGTATTCCTGGGGTGGCGACTTCGACCGCCACGGATGGATCGACTAACTGGCTAGGACATTTCACTTATGTCATCAATGCGAACAATGTGCTGGAGGGCGGCTTTGCTACCCGGCAGAACTGGGTGACGGCAAACGCGATCGGTTATATGACGCAGGCCAATTCACCCGACATTCAGCCGACGTTGCCCTTTACGGCAACTCTTGGCCAGGTACCGGGGCTTCATATCTATACGTCAAACTATGCCGTGAATAGCCCGTACCGAGAGAGCGCTCCGGACACGCAGATATTCGTGAACGATACTTCAACGGTGGGACGTCACACGCTTCAGTTCGGATTCAACCTGGAGTTAGAACAGTCGGGCGGCACCGATGCTCAATCCAACGCCGGCAAGTTCAACTTCAACCCCGGGCAGGTGCCCAAAGGCGGAGCCACACCATTCGATCAGTCGTTCGCGAATTTCCTGCTGGGGAATGTGGCGACCTTTACGCAGGCTTCAGTCGCAGCGGGCAGCGATCCGCATGCCAATATCTATGAGGCTTATGCGCAGGACGATTTCCACGCTGCGCAGCGGCTGACATTGAACGGAGGCATCCGTTATTCCTATTTCGCCGAGCCAACGACGGGAGCACTTCCCGGTTTTCCGCACCTTCCGGCCGTCAATTTCGATCCTGCTGCTTTCCAGCCGTCTGAAGTGCCGGCGATCAACTCTCTCGGCCTGATTTGCACAACAGCGCCGTGCGCCGGCGGGGCGGCGCCAAATCCTCATTACAATCCTCAGAATGGTTTGATAGTTGGAAGCAAGGATTCGCCTTATGGCGCAAAGGTAATGACGCAGCCATTTCTAACTTTCGCGCCACGAGTGGGCTTTGATCTCAATGTGCATCAGGATGGCAGCCTGGCTTTGCGCGGTGGTTATGGAGTTTACTATCTCTCAATCCCGCTTACCGATTTTCATGCCATGATCAATACCGATTTTCCGAATGTTGTCCAAACCACGATCTCAAACACTTCTTTCAATAGTCCTGGAAATGGATCCCCCATACCAAGCCCTGTGCCGCTGAAAGCGATCGAGCCGAATAACAGCGCTCCTTATGTCCAGGCGTGGAACCTCGACCTGCAGCAAGAAATCGCGAATAACACGATGATCGATATCGGCTACTATGGCAATCTTGCCCAGCATCAGACTGCTACCGTAGAACTGAACCAGCCGAGCTCTGGAGTCTTTGTGCAGAAAGGCATCATTCCCGGAAATACCGTCACGGTTGGAAATTCGCAGCGGCTGAACCAGATCCGCCCCTATCTTGGCTATGGTTCCATTGCCAGCGATCAAACGATCTTCTCCTCCCACTACAACAGCCTGCAGGCATCACTTACCCGGAGGACGCACAATGGCTCAACCCTTTCACTGAACTACACGTTTTCGAGAGGTCTGGGCAATGTGGGGACTCCACAGAATTTTTACAACCTCGCGCCCGAATATGGTCCCGATCCAAATGACAGAACGAATATCTTCAATGGGAGCTTTGTGTATCCACTGCCGTTTTTTGCTGCACAGCATGGTATTGTGAGCTATCTGCTGGGTGGCTGGGAGACAAGCGGAATCGTATCCTACGGTTCCGGCTTCTACTTGACCGCGCAAACGGTGGCCGTTGATCCCGGAGGAATAGGGTTGCTTGATGGTCCAGCCAAAGGAAGGCCGGATTATTTGTCGAATCCTAACCAGGGCAGCCCACGCACCGTACCGGAATGGTTCAACAAGAATGCATTTAGGGAGGTCCCCGCGGGTGAATATCGCCCAGGAAATGATCCGGTCCATAACATCTACGGGCCAGGCTACGAGAATTGGGATCTTAGCCTCTTCAAGAACATTCAGTTTGAAAGATCATTCAATATGCAGTTGCGGGCAGAGGCATTTAATGCGTTCAATCACGTTAATTATGCAGGGATAGCAACGACTCTCGGCCAGACCAACTATGGCGAAGTGACATCGACCGGTCCGGCTCGTGTTCTGCAACTGGCGGCGAAGATCAGCTTTTGAGCCAACGAGGCCGCGCATTAACAAAGAGAACAGCGGTCCGACATACCATCTGAGTTTGAGTGGTTAGAAATGAAACCGACCCGCTAAGAAATATTGTGTTTGCGATCGGGGAGATTGCGCTGTCTATGACGAGAGATGCATCAGCAGCATCGTCAGTCCGGGGTACCCGGCCGAACATCGTGTTTATCGTGTCCGATCAGCATCGGGCAGGATTGACCAAACGTTCGGGCTATCCGCTGGACACAAGCCCTGCGCTGGACGCACTTGCGGAGAATGGCGTCAGCTTCGATCGCGCATACGCCACGTTCCCGGTTTGTGTGCCCAGCCGCACCAGTATGCTTACAGGCCGGTGGCCGGAAGCACATCATGTGCGGATGAATCTCGATGCGCATGCCGCGTTTTTTGAGAAGGATCTCTATCAAGTCGCCAAGGAAAAGGGCTATCGCACAGGGTTAGCCGGCAAAAACCACACCTACCTCCGAGCCAATGATCTGGACTTCTGGCGCGAGTATTCCCATACGAAAGGCTGGCAGGCCCCTGACGCTCCAAAAGGGGTTCTGGCTTATGACGAATGGATCAAGGGACTTTCGGGAAGATTGTCACTTACACCCACTCCATTTCCTGTAGAAACGCAGTTCCCGTATCGTATTGTTTCTGATGCCATCGAGTTTATGAACGAGTCAGCGGGGCAGCCGTTCATTCTGCAGGTCGGCTTTCCTGAACCGCACCCGCCGGAACAGGTGCCAGCCCCCTATTGGAATATGTATCCTCCCGAGCGAGTGCCAGATCGTTGTGCCGGGCCAGAGGCTTTGAAGCATCTCGGCTATCGTGCGCAGTGGCTCTATGGCCTTGAAGAGACGGAGAATCCTGCGGACGAACCGAACTGGAGGCGTTACAAATCCAACTATCTGGGTATGCTGCGGCTCCTGGACGATCAATTAAGCAGGCTGGTTGTTTATATGCGGCAAAAAGGCTTGCTTGACAATACAGTGATTGTCTATCTGGCCGATCATGGCGACTATTTAATGGATTACGGGCTAGGCCGTAAGGGAGTTGGTCTACCTGAATGCCTCATTCGTATCCCCATGATTTGGTCGGGATACGGCATTCATCCTTCTTCTGTGGGTTCAGACATCTTTACTTCCATGGCCGATGTTATGCCCACATTATGCGAAGTAATGGGCGCAGATATACCCCATGGTGTGCAGGGTAGGAGTTTGTGGCCCATTCTTAATGGAAAGGAATATCCGAAAGAAGAGTTTCGGAGTATCTATGCCGGTGTGGGTCTCGGCGGCCTTTATTACGATGGGTCAGATGATGTCCAGTATGCGCGCGCAATCAGAAGCGATACACTGGATCGCGTAACTCAGTCCGGTTACCAGAAAATGGTGCGGATGGGTGATTGGAAGCTTATCTACGACATGATGGGATATGGGCAACTCTATCACCTGCCTTCCGACCCATGTGAGTTGAAGAACTTGTTTGGCCATCCAAGCGTGGCGAAGCAGCAGGCCCAACTGATGGAAGAGCTTTTGATGTGGACAATTCGCTGTCAGGATTGTTTGCCAACGGGCCGGCAAAACAACAAATATCATACGAAGTGGTCAAAACAGCACAAGTGGTATGCTCCGTACCGGCACGGAGATGCCCCGGAAGGGTATATACCGTAATCGATACTACGCGTGAAGCAGGAGATCCAAAAATTGAAGTATCGGTCCGGTGCACACTGATTTACAGGGCCACTGCAATCGATTCGCTGGGTCTGAGGGAGCTTGGAAAATTGGATGTTAGCGAATCAGGGCTGGCGTGGGGATTCGCTGCTTCCCCAACGCGGCTTCAGTGGCCGCAAACGCCAGCACCGTATTCACTGCGGTAGTACTGGATACGACTTCTGGAGTTGATTGCCATCTCGTCCGGAGGATTCAGCCGCCGATCTTCTCGGTCAGCTCAACCCAGCGTTCATACACGGCATGGTGATCGGCTTTCGCCTCTTCAAGTTCGGCGATTGCGACAGTGAGGGCTATGGGATCGGTAACGACCTCGGGGGTTTCGATGCGCTGCTCGGCTGCGCGGAGTCGGGCATCGGCTTCCTCGATGCGGGCTTCGATGGCGTCGTACTCGCGCTGCTCCAGGTAGGAAAGCTTCTTGCGAGGTTGCGGCGCGGAGTGTGCCGTTGCGGCAGGCATTGGCGTTTCCGGCGCGGAGACCGCTGCGGTGGTGCGTGTCTGCTGGTCGCGCCATGCTTCCCACTGCAGGTAGTCGGCGAAGAGAGCCGCGCTGCCGAAGCCATCAAGACCGAGAACGGCATTGGTGACGCGGTCGAGAAGATACCGATCGTGGGTGACCAGCACCAACGCTCCGGGGAAGTCCAGAAGCGCTTCTTCGAGGATTTCGAGCGTGGGGATGTCGAGGTCGTTGGTGGGCTCGTCGAGGATAAGCACGTCAGCGGGCTGAAGCATGAGACGGGCGATGAGGACGCGGGCGCGTTCGCCTCCGCTCAGGCGTTCGACCGGTTGATTCAACTGCTCGCTCGAGAAGAGGAAGCGCGAGGCGTAGCTGGCGACGTGGATCACGCGGTCCTGATAGACAACGGAGTCGGAGTCGGGCGCGAGCGTACGGCGGAGGGTGAGCGATGTGTCCAACTCGCGCATCTGCGAAAAGTAGACGATGCGCAGGCCGGGGGCGCGGCGGATTTCTCCGGCGCTGAGAGGAATTTCGCCGGTGATAGCACGGAGGAGCGTGGTTTTGCCGGAACCGTTGGGGCCGGCGAGTCCAAGCTTCAGGCCATTGGTGAGGTTGACATCGACGCCGTGGAAGATCTCGCGATCGCCAAGGGTGACGGCGGCATTCTCGACTTCGACAAGACGTTTCGTCTGGCGGCCACTGGCGTCGAAGCTGATGCCTGCCGAGGCGGTGCGCGTGCGGGATTCGGTTTCACGCAGTTCCGCTATGAGGGCGTTGGCGTTGTCGATGCGGGCTTTGGCCTTGGTGGCGCGAGCTTTGGGACCGCGGCGGAGCCACTCGATTTCAGTGCGGACCCGGTTGCGGAGGCTCTCCTGGGCGCGCTGCTGCCACTCGATGTAAGCCTCGCGGCTCTCAAGGAATTTGGAATAGCCGCCTTTCACGCGCAGCAGACCCTCGGAGTAGATGCGGTTGAGCTCGACGACTTCGGAGGCGACGTTTTCGAGGAAGTACCGGTCGTGCGTGACGACGACGAGGGCGAACCTGGCTGTTTGGAGCAGGTCTTCCAGCCACTCGATGCCCTGGAGATCGAGGTGGTTCGTAGGTTCATCGAGGAGGAGCACGTCGGGCTGGGTGACGAGTGCTTCGGCAATGGCGAGGCGCTTGCGCCAGCCGCCGCTGAGGCTGGAGGCTTCCTGGTCGATCCCCGGATTGCCGGCCGTCTCGCCTTCAGTGAAGCCGGTTCGGCCCAGTGTTTCGCGCAGGCGCTGCTCACGATCGGCGGTTGGCGTCGCTGCGCGGTTCATGGCGGCTTCGATGACCCGGCGGACGGTGATGCCGGGGTCGAAGGTGGAGATCTGATGAACATAGCCGATGCGTGCGCGCTTGCGGAAGGAGATTTCGCCCGAGTCGGGTTCCTGTTCGGCTCCGAGGATGGCAAGGAGGGTGGATTTGCCCGCGCCATTGGGGCCGATCAAGCCGATGCGGTCGCCCTCGTGGACGGCGAAGGAGATGCTCTCGAAAAGCGGAGCAGCGCCGAAGCGTTTGGAGATGTTCTGCGCGATCAGGATCGGCGGCATATTTTCAGTTTACGTGAGAGCGTGCAGCCCTTCACCGTCAGCAATCTGCCGCCATGTGCATCTTGCCGGCGACCAGCCACCGGAACGACAGGCAAGCCATCGGCCGCCCTGATGCCGCGCGAAGACGCAATTCCGCAGCCTATTGGTCGCAATGGTGACTCAACGCGATCTGAATGACTTCGCGTTCAACATGTCCGCACCCACACGAACGCGGCAAGCAATTTGCCGTGCTGGATGATCCCGCTTAGATGGCGCACTTTTAGCCGGAACTCAGCTGATCTCTCGTCGCCAATTGGGCACGTAAATCCAGTTCGGTGCTTTCAGATCGCCGGAGCGCGTCGCGGCCGCCGCAGGCGTGAAGGGACTGCCCGGATTGGCCTTCAGCTCCGAAAAGGCGCTCTGAACATTTTCCGGAAATGTCGGGATCAAGACCTCGATATCGTGCTCAATTTCCTTGATTCTTTCCGGATAATCGACCGCCGCGTCGTAGCTCTCGGCCGGATCCAGTTCCAGGTTGTAGAGTTCCGGATGAGGCAGCAGGAAGTGCCGCTTCGGCCCGCAGGAACCACTGAGCCAGTCGTTGATATAAATCTCGCCCGTCCCTTGCGAGATGCGCAGTTTCCAATTGCCCTTGCGCGCGCACTCCAGCAGTTGCTGGTGCTGGGAAACCGCGAAGTAGAGTATAGTTCCCCGGTCGAGGCGAGCGGTTTTGCCGGTCAAAAGCGCGGAAATATCCAGGCCATCCAGCGGGTTGGGCGAAGGCTTTGCCCCGCAGATGGACGTGACCGTGGGCACGACATCAAGATTGGAGCCCCACTCGTCGATGACTCTTCCCGCCGGAATGGCGCCGGTCCAGCGCGCAATAAAAGGGATGCGCACGCCGCCTTCAAATGTGGTGGCCTTGCGCCCTCTGCGCGGTCCCGGACATCCCTGGAACCACGGGCCGTGATCGCTTGTAAAAAAGATCAGCGTGTCCTCATCCAGATTGTTGCGGTGAACCGCGTTGCGCATCTCTCCGAAGATCCAGTCGATTTCCTCGATTGCATCGCCCTGGCGTCCAAGTCCCGAGTGACCGCGGAAGCGTGGGGATCCGGTTGGCGGGTCGTGCGGGTAGGAGTAAGCGACATAGAGAAAGAAGGGTGAGGAAGCGGATGCATCAATGAATTTAACGGCCTCTTCCGTGTAAAGAGGCGTCAGCATTTCACGATTGGCGTTTGCTTCGGTGACGGTTGTGTCGCGCAGGAGCGGCAGCGGGGCCATATCCACGCTCCACGGAACACCGTAGTACGCATCGAAGCCCCTGCTGGTGGGCAGATACTGGGGCGGATAGCCCAGGTGCCATTTGCCGATGGCCATGGACTTGTATCCGGCGGTCTTGAGGATGTCGGCGAGAGTCTTCTCATCCAGGTCCATGCCATCCGGGGACGACGGACCGTACGCGCCCTGGGTATGGCTGCGGCTGGAGTACCTGCCGGTCAGCAGCGCGGCTCGTGAAGCGGAGCAGATCGGATGCGCAGTGTTGAAGCGCGTAAAGCGCGCGCCCTCGCTGGCCATCCGGTCGAGATTTGGCGTCTTTAGAGACGATCCGTAGCAATGCAGATCTCCAGAGCCCAGGTCATCGCAAATCATGAGGATTACATTGGGCGCGCGGCGCCTGGCCTGTTGGCCGCCTGCCTGTGCCTGGGCGGCAAGGGAAGTGACAGCCGACGCCGCCAGCGTGCCCGCCGCTGCTTTGACAAACGTTCTCCGATCCATTTCGTTGGTGAGTTTGGGCTTCATGGTTTCTCCGCGGGGATTTTGCAAGACTGCCTATTGTAACGACCCCGTGCGCGATCTTTCAAGAGAGTGTGCAGGGGATCGCGCTATTCGCAGTCCGCATCACTGTACAGGCTAATGATGACTGCGCTTCTGGCGTATCAAACTCTGCGCGGGTACGTGGCGTTAAATCCTCGACGATAAAGAGGCGTGGCAGGAAACCGCGGGATCAGGCATGTTTTCATTTGTGATGATTACGGGTGTAAAGAATCGCTGACTCGATGCCGGAAAATTCGGCCCTGCGGCGTGGGCCCGAGGTGTATAGGCTGCCTTACAGCGATGGCGAATGCAGTGTGGTGATCAGACTGCTAAGGCCGTTCCAGGCGATCTGGACCCCGATACAGAGTAGGACAAAGGCAATGACGCGGAGAATGCCGTGCGCCGTGGAGGGAGAGATCTTCGCGGTGATTTTCGGAGCCCAGGCGTAGGCGATGAAGACCGTGCAGCAGATGAGCACCATGCCCGAGAAAACCCCGAGTTGATCCAGGAGGATATGGAGCGCGCTTCCTCTGGAGGCGTGCGCACTGAGTGTGAGAGTGACAACCAGGACGCCAGGGCCGGCCGTGAGCGGAAAGGTGAAGGGGTAGAAGATTTTGTTCTGGAGGGTGTCGAAGTCGTCTCCCTGAAGCGACGTGTCGGGCGAACTGGCGGCTTCCTTCTGGTTGAGCAGACCCCAGCCCATGGCGGCCAGCACAAGCCCGCCGGCCAGCTGCACCACTGGCAGGGAAATGCCGAAAAGCTTGAGCACCATAGCGCCGGCAAGATCCATGGCGAGGAGAAACAGGACGGTGGAGATGGCGATTTTTCTGGCGAGAATCTTGTAAATCTTGTGGCTTCCCTTGCCCACCATCCCCAGAAAGACTAGCGACGAGCCAATGGGATTGATGACGGGGAAGAGCGCCGTAAATGAGAGGGCGAAGAACTGAGCGAACTCGGTCATCTCGTTCCATTGTACGGAGGAATGCGAGGGCGAGTGGAGCGAGGAGCAGAGAAAATCCGCAGACGGGCGGAGGTGCAGGAGCTCCGGTTCGGGCAGGGAGCTTCGCAAGGCGATGAGGGGCGAATTCCAACTGGCTGAAGATGCCGGGGATGGCGAGGATGGTAGCGATGACCCGGCGATGAGGCCGACTTTACCGCGGGAGATCATGTCGCAGACAATGCGGAGTCTGCGCACAAAGCTCACAGCATGACGCGCAATGGTATGAACGACGCGCCTCTGATGAAGAGAAAGATCGAGCGACTGATCAATGGCCGACGGATTGCAAGCCCATAGAGGCGATTGGCGCTATCCCCGAGACTGGGGTGGTATTGAGCATCGGGGGCTGTTGTTCGCGTAAACCATCACTGTATACCGTTCTTTTCCACGTGCTGTTGACGCAAGGTTACAGATTGGAAAGCCTGAATGCGGTAAGAACGATCAGAGAGTCATGCGTGAGCAGTTGATCGCGGTGACCGATCTCTCCATCATCTTCTTCCTTGATTGCGAAACGCAATAGCTGTGACTCGACTTAAGATGTCAAGCGACAATTGGCGGCTTCCGCCCATGTCTTTCCTGCGTAGCCAAAGTATGACCCAGGGCGCAGATGCTTCTTACAAGGAAGCGTCAGTGGCCAGATTCTCTCATGAGACAGATAGATATTGACGATCGAAGCAGCGACTGTCATAACAGTTGAGGGGGGATCGACATGCCATCTTCACGCCGCGAATTTCTGGGATCTGCGCTTGCCGCCAGCGCCTCCGGACTCGTAGCCAACGCCGCCACACCGGCAGCCGCACAAGTTGCCGCGGGCCGTCTCGTTCTCCAGAACGAGCATCTGCTTGTTGTGGTGGATCGAGAGACCGGTTGCGTGGAAAAGCTCGAGTCGAAAGATGGAGCCTGGAAGATGCGCGGCGAAGGAATGCGTCTGCACGTACCGGATCCGGAGCATCGCTACAATTTTGTGACAGAGCGCAATGCCGTCCGGCCCACTATTGATGTTGATGGCAATCAGGCCACAATTACCTGGCGCGGATTCCAGAACGAACGGATGGGGAAGCTCGACATCGAAGTGAAGGAGTCAATCCGGCTATCCGGAGCCAGAGTTGAGTTCAGCTACGAGATACAGAACAATAGCCAGGCAGTTATCGAAAGTTACACCTACCCGCGCCTGAGGAACTTGAGGCCTCCTGCCGGTGAGCACCACATGCATCAATTGACCTGGGGCTACAGCAGCATGGATAGCGTCCGCCTGTGGCCCAATTTCCAGAATCGTGTAGGCTACTACGGCTTCGACTACCCGGCTCAAATGCGCTACCTCGGCACCCAGGTTCAGTTCTGCCTCATCAGCAGCGACCGCCGGGGGATTTACGTCGGCTATCACGACACCGCCCAGAAACAGGTGGTTCAACTGTGTTTCTTCCTCGTGCCGGGCTATGTGGACTCAGTCGATTCAAGCGATCTCGGCGAGGGCAGGTTGGGCGACTCCGCTGTAGGCATCGATCCCAGCCACCTCTGTTTCATCCAGCCTGGCAATTCCCAGAAATCCGAGACGCTGGCCATTGAGCCCTTTATAGGCGACTGGCACGCGGGCGTCGACGTGTACAAGGATTGGCGCCGCACTTGGTTCAAGCCGCCCAAGATGCCCCAGTGGCTGCGGGAAGTGCACTCGTGGCAGCAGATTCAGATCAATTCCGCGGAAGACCGGCTTGAGTTTCCATACAAGGATCTCCCCCGCAAAGCGGAAGCCTGCAAGCGATGGGGAGTCAAGGCCATTCAGTTGACCGGGTGGCAGATCGGCGGCCAGGACCGCGACTTTCCGCTACACGACACGGATCCGCGCCTCGGAACCAGGCAGGAACTCAAGGACGCGATAGCCGCAAGCAGAAAGATGGGAGTAGAGGTTGTCCTGTTCAACAAATACAAGTGGGCAGATATTACTTCTCCAGCTTACAAAACCCAGTTTCAGCAATATTCGATTGAAGACCCATACGGTATTCCATATCCATTTCCCGGATACAATTACGACACGCCCACGCAGCTCGCGGGCCTCAATACCCGACTTGGAGTAGGGATGTGCGCTGCGAGCCCATTGTGGAGAAGGCGCGCCCTGGTCGAGTTTCGTAAGAGCGTTGAACTCGGCGCAAGTGGGATCCTCTACGACGAGTGCGCCGCGCAGGTGAGTAGTTACTGTTTCTCGAAGAACCATGACCATCCTTTTCCCAGCCCGACGTACCTGGGTTGCGTACCTTTAATCGAAGAGTTCCGCACCATTGCCGACGGGGATGATTTCGTCTTCGCGGGCGAATCTCCTTTCGACATCGAACTTCTTGCGTACAACATGTCGTACTTCAGGATTGGGCCGGACTCACAGCCGGTAGGCCGCTATATTGACCCCTTTGTGCCGATGATGGTGGCGGTAACCGGATATAACGACCGGCAAATGATTAATACCTGCCTGATGTATCGCTATTCGATCAGTTACGAACCCCGCAACTTCCATGGCGATCTTGATGAGTTTCCAGCGACGATGGTCTACGGGGGGGCGGTTGACGAGTTGAGGCGGAGGTATCGTGAATGGCTGTGGGACGCTGAGTTTCGCCATACGCTGGGCGCCAAGGTGATCGCAGACGGAACGCCGATCGGCACCTATTCGGTATTCCGCCGCGAAGACGGAAGCCGTGCCGTGGTCATAGCCAACATGAGCGATACGAAAAGCGTCGAATGCGAGTTAATGCTCGACAGTCCGAATTCAGCCCATATGCGGATGGTTTCTCCCGAGCAGCTGAACCCAAAGCCTTGGCCGGGAAAGCTGAAATTGGCTCCGGGCGCAGCGGTGGTGGTTCTGGAAGGTTGATTTGTCTGCTCTGCTGGCGCCGGCTCTACCATCCTCTCACCACGAATCTCTTTCTCTTCACCGCTCTGTTTGCGCGCGGCTTCCTCTGGCTAGCGGTTTGGATTGCGTTTTATCGCTCACCAGATCAACTGCTTGCGGAGATCAGTTAGCCGCCTCCAGTTCCCCGCGTTACCTGCCGCGCTCGCGTTTCGTCTGGAGTTCCACCATCTCCAAGATCTTCAATGATCCAGTCTGGTGCTTCTACACTTTCTGGTTTCCGGAATGTCTCTTCCACAGTCGTCATTTCAATATGGCGGACAAGGCGGCGCACAACCAACTGCGGCGATAATGATCGCTCCGCGGCTCCCGAAAGGGGATGTTGTTTTGCTGCGCATCAGTGGGAATTTCCATTAGACGCGATGACGTTTCTTGACTCGCAACTGCGCCAGGGATCGCGCTATGGAGGCATTGATGGAAGCGATCTCCTCGGAAGACAGTTTCTCGCGCAGGCGCATCGTCGCGCGTTGGCGGGCTTCTTCGGCCTTCGCCTCGTCGATATTCGCGGCGGCCACGGCCATGTCAGTTGCGATGGACACCTGGGTTCCGGTAACTTCCACCAGGCCCGCGCCGACCGCGATAAATTGATCATGGCCGCCTCGGCGCATGAGCATTTCTCCGGGGATCATGCAGGTCATGAGATCAACATGGTGCGGAAGAACTCCGATCTGCCCGTCAATGGTGGGTATCGTGACCAACTCGACGTCCGCAGAAAATGCAGTTCCTTCCGGGGTAACAATTTCCAGTCTCATTGTGCTGGCCATGATCATCCCTTCTGTCCGGTGGCCGCCGGCAGTGAGTCTCAGGCGGCCTCGCGGATCTCCTCGATTTGGCCCTTCATATAGAAATTGCCTTCCGGCACATCGTCGTGTTTGCCTTCCAGGATTTCCTTGAAGCCCCGTACCGTATCCTCCACTGCAACCTGTTTACCCTCTCGGCCGGTGAACACCTGGGCGACGGTGAATGGCTGACTCAGGAATCGCTGGATCTTGCGAGCTCGTAAGACGGTCAGCTTGTCTTCGGGCGACAACTCGTCCATACCCAGGATCGCAATGATGTCTTGGAGATCCTTGTAGCGCTGAAGGACCTGCTGCACCCCGCGCGCCACATCATAGTGTTCCTTGCCTACTATCTCCGGGGCCAGGGCCCGCGAAGTCGAAGCGAGAGGATCGACAGCCGGGTAGATGCCCAACTCCATAATCGAGCGCTCCAGAACGATGGTTGCGTCGAGATGAGCGAAGGTGGTCGCCGGAGCTGGATCGGTAAGGTCGTCAGCCGGAACGTATACGGCCTGGAAGGAGGTGATTGACCCCTTCTTAGTCGATGTAATTCGCTCCTGAAGCGCGCCCATTTCCGCGGCAAGAGTGGGCTGATAACCGACAGCACTGGCCATGCGGCCAAGCAAGGCGGATACCTCGGAGCCGGCCTGTGAGAAGCGGAAGATGTTGTCGATGAAGAGAAGCACATCCTGATTCTTCTCGTCGCGGAAATACTCTGTGATGGCAAGGCCTGCCAGGGCGACGCGGAGACGCGCGCCTGGCGGCTCATTCATCTGCCCGTAGACCAGCGCGATTTTCGATTCGCTCAGGTTCTCCCGATTGATCACACCGGCTTCGCACATCTCGCGATAGAGATCGTTCCCCTCGCGAGTGCGCTCGCCCACTCCCGCAAATACCGAAACGCCACCGTGAAGCTTCGCGATGTTGTTGATCAGTTCCATGATCACCACGGTTTTTCCAACACCCGCTCCGCCGAACGCGCCCACCTTGCCGCCCTTGAAGAAGGGACAAATCAAGTCGATGACCTTGATGCCAGTGGCGAGCACCTTAGGCGAAGTGGTCTGTTCGACCAGCGGCGGCGCCGGACGATGAATGGGATAGAACTTCTCGGCCTTGACGGGACCCCGTTCATCCACGGTATTCCCGGTGACGTCGAACACGCGTCCCATGACACCCTCGCCGACGGGCATGCGTATCGGCCCGCCGGTATCGATGGCTTCAAAGCCGCGCTTCAGGCCTTCCGTGCCAGACATGGAGATCGCCCGAACTGCCCTGTCTCCGAGGTGCTGCTGAACTTCGAGGGTCAGCTTTGCCGGCTGGCCAAGCACCTTGCATTCGACGGTGAGTGCGTTATAGATAGCGGGAAGCGGGCCCGGGAATTGAACATCAACCACCGGACCTGAGATTTTTATGATCGTGCCTTTGTTCATATCTGCCTCCTGCTTCAGAGTGTTCTCATTCATCTCTCAACTAGCTTGGCCGCCGGCGATTTCAAGAAGTTCCTTGGTGATATTGCCCTGGCGCAGCTTGTTGTATTCAAGCGTCAGGTCCCCGATGAGGGTTTCGGCGCTCTCCGTGGCATTCTTCATGGATACCATGCGCGCACTGTGCTCACTGGCCTTCGCATTCAGGAGAACCTGGTACATGTAGAGCTTCGGGTACCGGGAAAGAAAGAAGTCCAACACGACCTCCCGGCTGGGTTCGAAGAGGCAGTAGGCGTTGAGGGCTGAAACCTCAGTTTCGATTTGAGCCCACCCCATCTCAACAGCCTTGATTTGCCCTATGGGCAGGTACTCCAGGCAGAGTGGTTGCTGAGTAAGAGTATCCACGAACCGCATTGCGATGACGTGCACTGCGTCTACTTCTCGTCTCAGAAACAGATCCGTGGCGAAGGCGCCGATCGCACTGGCTTCTGTAAATCGCGGAGTTTCGGAGTATGTGAACTCGGCGGCCAGTTGATGCTGTGTGCGTGCGATGAACTGCGCCGCTTTCCGGCCGACTGCGATAAACAGCGTCGTTTCAGGATCGAACTGCGAGACAAGCCGAAACAGGTTCGCGTTGAGCGCACCGCACAACCCCTTGTCGGTAGAAACCAGGATGACAGCGCGCTTCCGGACTTGGCGAACCTCGAGTAATGGATGCGCATAGTCACCGAGTCTTTTACTGGTTGCGCGCTGGATACGATAGATCAGTCGGACAAAAGGACGCCCAGCGAGCGCAGCTTCCTGAGCTCTTCGCATTTTGGAAGCCGCCACCATTTGCATGGCTTTGGTGATCAGCGCAGTGTTACTGATGGAGCGGATTCGGTGTCGTAACGTGCTCGCGCTTTGCATAGCGAGATTCCAGAGGCTATTGCCAGCCTTCCTTAAATTGTTCGGCCGCGGCCTTCAGCGCCTCGTTGAGCGCGTCCGTGAGGATCTTCTCCCGCGCAATGCCGGCGAGCAATTCCGGCTTGCGGGTGGTGAGAAAATCCGTCCACTTGTCCTGGTATTCCTTCACGCGCTCAACGGGCACTTCGTCGAGGTAGCCCTTCTGCACGGTCCAGAGCACCGCCACCTGGACCTCAATGGGTATGGGGTTGTATTGCGGTTGCTTGAAGATCTCCATGATGCGCTTGCCGCGGTTGATCTGGGCAAGCGTTTTGGCATCGAGTTCGGAACCGAATTGCGCAAACGCAGCCAGCTCCCTGAATTGCGCTAGATCACCCTTCAGTTGGCCAGCCACTTGTTTCATGGCCTTGAGCTGCGCGGCTGAGCCGACGCGCGAAACCGACAGGCCGACAGAAATGGCCGGCCGCGCGCCTTGGTAGAAGAGATCTGTTTCCAGATAGATTTGCCCGTCGGTGATCGAGATGACGTTGGTGGGAATGTACGCAGAGACGTCGCCGGCCTGTGTCTCGATGATCGGCAGCGCGGTGAGCGAGCCGTTTCCATACTGTTCGCCGATGCGCGCGGCGCGCTCCAAGAGCCGGCTGTGCAGGTAGAAGATGTCTCCAGGATATGCCTCGCGACCCGATGGCCGCTTGAGAACCAAGGCAACCTGGCGGTACGCAACTGCGTGCTTGGACAGGTCATCATAGACAATCAGCGCGTCCATGCCGTTGTCCATAAACCCCACGCCCTCC
>JAJZVZ010000300.1 GCA_021846945.1 Acidobacteriota bacterium | reverse complement strand
GCCTTTTGCTGGCCGGGCAGCACGCGCACTGCCTCGTGGCCTTGAATTTCTTCAATCGACGGAGTCACCTGAACGGAGCGCTCTTGCGCCTTTGTGCTCCTTGTCCCCAAAAACACGCCCGCCATGGACCCGGCAGACAGACCGATAAAATCACGCCGTTTCATAAGTATCCTTTGCAGTATTCGATGCGCCAGACCAGAATTAGAAGCCAGTTCACGCTAAGATACCAACAGTGTGTTGCTCAATCGGATCATAGGTACCGCATGCCCGTCGATACTAGCTCGAAATGCCCGGTTCATTAAGTCGCCTGGCGCCACGTTCGTGGCAGTTACAACTTCAAGTCTCCCTTCAGGGCTCTGCCAATTCGTAATCGATACCTTACCATTCTTCACCGTGCTGAACTGGCGGAGTTCCATTGCTCCAGGCGAAATCATCTCCTTGCGAACACCCTTTGCCATCATGAGAGCGATTCCGCAGCCAGCCGACTTTACTTGGCGCCAATCTACGGTAACTGCATCAGGGGATGAAATCAGGATCAGTTCTATAACTGCCTTGCCCCCCTTCCTGATAAATCGCATTTGCGGCTCGTAAGACGAAAAGTTCGGCTCAAGGAATCGTGTCGCGATCTGCATGTCTCCCATATCGACAAAGAGCGGCGACCCCAGCGGCAGCGGCTCAGTCCCGGCCGTGACTTCAACCTCTTTGGCAAAAAGCTTCCAATTGTCCTCCCAAACATTGAACGACAGCTGCACGGCCATACGCGAGAGTTGAAATCTCTGATCGCGGATTCGGTCCAGCGAGGGGTGTCTATCACCTCCATCAGACTGAAAGCGTACCTGCCCAAGTACGGACCCATTGTTTTGAACTGAATAAAACAATGCAGACGAAAAGTCATAATCATCCTTCATCACTTTCAACTGAAGGCACTTTACAGGATGTTGCGGCCGTCCCCAATATGCCATGAACGGTCGACTCTGAATCCAGAAACTGGAACGATTTGCCGATCCGATGCTGAAAGCAGGCGTCAGGTAGGTCGTTCCCTCCACATCGATTGAGGCAGCACCATGTACATCGTCAGCCGGGGTTCCCAGAAGGAAAATCTCTCTATGCATTCGCGGAGCGCCGACAGTAATGAAATACGTCTTGAGGTCATCAGGGCAGTGATAATCCACATAGCATACATCGCCGTTTCCGCCAGCGCCTGTACTGATCGTTTCTCGATCCAAGAAGACCAATGAATTGTTGAGAGACTTTTGTAGCCAAATTTGCAGCCCGAAATCGTTGGAATAGCATCGGCTCATCGGGGCCGCGATTTGTAGGGTTGGGAGATGCCAATGGGTTGCAATATGCAGCCACGCACGTTCGTGGATCCGGCGGGCAAGTTCAAGAGCTCCAGAGTCTTTCACAAACATCAACATGCTCGTCAGGTTTTGCACGACAACCCTTGTATACGTCGGACTGTTGTATTCCTGGAAGCTACCAGTCCTGTCGATGTATGCAGCGAAGCGGTGCAGGCGGTCGACCGCGTAGTCGTGAAGCTGAGAATTTCCCAGTACCTCCGCTCCCGCGAGCGTCACAAATGTGCCCATGCAAGCAATGTTTGTGTATCCCATGGTCACATTCCGCTTCTGAATACAGACGCAGCAGCGGTTGATCATTCTGCGTATCTGTTCCAAAGCGGAAGAGGACAACTGATCTCGATGGCGGAGGATCATGCAGAGTAGAAGAGCACCATTAAAATCCGCCCAGTTGAAATCGGCTGCAGGCATCTTCTCCGGCGGTTCTTCGGCATACCACCCCCACAGTCCGAACCACCTATTGTCCGGATCCTTTTCCTGCAACTCTTCCATCCGGTCGAGGATCTTCACGGCGGTCACCATCCGCCGTTCTTCTCTTGACTCCATCAGATAGAGGGCGTACTCCAAAGAGGTTCTGGTCGGGTGTACCTCCTGGCTGCGCAGGATCGATTGATAGGAGTATTCTGGGCCGACATGGCCAGAGACCAATTGCGCTTCGGAGTCGTAGCGCGCATCGAGTTGCAGCAATGCACCTTTCAGCACTGCCGCATCCCAATCCCGGTTCCACTCTCCAAGGCTGCTGGGCTTGGTCTGAGCCGGCAGTGAGCCATGCCCCAGCACGGATGTTGCGGCAACTCCCATGCCTAGCGACTTCAATACTTCTCTTCTCGTAGGCAATGTGTCGTTCAAGTGAGGAAGTCCTTTCCACCAACCGTCCTCGACGGAGTAACAACGACATTTACATTGAATAACCATCCGGCCCGGCCGATCCTCTGGCCGGGTCGGATGTGCGCATCAGCGCACGGTTTAGAACATCAATCGCAGTGTGAACTGCACTTGACGGGGCGTGTTATGGGACAAAGCGACGCTGTTCGGGGCCGATGCTTCCGTGCCGTCAGTTGCGCTCGGGTTGTTGTATCCTTGCACGTTCTGGGCATTGAAGGCGTCCATGTTGAAGCGCAGGTCAAACTGTTCGGTGATCGGAAAAAGCCTTGAAGAGCGAAAGATCGACGGAGTGATTCATCGAACAGTTGGTTAGAATTCCAACCGCAGTGTCAACTGCACCTGCCGCGGCGTGTTGTGCGACGAGCTGTACTGAGGGACAAACCCCAGTGTACCGTCACTGCCGTTCGGGTTGTTGAGTCCCTGCACGTTGAAGGCGTTGAAGGTGTCCATATTGAAGCGCAGCCGTGTGTTCTCCGTGATCGGGAAGACCTTGAACACGGAAAGGTCGGCTACGAAGTTCTTCGGCCCTTGCAGCAGAGTCTTCCTCCAGGGAGTGGTGCTTGTGGGCCCCGGAGCGTAGCCCTGATTGTCCGTACTACCGTCCAGCAGGTTGATCTGCACGTCGTTGGTGTTGTAGTACTTGTCAGCAGCCTTGCCGCACGGTGTGGTTGGGTTGTAGTTGGTGTCGAGGGGCTGCGAGTACGGTACCCAGCCGGAGGGCAGACCGCTGACAACCGCAGTACAGCCGCTTGACGATAATTGCGACGGTGGAATGTAGCCGTTGAACCACTCATACACCGGGTGACAGACGCCGGAGCGGCAGTCGGTCACCTTGTGGCCGGTCTTGTACATGCGGATGGGGCTGTTCGGCCCCCAGTTTCCATTACCGACATAGAAGTCCTGAGAGGCCATGGTTCCATCGCCGGCGAGCTGCCAGCCTCCTACTACCTCGTTCACCCAACGATTGACTCCGCTCAGGAAGTGCTTGCCCCGCCCGAAGGGCAGGTCCACCAGGCCGTTGAATTGAATATCCTGCATCGGCACGGAGGTGTCGATGATGTAGTTCTGGTAGACATCCAGTTGATGCCAGTACGCGTAGGAAGCAATGCCCGAGGGCCGCGCCGGAGGCATAACGGCCGCCGTGATAGGCGCCTCATTGGGATACTCCGTGATCGTCCCCTGTCCCGACGTGACGTAATCCTGCGCGGGACGGATAAAGCTGTCGCGGAAGTAGTTGCCTCCCACGCGGAAGGGCTTGGACCAGTCGTAGAAGATCTGCCATGCCACTCCGTTGTGGAACAGCCTCTGGTAGTTCACCTGGAGCTGGTTGTCGTTCGACCAACCGCTCCTCTGGTACAGCGCATTGTTGCCCCAGACAGTGTTGTCGTACGGCCCTAGTGCCGTGGCGGCATAGTTGGGCAGTCCGACGGTTGTTCCCTGGGGCGGCTTGGTGCCGGTTTTCAGCTCCCAGGCGATGGTCGAGTAGGGCTGGTTAGGAAAGTACTCCTGGTCCAGGTTGGTGGCGTGCGTCCACAGCCAGCTTATGCGCAACGCCGAGTTGCCCTTGAGCGGCTGTTCGATGGTGAAGTTCACCTGAGTCGCGAAATCAGGCGCCTCGTCCTTGGGGATTGAAGACATACTGAGGCCCGGCTTAAGGGCTATCGTCGAGTTCGTGTTCACGACATTAGTTGTGTTCCGGCCCGCCACCGGAAACGTAGCGCTCCGGATCAGGTAGTTCTGCAGGCCATCTGGAGAATACACAGCAGAGCTATAGGTCTGCGGGTAACTGGCGCGATTCGGTACGGACACCATGTTGCTCACGTAAGCGCTGC
>JAJZVZ010000299.1 GCA_021846945.1 Acidobacteriota bacterium | reverse complement strand
CAAGGCTGATGTAGTCCGTGATCCGCGACCCGGCCGGAAGTTCGGCAACTGTGCGCGCCAATGTGGCCCTCCTGTACTTCCAATACAGAATGCCACAAAATTCGTTAAGTGAACAGTATTAGGGCTAAGCCCTGTAGAACGAATTGTTGGCTGCCCCCCAGGGATTCGAATTACGCTGAATCATTAAGGTTTGTTGTCTGCTAAAGTATCGATACCCGGTATGATACCCGGAAAAAATCCACGCTTCAACGCGGTTTGGAATCCTCTTCAGGGAGTCGCGGTGTCCGCCTCGATCTTCGCTTCCAAGTTCATGATGCGGCGTTCGATGTCGTCTAGCCGGGGGCGAATTGTCTGATCGAGTCGCCGGTCAATCCTGTCGAGCTGTTCCAGCGCCGTGATGCGTCGTTCGAGGCTGTCCAGAGATTCGTCTGTCGTCTTCAGGTAATGCATGGTAGCAATCCAAGCTTGTCTGCCCGGTGGGGACAGTTTACCACCAGCGGAAGAGGCTGGTTAGGTTCACATGCTCGAATCTATACACACCGCTAGTTGCCGAGTTTGAATCACCTGTTCTCGGAAAGTCGATAAAAACGTAAATCTCTCCGGGAAGAGTGTGCCCATAACCTTTGAGCGACTCGGTAAGCCTTCTCGTTGCGTAGCCAACTGAAAAGTCGGCGTCAGGGTCTCCGTCAGCCTTTGCGCCAATAGTCCGGCCTTGCCGGTTTGGGAGCGAGGGGGACTCTCCGGTGTCTCAAAAAGCTTCAGTAGCCTCTCGGGCCACGCAGCCGGAAGGCCGGAACCGCAATCGCAAATGAGCGCGGTCGCCCGGGTTGAGATCCTGGAGGCTGCGCACTCGCCGGACTGGGCTCGGGAAATAGCCGTTGTGCTGCCCTTTCGATATCACTCTCCCAGTTCGAACACAGCGATACCAAGGCCATCGTGAGCCATATCGCCAGTTGGCCCCGGTCGCAATTCTGGGGGAATGATTTCGGTTTCGTCACATCGAAGAGCCGATTCAAGGTGATCCTCTGCGGCAGCTGTACCGGTTTCATCCAAGGAAGATCAACTCGGGCGTAGACGCGCAATTCTTGAAGGAATAGCTGAATTTCACTGGCGGCGGCTGGTGTCTCCGGTGTACCCAACTTCTCGCGAATGAATGCCATGATGATCTGGGGGAGCCGTCTCCTCAGCAAGGCAACGTCTTCTTCTATTTCGCCCGGCGGTGTCGGAGTCGGCCTTGGCGGAAGTTTCGGCAGTGGACGCTTTCGGGGAGGCACCGGCTGTCGACGATTCCCGTCATGCTTATTGCTCGAAGATACGGTGCCCTGCTTTTGCGCAACCGATCGTTGTTGTGCCCGGTGGCTTGGGGCCGGCCCCGTCGAGGACGCGCTCTTCGCGGGAACGGATTGCTGAGTCGCATTCACTTTCACCTTTTCTGGCGAAGCCGGCGCAGGCTTAGAGTAGTAGCGCACGACTGACTCGGGCTGATGGATGTCGTCCGCTATACCGCGAAGCGTGCAGCCTTTGCTCAAGAGTTGCGCAACCCGGTCTCGACGCTCCTTGCCTGATGCGCGCTTCCATCGCTTGCGCAGCCGTTCGAGGAGTTCGTGCACTTCCAGGTCCGACGTCGCGCGCCGGTGCGCTGTTTGTTTGGGTTGCTTCTTTTTTGCCTTCGTTGCGGCGCCTTCGTGAGAACGAGTCTGCTTCGTCTTCTTGCGGGGCTCTGTCACGATGCCTCCCGGAGTGCGATCCTCTCATTCACAAAATCGAATAGCTTCATCTGCGCGACGAAACTGGCACTGTTCCGCAACATAAAAATATGGTCGTATTCGCCCATCCGTCCGCGCAGGGAGTAGGCAAGGTACTGACGCATCGCGGCGCGAAGTTCCGCCGGCTCGGGAAGCTCATATCCCAGCTCGGCGATCGCCTTTTCGGCGATCCCCACGAGGATCTCCACCCACCCACGGTGCAGTTTCGTTATGCTCAATTCAGTCGTGCGAAAGGGCTTGAAGTAGGTGAGGTGATACTCAATCCAGAGGAGGTGGGATTGCCACTCTTTGGATTGGGTCTTGAATTCCTCCGCGCCGATCTCTGACGTGAGCAACCGGCTGGCCCGTTTAAGGGCGGTCTCGAGGAATGCAACAACTTCCTCCTTCTTGCGCACCTGCTTGTTGAGTGCGCGCTTGGCGCCGGCCATCCGGCGCTTCGTTTTGGCCCCCTGCTTTTGGGTTTTCTGGACATCCCTGCGTTCAAGTTTCACGCTGGTGCGCGCAGCAAAGATCGCCGCGCGAAGCTCGAACTCGTCCAGTTGGAGATCCCCGCCGGTTGTCTTGATCGGCTGGATCTTGGACCAGAGCTTCTGGAACCGGTCCATCATCGCGGCGCTGAACGTCCCGGAGTCGGAGCCGGGCGGCAACGGCTGAATGCGGAAAGGGTACGAAGTTACCGCCTGGCCGGTATCTTGCCGCGTCAGGAATTGGCAAATGATGTAGTTCAGACCCGGCCAGATGACCGAGACCTGCTCCTCGGTAAGGCGCAGTTTGACTCCGGTCGAATCCGTCCCCACCGGTGGCGGCGTCATTAGGTCCCCGTTCCTCAGACTGTGAAATCGAGATCATGATAGAGTCGCTCATAACTTCCCGGTGTGACGGCCCTCACAACGGTATACCCATCGATCTGACGCAGTCCTCACGCGCCGGCATCTATGCTGACTTTTGGGTGCGCCAAATCGCCGACCGTAAACGCTGGCGTCTTCTCCAGCTCATCGAGCGGACCCGGCCTCTGGGTTACGCCGCTGCGATAACATTCTCATGAGAGACAGCCTACGCTCCGCCGGACAGAAGGGCCCCGTAAACGGGGTGTTGCCTTCCGGCTTCTCTGGTGGGAGTATGTAGTCCTGTCCTGCAAGGCGGGGCGGCATAAGGGAGTGGTTTGTTGGTTGTGGCAGAGCCGGTCTGGTCATACATTGAGAGTCTGTGCTCTGCATCCCGCCGGCGAGCGACCTGGCCCATTGTTCTTCTTTCTTGGATAGCTCTCTAGACTTTCTCTTCCCCCGCGGGCACGATGCATATAAGTTGTCTCTCTTTCTCTCTCCGGATACCCGTCCCGTCTTACAGCCCTGATCCTCGCTGCATCGCTCTGCCCCCTGGGGTATCTTCGCCGTCCTGTCCCTGGCGAGAAACGCGCCCGGTAACCGCGCAACTTTCGGCCGTTTTCTTGCGCGGTTACAGGGTGCAGGATGGCGCGCAAGGAGAGCGGCGCGACCGGCCGGAGAAGCGGCCCGGGGAATCGCCCGCATGCTGCTGAATACAGTTGTGTTGCAGGATTCCACGCCGGCGGCGCGGGAGCGGATTGCGAAGTCGGCAAGGGGCGGAGAGAGGAGAGGGACCAAGTGTTTTGACCCTATCCGACAGCGTGCCCGCCAGATCGCCGTTGCCGTCGATCAGCAGGCCGCCTTGGCTCATCCAGCGCAGGTCCATGGCTTAGCTCGCTATGTCGGAGTTGGCCGCCAGGTAGCCACGCGCGCTGGCGACGGCGCTGGCGACGGCGCTGGCGTGGCGCAGCAGCTCCGGGGTGGATTTGACCAGCACCGGAACCGGGGTCGGGGTGGTCGAAGGCACGCAGCTCAGCAGCAGGGGGTTGAGCCGCCAGTAGCCGCCGCCGATCGAGATCTGGTCGGGCATGGCCGAAAGGCTGAGCTTGTTGGCCGAGAGCAGGATGCCGAAGGTCGGGTCCAGGTGGATGGCGGTGGCGGCGCCGCCGACCAGGTTGATCTCGCTGTCGGTGGTTACGATGCAGGGTTGACCCTGGTAGACATCGCCGGCGTAGAGAGCCTTGGGCTGCAGAGCAGCCTTGGAGGTATTTTCGAGATCGTGGACGAGGGATGTCGTAGCTCAGGACGTTCTGGCTTTGGGTAAATGCTCAGGTCAGTAGATACTCCAGATGTAGTCCAATCCAGTCAGGCCCCCTTGACGGGCCGCCTTTTCAGGAGTAATACTTATATGAGCATGATAGTTTCGGCTTCTTCCTCCGCCCCCCGCCGCTCCGCCGCCTACCGCCGCATCTGCGCCCAGGTCTTTGCCGAGCACATCCGG
>JAJZVZ010000072.1 GCA_021846945.1 Acidobacteriota bacterium | reverse complement strand
CGGAAGTTGTCCGCAGCACTGCGGGCAGCCATAAGAGATCGCGCAGGCGTTTCGGTGGTTCGGTTTCGACCGACTCGATATACGCGAAAGGGATCCATGTATAGCTTCCCGCAATGAATGCTTCCAGATGTGCTCCGATGCGGGGATCCGAGTCTTCGAGTCCGGTAAACGCGACTTCGTTCAGCACGCCCGAGGGCGATGCATGTGTCGTGCCGAGAGGCAGGGCGTCGCGCGCAAACATGTCCTGCCGCTCGCGCTCCGCGTGCAGAGCGCTGCGATAGAGCATGGCTCCCGCAGCAGCTTCGGCGTTGGCGTCGGAGAGAATATCAAGGTGCTTTTCAGCGCGGCCGTATTCTCCAGCAAAACACAGTAACTCGAACAGAAAGGTGCGGCGCCTGGCATCGAGCGGCTGCTTCTTCAGCTCGTCGCCAAGCGCCTCAATCGCCGCCTTCAGTTGGCCGGCCCGATAGAGTGAGAGCGCGTCCATAGCGGGTTGCCTTAAGTGAGTTTGTTTCCCTTCAAGTCGTAACCGACCGGCCCAATGCTTGTCAGGTTGCCCTGCTCATTCTGCGTCGAGTAGTCGATCTTGATTTCGTTGTAACTGAACGACAAGCTGACTGTTGGGATCTCACTGCTGCCGGATATCTGCAGACCTGTGACAAAGAGTTCCTTGAAGTCGACCTTCAAGTAGGGCTTGCCATCAGCCCCCGCCTTGATCGCCGACATAGTTCCGGTTTTAATGTGCGTGCCTGCACAGACCGATTTAAAGAACTTGGGTGTCGCCTTGTCGAAATTCGTCATGATGTTGAAGTCGCTGAGGCTGACCTTGCCTGCTCCTGATCCGCCGGTGCCCGATACGGAAGAGACGTTGCTGGCTCCCCAGCTCCAACTCATGATTTGAATCTCATTCTTGTGCTTTTCATCAAGGGATTCACCTTCAATCCCATCCAGTTTCAGGAAATAATCAACTGCCATCGTAGGCTCCTATCAGGCGGCAAGCTCACTGGACGTGGCTTTGCCGCGCATGCTTGCGCCAGCCACACTGTTCTTCCACTATTTCCGCGCCGATGCAGGCAGGTCGGCCACCAGACGAAGCGATACAGAGAGCTCGTCCAGTTGGAAATGCGGCTTCAGAAATGCAACCGCGCGGTACGCGCCAGGCTTTCCTGGAATTTCGGAAACCTGTATGGCCGCTTCGCGCAAAGGCAGCTTCGCCTTGGCTGCCTGCGAGGCGTTATCGTCCGCGCAGACATAGTTGCAAATCCATTGGTTGAGGAACTTTTCGCAGTCCTGGCGCGTCATGAAGCTTCCGATTTTGTCGCGCATCATCGCTTTCAGATAATGCGCGAATCGCGACATGGCCAGGATGTAAGGTAGCTGCGCAGAGAGGCGCGCATTGGCATTTGCTGCCTCCTTGTCGTAAAGCTTGGGGCGGTTCACTGTCTGCACGCTGAAGAAGGCAGCGTAATCGGTCCCTTTGCAGTGCACCAGCGGGACCAGCCCCTGATCAGCCAGCTCTTTTTCGCGGCGATCGGTAATGGCGACCTCAGTAGGACACTTGAGGGCCACATCTCCTTCGTCGGTCCTGAACGTGTGCGCCGGCAGGCCTTCCACCAGGCCTCCGCCTTCCACGCCGCGGATCGAGGCGCACCAGCCATACCTTGCGAAGGAGTTAGTCAGCCGCGCGCCGAGCGCGTAGGCGGCATTGCCCCAGAGGTATTTCGAATGGTCGCTGCCATCGACAGCTTCTTCGTAATCGAATGCTTCAATCTGCTTGGTGTCTTTTCCGTAGGGAAGGCGCATGAGAACATGCGGAAGCGCCAGAGCGACATAACGTGAATCGTCGGACTGACGGAAGCTCTTCCACTTGGCGTATTCAGTTGAGTCGAAGATTTTGCCGATATCACGCGGTGCGCCAAGTTGCGTGTAACTGCTCAGGTTCAGCAACTCGGAATTTGCCGCCGATAGGAACGGCGCGTGCGCGGCCGAGGCTACCTGCGAGATGCGCTCCAGCAGTTCGATGTCCTCGGGGCCGCGGCCGAATTCAAAATCGCCCACCAACGCGGCAAAAGGCGCCCCGCCAAATACGCCGAACTCCTCCTCATACACTTTCTTGAACAAGGCGCTCTGATCGAATTCCGGCGCGCGCTGCAGATCCTTCAGCAACTCGCGCTTGGAAACATTGAGCACCTTGATCTTCAACGTTTCGCTGGTTTCCGACTGATCGAGAAGGTACTTGATGCCGCGCCATGTCGATTCGAGCTTCTGAAATGCCGGATAGTGGAGGATTTCGTTTAGCTGGAGAGAAATGAGGCGGTCAATCTGCGCGATACGGGCCTGGATGGTAGCCTCGGCATCGCGGCTCAGCGTCATGTGGCCTTCAAGCACCTGGGCCACGAATTCCTTCACCATGTCGCGCCCGCGCTCGAGCGTTGCTGCATCGCGTGTGAATCGTCCCTGGGAGACGATCTGATCAAGCAGACTCTGTTCCTGGGCCTGTGCTGCGGCTTCCGCTGCAGCGGCGGTAGGCGAGGCCTGTGTGCTCATTCTCCACCTCCGGTTTTACCGAGCTCGGCGCGAAGCTTTTCGCGGGACTCTGTGTTCGAAACAGCTTCAAAAAGCGCTTCGTCGAGCTTGTCGTTGCCTTGAAGGCTTCCACGAAGATCGGAAAGCCGTGTGCGCAGATCGAGCAATTCCTTGAGCGGCCCCACTTGTTTCGCCACGTTTTCCGGTGAAAAGTCGTCGAGGCTCTCGAACTTGAGATTCACGCTGATCTGGCCCGCATTGGGATCATCGCTGAGCTTGTTGGCAACGGAGTAGGCAAGGTGAGGCTGCATGCCCTTGAGGACGGTATCGAAGTTGTCGGGGTTGATCTCGACGAATTTGCGATCCTTCAGGGCCGCGAGCGGTTGTTCCGGCTGTCCGGTGAGATCTCCGAGAACGCCCATGACAAAGGGCAATTCCTTCATTTCGATTGCGTCGCCGATCTCGACGTCGTAGGTAATGTGCACGCGTGGCGATCGGACGCGGTCAAGTTTGTGCTGTGTGCTTTCCTTAGCCATGGTTGTCTCCTCGGGGCCCACGCGCAGGAAAAGGCGCAAACCCCTCCCCAGATGAAGAAGAAGTAGATCGTGTTGAGCGACTTCCCAGATTGGCTTGTTCTGATGGTTTCGAGGCTCGGGCAGAGCACAACGGCCTTTACAGCTCGGGGACGGCCGACGTGTCCGCTCCAGCAACTCACCGATTGTGGCCCATGTGCCAGACCTTGTCAAGACGAATTTCGGGCAAGATGAATTGACTGCTCAGGAGGTTAGTCCTTCTTCCGGCGCCAGAGATTCCCCAACCGCCGCCAGTGTATACTCAAGCCCCAGGCTGGATGTGCGAGTATGCGAAATTTACAACCTGTAGTCTGGTCCAAAGGCGTCTTCCTGTCTCCACAGCACCTTCAGGCGCAGGACCGCTTCTTCGAGGACACTCTCCGATTTCTCTCCGGCGCGCTGACGTTCTGCAGCTGGGGCTTTAACTCGTTACAAATCGATTCTGCCGGCTTGAGCGAGGGACGGCTCAGCGTCAGCCATGCTTCGGGCATTTTCCCTGACGGCTTAATGATTGACCTGCCCGCAGCGGACGCACCGCCGGCATCGCGTGCGCTTGAAGAATGTTTTAGCGCTGGCAGGGATACATGCACTTTCTTTTTGGCGGTTCCGCAGGATCGTCCAGGCGGGATGAACATTGCGCTGCAACGCGGCGGCATCAGCACGCGTTTCTACTCTGAACTGCAGATGCTGCGGGATGAAAACAGCTCCGGTGTCGAGAAGCCCGTCTCTCTCGCGCGCAAGAATCTTCAGATCCTGGCCGAGGGCGAAAATCTGGAAGGTTCGGTTCTGCTGCCCATGGCGCGGATTGAACGGACTGAAGCGGGCGGTTACCGGCTCGATCCCAAGTACGTGCCGCCGCTGCTCAATGCCAAGAGTAATGAACTGCTGACGGGCATTCTTCGCGGAGAGATCGAAACTCTGGTTGCACGCAGCAGCCAACTGGCAGGGGCGCGGCGCCAGCGCAACCAGTCGCTTGCCGACTTCAGCGCTTCCGACATCGCCAATTTCTGGCTGCTCTACACCCTTAACAGTCATCTGCCGGTGTCGCGCCATCTGCTGGAGGCCCCCCAGGTTCACCCCGAGGCGCTGTTTCTGCATATGCTTTCGCTTGCCGGCGCTCTTACCACGTTTTCGTCGAAGATAGAACCGCGCGATCTGCCGAAGTACGAGCACGATCGCCTGGGCCCGTGCTTCCTTGCTCTTGACGCCACCATTGCGGAGTTGCTGGAGACGGTTGTGCCCAGTAACTTTGTGGCCCTGCCGCTGAAGCCGGTGCGTGATTCGATTTATGCAACCGCCATCGACAAGGATCGCTATTTTGAAAATTCGCGGCCGTATCTAGCTGTCGCTTCGGATTTGAGTGAGGCCGACCTCATCGCGCGCTTCCCGGCATTGGCGAAGGCCTGCTCGGCCACCCACATTGAGCAACTGATTCGCCAGGCGCTGCCGGGAGTGAAGCTGACTCATGTGCCCGTGCCGCCACGGGCGATCCCGGTGAAGCTGCGCTACCAGTACTTTAGTTTGGAGCGAAGCGGACCGGTGTGGGAGGCAATCGTGCGTGCGCGCAATTTCGCGGTGTACGCGCCGGCGGAGATTCCCAACCCCGAAATGGAGCTAATCTTCCTCTTTGCGAACCAGGATTGATGCCAGGACTGATGATTGGATGACTCTTCGCCATCACTTGTGGTGAAAGACGAAGATCAGAATCAAGACAATCGCCAGCATCAGAAAAATGTTCAGCACGAGGATGAGCGGCATGTATTTCTGCAGCGCTCCGGTTGCTGGCGCCGGAGCTGCCGGAGGCGGCGGTGCGGGAGTAGGAGGAAAGGCAAACGCCTGCGGAGCAATGGGCGGCGCCGGCTGCGGAAGGTGCATTGCGGGCGGAGGTGGAATGGGCGCCGGCGGCCACGCGGGCTGAGCCACGGGCGCGGTCGGCGGCGGTGCGGAAGGCGCTCCTGATTGACTCTGAAGGTCGCGCAGAGCTGATCCCGAGATCACTCGCGTAAATTCACCGGGCCCTGAGGAAACCGTCGGAGCAACTGGAGATAGCGGCATCATGGGAGGAGCGACTGGTGGCGCAACGATCGGGGACGGAGCCATGGGAGGCGCAGCTACGGGCGCTGGCGGTGGTGCGAGCGGCGGCACAGCGGCAGGTGGCGCAGGCGGTTCTGACGAGAGTGTCCGCAGCAGTTGCGTGAATCCTCCCACAGCAGGCGCTGGCGGCGGCGCGGCGGCTGGAGGAGCATAGACGGGAGCTTCCGGCGCTTTGACAGCCGGTTCCTGACTCAACGCCTGGAGCAACTGTGTGAAGCCGCCCTGCGCGGGAAGGCCGGGTTCCGCGGGCTGTGGATGGTCTTTCCAAAACTTGAGATCCGCCTCCGGCGCAGGTTCCGGAGGCAGCGATTTCAAGGGATCGCCCTGCGGGGCGACTGCTGGGTTATGGGTCGAAAACATCTGCGTGAATGCGCCTGGTTCTGCGCTGCGAGATGGCTTTGACAGCGGTGGGAATGAGCCTTGCTCACTGACTCCGCTTTGCCCCTGCATGCCTTGAAACATTTTCGTGAATTCGCCCGGACCTGATGCGGGCGATGCCGCCGGCGGCTGTGCGGCAGGCGGAGCGGCACTGGGCGCGGCCGGCTCGGTGGCAGACGCCGCGCTCATCGTACTAAACATCTGGGTAAAGCTGCCCGGTGAGGCGGGCTTGACCGGTTCCGCGGTTGGCTTTTTTTCGATCGAGACGTGGCTGAAGACGCGCGCCAGTTCCTCTGATGGATTTGCCGCCGGTGGACTGGATGGCGCAGTTTGCGCGGGGGTCGTCAACGCCTGCAACATCCGGGTGAACTCGCCCGGGCTGGAGGAAGCTGCCGGGGCAGCCTGTTGTACGGAGGGCGGGTTCGGGGCAGCAGGCGTCTGCTGCTCGCGTGCCAGAGATGCCAGCAGATCCTCCTCGGTGCGTGTCGGAGGAGGGGAAACCGTGCCGAAGATTCCGGTAGCGCTCGACGATCCTTCGCCGGAG
The DNA here is from genome assembly GCA_021846945.1 of Acidobacteriota bacterium. Taxonomy (GTDB): domain Bacteria; phylum Acidobacteriota; class Terriglobia; order Terriglobales; family Acidobacteriaceae; genus Telmatobacter. The sequence continues at coordinate 15,658 of JAJZVZ010000072.1, read as the reverse complement.
GCTTGATTCGGGGCGGGAGTATCGGGCTTATCGAAAGGAGCTTTGGGCGCGTGCATCATGGTCACCTTGGTTCCGCTGCATTCCCTGGTTCTGGATCACAAGGCTACAGCGGCTTGACTTGACAGTAAAGGGCTGGCAGCCTACGATGCAAACACAATCGGCGGCAGTGAGGTCAGGCATGAGAGGCGAAGTAATTTCCACTCATCGCTTTCAGGATTCCCCCTGACTGTAAACCGCTCAACAGTCATGCTAGCTCAAACGGTTCGATCGCTATGAAATTCCTGTCGCGAGTGGTCTGGTCCGAGGGGATGTATCTGGGCCCTCACCATTTCCAGACGCAAAGCCGCTATTTTGAAGACTCGATGGCGTTTCTCGCCGCCAGTTTGTGGCGCGAGCCATGGGGCCTGCTGCACGTCGAACTGGACTCCAAGGCGATCCGTAACGGTACGGCGTCCTTGCTGCACGCTGCCGGAATTTTTCCGGATGGCCTGCCGTTTGAAGTGCCCAATTCGGATCCGCCGCCGTCCATCCGCAATCTTCTCGAAGTTTTCCCGTCAACGGATGCCGAGCTTCCGCTCTACCTTACTGTTCCCATGCGCCGTGACAATGGCTTTGACTGCGATCTGTCCGCATCGGCGAACAGCAGCCGCTTTGCCCGGATGCAGCGGACCCTGCGCGACGAAACCAACGGTATCGATGAGCGCGAAATTGACCTGGGGCGGAAGAACATCCGCCTGATGACAGAGGCCGAGCTGAATCCCGATCTGCTTTCGATCCCGATTGCTCGCGTACTGCGCGACGGCCGCGGTCATCTTGTCTTCGACGAAGAGTTCGTGCCGTCCTGTTTGCGCCTGAATGCAAGCGAGTCGTTGATGCTTTTGGTGAGGCGATTGCTCGACGCGATTCTGGAAAAGAGTGCAACCATCGCGCGCAGTGCGCGGCGCCACGGGCGCTTTGAGGCGGGGACGGCCGCGCTGGACGTAGCCAACTACTGGTTTCTGCATGCGCTGCATAACGCCATTCCCCCGCTCCAGCACCTGACCGCAACGCGGCACGCCCATCCCGAAGATGTCTATATCGAGTTGTCGAGGCTGGCGGGCGCATTGTGCACCTTTGCCCTCGATTCCGATCCGCGCCAACTTCCCGCGTACGACCATCGCAATCCGGGTCCGGTATTCCGTGCTCTCGACGCACATATCCGGCGGCATCTTGAGATTGTGGTGCCGTCGAATGCGGTCATGCTCGAGTTCCACCCTCTGGAGCCGTATATTCATGAGGCCGAGGTGCGCGACGAGCGTTGCCTGCGCCGTGCCCGCTGGGTCCTCGGCATGCGCTCCGGGCTCGGCGAGTCAGACCTGCTGCGGCTGGCTCCGAAGCTCGTCAAGGTGTGTTCGTCCAAATTCGTTCCGGAGCTGGTGAAGCGCGCGCTGCCTGGCATGAAGCTTACCCATCTTCCCGTGCCGCCCACCGCGATCCGTGCGGAGGCGGATATGCAATACTTCGCGATCGATACCACCGGGCCCTGCTGGGAACACATCCTGCAGACGCGCAGCGTCGGCATTTACATTCCGGGAGAGATCTCCCGGCCGGAATTTGATCTTACCGTCATCGTGGAGCCTTCGTGATGAGTACTGCCCGCGTGAACAGTCTTGCCCTCTGCTTTCAGGAAGCACTGACCGCCGTTTTGCGCGTGCGCTTCCAGCGGCAGCAGGTGCAGGACGCTGAAAGCTTTCGCGCCCAGATGCGCCGCTCTCTGCAAACGGCCATGCAGGAAGCGCGCGCGCTGGGCTACGCGAGTGAGACCGTGCAGATGGCGGTCTTCGCCTGTGTTGCCTATCTGGACGAAAGCGTGCTCAACCTGCAAAGTCCGGCCTTTGGTGACTGGGCGCGGCGTCCGCTCCAGGAGGAACTCTTCGGCGGTCATCTTGCGGGCGAAACGTTCTTCCTGAACCTGAGGAAACTCCTCGGTGAGCAGGACGCTCCCGAAGTTGCCGATGCGCTTGAAGTGCATTGCCTCTGTCTCCAGATGGGCTACCGCGGCCGCTATGCGCTGGGCGATACTGGCGAGCTGCACCAGTTGCTGCGCCAGGCGCTTGGCAAGATCGAGCGCATTCGCGGCGCTGCCAGTTTGATGCCGCCCATCGCCATTCCTGAAGTGCCGCCGGCGCGCACCAGCGACCCATGGACGCGCATGCTTCTTATCACCGCATGCGTGCTCGCAGGCTTGGTGTTAATTGCGTTTGGCGGCTTCGAACTCTCTCTCGGTTCCGCGGTTTCCCACGTACAAAATGCCGGACTGACCGCGCAATAGGAGCCTGACGTGTTGCCGATTGTGGTTTCCGTATTCATCCTGGTTCTCTCTGTCCTGCTTGCGTGGCTCGCGGGTCCGTTGCTCGGACTGGCCGGAACCGCGCTCCTCGTGTTGCGTATCCTGCTCGTCTTGCTGGGCATCGCCGCTGCGAGTGTCATTCTCTTTTTCTATCTTCGCGAAAAGAGGCGCGACGCGGCCGCGAAGAAGCTGCAGGGTGGAACGGACCTCGACACCTTGCTGCGCGATGCGGAGCGGCGCCTTGCCACGGCGCAGCGCACTGGCCCCAAATCGCTTGATTCGCTTCCTCTGCTTTACGTTCTCGGAGACGCTAACTCAGCGAAGACAACCGCAGTCATCAAATCCGGCTTCGATCCGGAACTGCTCGCCGGCCAGGTCTATCGCGATCAGGACATCGTGGCAACTCCCGTCGTGAATCTCTGGTATGCCCACGAGTGTGTATTCGTGGAAGCAGGGGATGCGGTTCGCAGGGCAGGCGCGTTGTGGAACCGGCTGATTCGCAAGACGCGTCCCAAGGCGATCCGGTCAGCCATGGGCAAGCAGGCTCCAGTACGCGCCGCCGTTGTCTGCGTAAGCTGTGAGCAGTTTCTTGGCGCCACGGCAACGGACGCCGTGCTGGCCTCGGCCCGCACCACCAACCAGATGCTGCGGGACCTGGCCCAGCAGCTTGGAACGGAAGTACCCGTCTATGTGATTCTCACCAAGCTGGACCGCATTCCGCACTTCGCGGAGTTTGTGCGAAACCTCAGCGCGGACGAGGTGTCGCAGGCGCTGGGTATGGCTTTTCCGCGCAATGAAGTTTCGAGCGGCCTCTATGCAGAAAAGGCAATGGGAGAAGTGACGGCTGCTCTCGATCGCATCTTGTTTTCGCTCGGTGAATTCCGCCTGCTATTGCTGACGCGCGAAAGCGATCAGAGAAGTGTGGACCCGATCTATGAATTTCCGCGCGAGTTGCGTAAACTGCGCAACAACCTCGCATCCTACCTGGTCGAACTGACGCGGCCCAGCCACCTGAACGCGAATCCATACCTGCGCGGATTCTATTCCATTGGCGTGCGCTCGCACGTGGTGGAGCAGATGGTCGCTGCTGCCGCACAACAGCCGCAGGCTCAGCCCGCGGGCTCCGGAGCGACGCGCATGTTCTCGGCCGCCCAGATGAGCTATGCCGCCGCCGCGCCTGCTCCGCAGGTGGTCGCGCGGAAGACAGCGCAGTGGTGCTTTTTGCCGAGGCTCTTTCCTAACGTGATTCTCGGGGATCGCAGCGCTTTGGCTGGCAGCAGCGCCAGCCGCAGGACGCATCTCTTCCGGCGGATCGCCTACGCGTCGTTGTCGGTGGTGCTGGCGGCATTTCTTGGATGCCTTATTGCATCCTGGATGAACAACTCGCTGCTCGAAGGGGCCATCGCTGGCGCCGCAAATGCGCTTCCGCCCACCACGGTACCGCCTGCGCAACTTGCATCTACGCAGGCTCTTTTGGCGCTCGATCAGTTGCGGGCCGCACTGGTGCAACTTGAAAACTACCAGCAGAACGGCGCGCCGATCATGTATCGATTCGGTCTTTATCACGGCAACAGCATTCTGGATGCGGCGCGGAACATTTACTTCGACCGCTTCCGTAGATTGCTGCTTGTGAATACGCAGACGAACCTCGTGGCCGCGCTCAATGCATTGCCTGCCTCGCCACCAGCGGGCGCGGATTATGCATCTGCTTACAATCCGCTCAAGGCCTATTTGATCACCACGTCAAATCCGGACAAGAGCACAGTCGAATTTCTCCCGCCGGTGCTGATGCAGTACTGGGAGAATGGCCGCGTACCCGATACGGAGCAGGCAAGAGATCTGGCGGCGCGCCAGTTCGAGTTCTATGCCACTGAACTGCCGAAGAACAGCCGATGGGCAAGTGCGCCGGACACTTCTACGGTTACCCACGCGCGCACCTATCTTGCGAGCTTTGGCGGTTTCGAGCGTATCTATCAGCAGATGCTCACAGCTGCCGACAAGGCAGCGCCCTCGATCGACTTCAATCGCACCTATCCCGGATCTGCGGCTACGGTTGTCGATGCCCACATAGTGCCCGGAGCCTTCACCAGCCAGGGCTTTACGTTCATGCAGGACGCCATCCAGCATCCCAACCGCTATTTCAGCGGAGAAGTGTGGGTGCTGGGAAATCAGGCGCCTCCTTCGCTCGACCAATCCAACCTCACGCAGCAACTCATGGCGCGCTATGTTCAGGACTTTCAGACACAGTGGCGTGATTTTCTGCATGCCGCGCAGTTGGCGAAATACCGCAGCCTTGCGGATGCCGGAGCCAAGCTTCAGGTCCTTTCCAGTCCTAACTCGCCGCTGCTGGCGCTCTTCTTTACCGCGTCTCACAACACGGCCGTAGCCAGCCCTGACATTGCGAAGGAATTTCAGCCTGCGCAGGCCGTTGTTGCGCCTAGCAGTACTGACAAGTTTATCGGTCCCGGAAACACAAATTATGTGAACGGACTCCTCGGGCTGCAGGCTGCTGTGGCGCAGGTGGCGCAGGATCCAACCGCCGCCAATAATCCGGCCGCAGTGACTCCGATCATTACCGCGTCGGCGTCCGCACATACCGCAGCCAGCCAGGCTGCCCAGGCCTTCAACATCGATCCGAAGGCGCATGTGGATCAGACCGTGCTTGCGCTGATGCAGGCGCCCATCAACAACGTTGATGAGGCAGTGCGCGGGCGGGGACCGCGGCAGGCCAATGCGGGCGGCGCGGGCTTGTGCTCGCAGTTCTCGCAGGTGATGGGCAAGTTCCCGTTCTCACCGAATGCCTCAGTCGAAGCCAGCCCCGCGGAAGTAGCGGCGTTGCTGCAGCCGGGATCAGGCGTCCTCTGGCAGTTCTACAATTCAACGCTCAAGCCACTGCTGGTGCAACAGGGAAGTGCCTGGGCGCCTGCGCCTGGAGCACCCATGCACGTAAATCCTGAGTTCGTGCGTTTCTTCAACCGCGCGGCAGGTTTCTCTTCGCTCCTCTATCCGTCTGGCGGTCAGGCGCCTGCATTCAACGTACACATCCTGCCGTCAAAGGGAATTCGGAGCGTAACGTTCCAGGTTGATGCGCAGAGCATCTCCGGCTCGGATGTCTCGAAGCAATTTTCCTGGTCATTGGCCACCAGCCAGCACGCGGAGCTGACTGCAAACTACGGATCGGGCAGTCTCCCTCTGTCGTTCAGCGGACCATGGGCACTCTTCCACCTGCTGAGCAAGGGCCGGGTGGAGCAGAGGGGTGCATCGGAACGTCTTGCCTATCCGCTGGAGATTGCGAATACGCCCATCGTAGTGAATGGAACACCGCTGGTTGTGCACCTTGAATTGTCAGGACCCGATGCAGATCTTTTAGTACCCGGAGGTCTGAGCGGAATGCGGTGCGTTTCGACCGTTGCTCATTAAGCAGCTTTTTCGTCGTCTGTCCCTTCCGCTTCCTCATCGAGGAACTGCAGCAGCAGGCAGGTGACATTGTCCACCGCGCCATGCTGCTTGGCGGTGTCAATCAACGCCTGGCAGGCTCCGGCAAGGTTGGGACTTGCAAGGATCAGCCTTGCGATGGCTTTTGCGTCGGCATAACGTGTAAGCCCGTCGGTCGTCAGCAGTAGAATGTCGCCCGGCTCTACTTCGCCCGTAAAGATATCCGGCTCTACGGATTCCGCGGTTCCAATGGCGCGCGTGATGAGCGACTGAAACGGAGATGCCCCGGCTTCTTCGGCGTTCATCGATCCCTTGCGCACCTGTTCGGCGACGAAAGAGTGGTCGTTCGTAATCTGGGCGCATGCCCCGCCGCGCAGGAAATACGCGCGGCTGTCGCCCACGTTTCCAATCAGAATGCGCCGCCCATCCACGCAGGCTGACACCATCGTGGTGCCCATGCCGCGCAGTTCCGCATTTGCCTGCGCCAGGGAATATACCTGCCGGTTGGCATGGAGAATGGACTGATAGAGACACTCTTCGCGGGGAGCGCCTGTCGCCGCCTGCCGGCAAAATTCCTCGACCAGCTCTCTGACCGCTGTGCCGCTGGCGGTTTCGCCCGCTGCCATGCCACCCATTCCATCGCAAACAACGAATACTTCAGTGGCAAGGTCGTATCCGAAGCTGTCTTCGTTGTTGGTTCGTTTACAGCCGATGTCCGTCAGCGCCACAACTTCCAGCTTGAGTGCGGCTCCTTCCCCCATAACAGAAACCTCTCTTGCGCGCCTTTGCGGCAGGTGCGGTATGTTGGTCAAAACGTTCTCAAATTGCCAGTGCGCTTTAGGTTGCCAGAATTCCGCGTGCCTGTAAAGCCAAACACGAAGGCCGCCTGATTGTTGTATTAAGTTGCCGCCGATTATCTTGCCGATTTCTCGCCGGCCGCCCGGGTACTCTCCGTGTTTGAATCGTCTCCCGAACGCGCAACGGAGGCCACCTGTTCCAGGAACTTTCTGAATACCTCTTCGCCGCTTCCTGAGACGAAGTCACCGGGCTTCGCACCGCTCTTTCTCCAGGCCATCAAAAATACCAGAGGGACCCAGCCGCGCCGGTCGTGCTCCATTCGCTGCCCAAAAGCAAACATGGCGCGAGAAAGCTTGAGCGGAAGCTGAACCCCGGCGACCTGGTGCACGGAGGGGTCCTGGCACAGAGCGGGCGGAGATGTCACCAGGTACTCGCGACAACTGAGTGGGCGGATCGGGTGAATGCTGCAGCTCTCATCCTCAAGGAAAGGGCAAGGCACCCCGGCGCGGAAATAGTCGATCGCCAGTTGCGTGGCCCGTTCCTCTTCGAGTGTCCAGCGCTCATCGAGAATGCTGTCGATTACGCCTGCATCGCGCAGCGCCAAAAGCGCGCGGTGAAAGCGCTCCGCCAGGTCCGTTTGGCGTTCCTCGGGAAGGCTTTGCATCCATTCGATGAGCGCCTCGGCCTCAAACAGACTTACTGGAACCATCTGACGGCAACAGGCGCCGCAGCCAGCCCTGCAGGAGATGGGCCGGCCGGCCTGTGCCGCCTCTTCCGCCACCTTGCCGACAATGGCATTTTCCAGATTCTGAATGATGGGGAGCAGTTGCGTGAGCGTCGTGTTACCAGCAGGCAGCTGCGCGCTGGCCTGGAGAGCGCCCTCACCTACGGGGATGGAAAATGTGGCCCTTACAAAGTGCGAATCGGTGCTATTCCCCGCATCTGTCATGGTCCCTCCTCCCTGTGCTTCAAAACGCGATGCCTTCCGATTGTACCGTCTGCCAAGCTGAACTGCCCCCCGGCATGCCTGGCGTCCCATCGCAAAAAGACGCCCCACGCATACTTTCGGAAACTGTTGGCGGAGATGCCGGAATCATGCTACCGTGTTTCTACTGGCAAGCGCGATTCAAGGCGCATCTTTCCCCGAACCATCCGTTGAGTTGAGTCTTGATTTTCCCGCTTCTGAAGTTTCAGCGATTCCTGCATCGCATGGCCTTGGGCAAAAACCATGGATACGACCGTCAGATTGGATGCGACCGAGAAGAAGAAGATCGGCAAGTATGAGGTCACGGGCATCCTGGGCCGCGGCGGTATGGGCGTCGTTTACCGTGCCGAAGACAAGCGTATCGGCCGTCTGGTCGCAATCAAGACGCTGACCGAGGGCTTCTCGGGCCAGCCCGAAATGCTTGAGCGTTTCTACCGCGAAGCGCAGGCCGGAATCCTTCAGCATCCCAACATCGTTATCGTCTACGACCTTGGCGACGAAGACGGCATGCCGTTTATCGTCATGGAGTACGTCAATGGCGACCCGCTGGACAAGCTCATCGCCTCGGGCAGGCAGTTGCCCCTGATTGATAAGTTGAGCATTATCGAGCAGGTATGCGCGGCCCTTGGATACGCGCACCAGCGTGGAGTAATTAACCGTGACATTAAGCCGGCCAATGTGATCGTGCAGCCGGACGGGCATGCGAAGATCGTGGACTTCGGCATTGCCCGCGTGCAGCACTCCGGCGCGGAGACCGGGCTCACGCGCACGGGCAACGTCATCGGCACGATTCACTACATCGCTCCGGAGCGCCTGAAGGGCCAGCCCTTCGACGGCCGCTCCGACATTTTCGCCGCGGGCGTAATGCTCTACCTTCTGCTTACCGGGCAGTTGCCTTTCACCGGCGAAGACATGACGGTGCTGCAGAAGCTGGTGAACGAGCCGCATCCGCCCCTCAGTACTTGGCTGACGAATTACCCGCCCGCGCTGGATGCGATCATCGACCGCGCGCTTGCCAAGGATCCGGAACGCCGCTACCCCAGCGCCGAGGAATTCGCCGCCGATCTGCACGCTCTCAGCGAAGATCTAAAAAAGGGCCATGTTTCGGAGCTTTTCAACGACGCGGAGCGCCTCACCGCCGAGCAGCAGTTCGGCCGCGCTCGCGAGGTTCTCCTCCAGCTCGTCAAGTTCGATCCGCAGCACACCGGAGCGCGCCAGCTTCTCGGCATTGTGCAGCAGAACATGGCGCGACTGCAGCGCGCCGAGCAGGTGCGGCAGTTCGTCGCCGAGGCCCAGGAAGCGCTGGCCTCTTTGCGCTTTGCTGAGGCGCTCAATGCGCTCGATCAGGCTGCCAGGCTCGATCCCGACAATACCGAGCTCAAGACAAAGCTTGAAGAGGCGAAGGAAAAGAAGCGGCTCCAAGACGAGATCAGCGGCCTGATGACGCAGGCAGATTCGCTGCGCGAGCGGGGCGACTGGACGAGCGCGCTCAATGTGGTGGAGAAGGCGCTACGGCTGGATTCAGCCGACACCAGAATTCGCTCGGTCTATGCCGAGATTTCCCGCCAGGCCAAGCTGGCCGCGCAGCAGAACCAGATTCGCGAGCTGCTTGGCAAGGCGCGGCAGGAAATCTCCTCGCGCCACTTTACCGCCGCCATCGAAATCCTGCGCGAGGCAGGCAAGCTCGATCCCTCGCTGCCGGAGGTGGAGAGCCTCCTGCAAGCGGCGGTCAGCGCGCAGGAGCAGGAGCGCCGGCGCAAGCTGATCGAGCAGATTCAAGCTGAGATTGAAAACTGCCTTGCCGCCGAGGACTACGATCGTGCCACCGAACTGGTGGAGCGCGCCGTGGAGCGGCTGCCCGCCGAGTCATCACTTCTTCAGCTCAAGACCCGCGTCGCTCTGCAGACGCGGAAGTTCCGCGAAAAGCAACTCATCGATTCCACCGCTGCCAGGGCACAGGAAGAGTTTCTGAACTCTCCTGCCGAGGCGTTACGGATTGTGCAGAAGGCTCTGCAGGAGTTGCCGGGCGAAGAGCGTCTTCTAGCGCTGGAGGCATCCCTGCGCGAACGGCTGAAGTCGGCCGAGAAGGAGGAAGTCCGCGGCCGCTATCTTCGCGAAGCCCAGGCCGCGATTGACCACAAGGAGTTCCAGAAGGCAGTCGAAGTTCTCGAATCGTATCAACTTGAATTTGCCGATGCAGCCGGCGTAGGCGAGCTGCTCGAATTCTCGCGCGGCGAGTTGGCGCAGCAGCAACGCCGCGAGCGAATTGCCGCCTGCGTGAGCCAGGTCAGGCCGTTGATGGAGGGACAACGCTTCGACGAGGCGATTCGGCTCCTTGATCCCATTTGTGCCGAAACTGAGGACCCCATCCTCACCCGGCTTCTTGCCGAAGCGCGCGCCCAGCAGGAGGAGATCGCGCGAAAGGCTGAGGCGCTGCTCGCTCACGTGGGCAAGCTGCGCGAACGCGGTCAACTCGACGAAGCAATTGAGTTGCTGCAGAATTTTCCCGGAGCGGCTCCGGGCACTGCGCCTCATGCGCTGCTGGCGGAACTTCGCGCTGAGAATGCCCGGAAGCAGGCTACGGCCGGCGCCATCGACGCGGCTTCGCGGGCGCTCGATCAAGGCGATCTTCATGCGGCGATCGAGCCCCTGCAGAGCGTGCAGCGCGCGTGGGGAGAATCTGCCGAACTCGCGCAGGCCATCGCTGAAATCGAATCCAGGCGCAGGAAGCTTGCGAATGAGGCATTGGCCAAATCTGTGGAAGCAGCCCGCGCTGCACTGCTCGCAAACGATGCGCAAGCCGCTCTTCAGGAGTTGCGGAAGACCGCCGAGCAGGTGGAGTTCGCGGAGGCCACGCAACAGGCCGATTGGCGGCGGCTGGGCGCGGAAGCCGCCAAGCCTCCGGCCCGCCGGAACACAGGGTCAGTCCCGCAGGTTGGCTTCGAGACGGAGACCGAAACCGCCAGGCCACGCAGGCTGTTCATTCTGCTCGCGGCTGGGGGTGTCCTTCTGCTTGCGATCACAACAGTCTGCAGTTGGTGGTTCAGCCGCAACGCAACAAAGGCTGTCCCGAAGGCGCAGACCACGGCTCATTCTGTTGCTCCCGCATCCAATCCCTACTTGCCCTCGGTTCCCACCGGAACACTACTGGTCGATGGCAATGTAGGCGGGGCGGAAGTTTTCATCGACGGCCCTCTGAAGGGATTTACGCAGAGCGATGGAACGCTGAAGCTTCCCCTTGATCCCGGAAAGCATTCGATTCGCTTGGTGAAGGCGGGATATGCTGACGTGCCGCCCGCCACAGTGAATATCAGCGCGAATAACGAGACGAAGGTTCACTTTTCGCTCACACGCTCCAGCACAGGAGCTGCGCCTGTTGATACAAATGCGTTTCTGACAATTCATTCAACACCCGGGGCGCATGTAAGCATCGATCATGCTTCGCAGGGTGATACCGATGCACGCGGCAACCTGATTGTGCAGGTGAAGCCCGGGCAGCGCATGCTTGACATTGCTCTCAATGGCTATCAGCCATTCAGCCAGACATTCAGCATCAAGGCTGGGGAAAGGAACAACATGTCGGTTGTACTCACACCGATTCCCGTTGCTCCCAAACCCGCGCCAGTTGCTCAGCCGCAGCCGGTGCAGATTCTTTCTTTCTCCGCATCGGCTTCGCAGATCGAACAAGGGCAGTCCACCACGCTGCAGTGGCAAACCGCCAACGCGACTCAAGTTTCGATCAACAACGGAATCGCGCAGGTCGACAACTCTGGTCAAACGACGGTCCGCCCGACCAGTTCCACGACTTACGTGCTCACCGCCAAAGGCGCTAATGGAACCCAGCAGCGCTCGGTCAACATTATCGTCGAGTCAAAAGCCGTAAGCGCGCCTCCGCCTCCGCCTCCGCCGAAGCCAGTTGACGAGACGGCCCTGGTGCGCGCGGCGCTTGAAAAATTCAATGCCGCATTGGCTGCGCATAACGTGGCGCAAATGCAGGCAATTTGGCCCACGATGAAGCCGCAGCAGGCAAAAGGCTTTCAGAATTTCTTCAAGAGCAATCGCAGCGCAAAGATGTCGGATAGCTGCGCGTCATCCTCGCTCACCATATCCGGCAACAGCGCCGATTGGCCCTGCAACGAGACGACGACGATCATCTCCGGCGGCAGGCCGACGTCATCCGAGCACAGCATCCACTTCAAATTCAGGAAAACAGACGGCGGATGGGTCATTGCTGAACGCCAATAGAGTTCCCGAATCCGCGGTTGCGTGATCTTTCCTGGGCAGATGGTGATCGCAGGTGTAGTGACTTTGTTCGGTCCGAGAGAAGATCTGACTTTAAGTGCCCGGTTCGAAGGTTGCACGCGAAAAAGGGCCCGGCGAAAGAACTGAATAATGCAAAGAATTCAGCTAGCAGAACACATTAAAAACCGCTTGACCTTTGACTCTGATGGCCCTAGACTAAGTTCGACTTCGCTCACTGCGTACCCACGGTAATCAGAGTTTAGGGCGAGAAACCTTGATTCTGGGGCAGGTAACGATTACCGGACTCGCAGGGAGACATTTTTCGTTTCCAATTTCTTAACTGAGACTTGCTTAAGCATGTGGATCGCTGTGCCTTCCTCATGAGCACCAGCGCAGAGGTCTTGACGATGCTTAAGTCTGTGTTTTGGGCTTCCCTAAGCGGATCTGTTCCGGGGCTCCACTATACGTGTGGCTGAATTCAGCGCCGGTAGGCTCGGAACTCGCCCGGAAACGTTCCCGCTTTGTCCACCAGCGGTCATTTGTTGTTGTTCCGGAGGTTCTCTATGTTGTGGCGGACTGACATTCCTTCGTCGAGTCTCATGCGTTGGACTTTGCTTTACCTGGTTTGCGGCGGGATCTTGGCGAGTGCGCAATCGTCCAATACGCTTGGGCAAACCCCCGCCGCCAGTTCGAAGTTCATAGTAGCTCCTTCCATCACTCTTTCCGCCAACGCAACCAGCGAAGCAGTTACCGATCTGAACGGCGACGGCAAGCCCGATCTGGTGATCACCACAGCGAACTCCGGCGACGTTACCGTGTTTTTGGGGAACGGAAATGGCGGCTTTGGCGCCGGAACGAATTTTCCTGCCGGGGCCCAGCCGGGAAATGTGCTGGCTGCGGATATCAATGGTGATGGTAGGCCGGACGTCATTGTGACCGACAGCGCCACCGGGAGCGTCGACGTGCTCCCTGGTAACGGCAATGGAACCTTCGGCGCGCCGGTTGTCTATTCCGCCATTGCCAACCCCGCGGCCATTGCCCTCGGCAACTTCAGCGGGAAGGGAAAGACCGATCTGGCCGTCGCCGGACCTAAAGGAATTGCGCTTCTCCTGAACGACGGCAGCGGACACTTCAGCGCCGGCGATCCTGTCTCCCTGGCCAGTCAGGCCTTGTCACTTACGTCGGCTGATTTCAACGGAGATGGGTATGGCGATCTCGCCGTCGCGGGCCAGAATGGTCAAGCAACCGTGTTGCTGGGCGACGGCAGCGGGCACTTCCGCGCCATGCCGGCGATCAATGTTGCTTCAGGCGCTCTCTCTTCAGTGGCATCTGGCGACTTCAACGGCGATGGCAAGCCCGACCTGGCCGTAACCCAGTCGAGTTCAAACGCGGTGACCGTTTTGCTTGGCAAGGGAGATGGATCTTTTCAGACGGGCGTGCCCTACACAGTGGGGAACAATCCAGCTGCGGTGATCGTTGCAGACGTGAACGGCGACGGCGAGCCCGATTTAATCACTGCTAACGAGGCGGCAAACACCTTCAGCGTGCTGCTAGGTGTGGGCGACGGCACCTTCCGGCCATCACTCGATTTCACTGTAGGCAATTCTCCCGCTGCGGTCGCTGCCGGGGACTTCAACGGAGACGGCCACATCGATCTTGCGGTGCTGAACAGCCGAGACGCAACAATCAGCGTGCCTCTGGGACGTGGCGACGGCGCTTTTGAAGCCGCGCGTTCTTACCGGACCGGCCTGGAGTACAAGGCCATAGCTGCCGGTGACTTGAACGGAGACGGACGGCCGGACCTGGTTGTAACCAATTACTGCGGAAGCGATGCAACCTGCGCAAGCGGCGGAAGCGTCACCGCGTTTCTGGCCAATCAGAGTGGGGATTACCAACAGGCGGGCACATATTCCGTAGGAGCCGGACCGGTGGCGTCGGCACTTGCCGATTTTAACGGCGACAAGAAGCTCGACCTCGTCGTCCTCAATCGCGGCGACAAAACCTTCACGGTTATGCTGGGCAATGGCGATGGTACCTTCGCGCAGCCCCAGGTTTATTCGCTCTCTGCCAGCCCTCGCGCGCTGTATGTAGGCGACTTCAACGGAGATGGAAAACCTGATCTTGCCATCACGACGGACTGTGGACAGCAGACGTGCTCCCAGCCGGGGAATCTGAACATCTGGCTGGCCCAGAGCGACGGGAGCCTGTCTCCATCAAATTCCTATCCGGTCGGGTATTCGCCGTCCTCGATTGCCGGCGGAGATTTGCTGGGGAACGGCCATCTTGACTTGATCGTCGCCAATAGCTGCGGCGAAAGCAGTTCCTGCAAGGCGGACGGAACCGCGACCGCATTTACCGGCGACGGCACGGGCACCTTCAAGCAGACCTCGGAGTTTGATATCGGCAGCGCGCCTACCTCGATTGCCGTCGGAAATTTGCTTGGCAGCGGACTCGATCTGGCTGTCGCAGAGGGCGGCAGCAACCAGATAGCCATCATGCCCGGCAACGGGAAGGGAGGCTTCGGCGCTCCGGTAACTTATCCGGTTGGCTCGGCGCCTTCTTCGTTGACAATCGCCGACTTCAACGGCGACGGCAAGTCGGATTTGGCAGTCGCTAACTTCCAGTCGTCCACGGTCAGTGTTTTTTACGGCACGGGCACCAGTTCGCTGCAGCCCGCTGTGACTTATACCGTCGGCGCCGGCCCGGACGCCATGACTGCGGTCAGTTCAACCACGAGCAGCATCTCCAGCCTGGTAACTGCGAATGGCAACACCGGCGCCACGCCCATGGGCTCCAGCATCACCGCGCTGTCTGTTACATCTCAGGCCACTACGGGCACCCAATCCGCGATTGTGACGCTCACCTCCGCGCAGTCCGGCACTGTAACGCAGAACGACCTCGTCACGTTCACTATCACCGTGATCGGGTCTTCTACTGCTACACCTACCGGCACTGTGTCCTTGCTGGTCAACGGTTCGGGCATTGCTGCCTGTAGTGGCGCCAGCGCAGTGACTTTGTCTGGGGGAACAGCCAGTTGCACAGCCTCCCTTCCTGTGGGATCGGACAGTATTACCGCTGTTTACTCCGGAGATAGCACCTATGCCTCTGCTACCTCAAACCCTGTAAGCCTGACAGTGGTGACCACAATTGCAACCAGCACTGCCGTCGCTCTGACCAGTGGAAGCAATCCCTCCAGCGTGAATGATTCGCTGACCTTTACTGCAACGGTTAAGCCGACTGTTACGACCAGTGACTATATCTCAGGATCGGTCGAATTCCTAGATGGCAACACCCCAATTACCGGTTGTAGCGCCGCGAATGTGACCTTTAATAGTACAGCGGAAGATGCAACGGCTACCTGCACCACCTCCGCTCTTACCGGAGGCTCCCATACCATTACCGCTACGTACTCCGGCGATCCGGATTTCGGCCCCAGTAGCTCGACTGCCCTTTCCCAGACCGTCAATGCTGCGAAGAGCACGACCACGCTGACGGCATCGCCATCTTCCTCAACCGTCGATCAGGCGGTGACGCTAACGGCTGTTGTCGCTCCCTCTTCAGGAACTGCGTCAGTGGCGGTTTCAGGAACTGTACAGTTCACTGCAGGCTCATCCACAATCACCGGTTGCGGCTCCGTCTCGGTTGCATACGACTCTTCGGTTTCAGGGTACGATGCCATTTGCACAACCACATTGCTGCCGCAGGGCAATAACAGTATCACTGCGTCCTATTCCGGGAGTTCTAGCTATAACTCATCCTCGGGCTCGCTCCCGGCTTATAAGGTTAGTCAGGTGAATACTACAACGACCGTGACAGCCTCACCGGCGACTGGAATTGTAAATCAATCGGAGACGCTCACTGCGACGGTC
>JAJZVZ010000298.1 GCA_021846945.1 Acidobacteriota bacterium | reverse complement strand
CATCGGCTACCAGAATACGTCGAAGGTGGTGCTGCAGAACCGGCCCAACGTCAAGGTGTTGATGCTCGACACGCAGGTCTACTCGAACACCGGCGGGCAGAACTCTGACTCGACGCCGATGCTGGGCGGCAATGACATGAATGTCTTCGGCTCGGCCACCCAGGGCAAGAACACCGAGAAGAAGACAGTGGCGGAAACCTTCCTGGCCGGGCACGGCTCGCCGTTCGTGGCGCAGGTCTCGATGGCCAACGCGCCCAAGCTCTACCGGGCTATTCTGGACGGTCTGGAGTATCGCGGCACGATGTTCCTGCAGGCCTTCACCACCTGCCAACCGGAGCATGGCGTGGCCGACGACATGGCGCTCTTCCAGGCGCAGCGCGTGCGCGACTCGCGCGGCGTGCCGGAGTTTGTCTTCGATCCGCGCAAGGGCGAGAGCTACCAGGAGGCGCTGGACATCAAGGGCAACCCGTCGATCGATCTCGACTGGTACGAGACCAAGTCGAAGGCGAGCGGCGAGAGCTACCGCTACACGGTGGCGCACTGGTGCACAACCGAGGCGCGCTTCCGCAACCACTTGAGAAAGATCAAGCCGGAAGCGGCGGCCAAGCTGATCCGGCTCGAGAACATGCTGGTGCGCGTCACGCAGCAGGATGTGGTCTACCGGCGCTACCTGAACCCCGAGCACCGGTCGTACATTCCTGACTTCGGCGTGTACATCACGCTCGATCAGGACGGCAAGCAGGTCTACTATGCGCTGAGCCGGCAACTGGTGATGTTCTGCGTGGAGCGGCGCAAGGCGTGGCGGATGCTGCAATCGAAGGCCGGCATCAAGAACCGCGAGTACGAGGCCCAGAAGGCGATCCTGGCCGATGTGGACTCGGGCAAACTGCCGCTCAAGGAGTTTCTGGCGCACGCGCACGAAATGATGGCGGAGAAGCTGGGAAACCCGGTGCTGGCGAAGGCGTAGAGCCGTTCGCGATTGAACTGGCGATTGGGAGCGGCGCAGATTTTCGCTGCGCCGCACCCAATGGGCCAACTCAGGGCGATCAGGCGAAAAAGAGTTGGGGGATGTGTTTGTTTTGATCCACGATTCGCGTCAGGCCGGCAAGGGGTAGCACGATCCTGGTGGAGTTGCTGGTGGTGGCGGTCAACGCGGTCCTGGTCAGGGCCGATGCGTTCCATGGTCAAAATGTCGCGGTACAGTTGCTTTCAGAACGAAGAAGCGGCGCATAGCCATGCGCAATGGGTGTGCGAGATCGGGGAATGGCGATCACCAAACATACCAGGCGACAACATTAGGCCTGCCGGGCGAATCGCCGTAAGCAACGTCCTGCAAGACGACCTGGCAGTTCTTCTTCAGCCAGTTCTTCGGTGCGGCCTTTGTAAGTTCCTGCAAGTACGAATTATTCGTGAGGAATTCCGCTCCCGCCCGTGTATCCGCCGGGCCCAGGCCCGCAACAATCATCAAAGGTAAGCCGGTATCGGTACTGTGGAGTATCGTAATCAAGGCATACCCTTCGTGCATTCCTGAAAGCGGCTTATTGCCGGAGTTACTCCATTGCGCGCCCTTGATGCGTGTATCTGCTATGACAGCCTTATCGCTTTCGCTGATGAGCCTGTATCGCAGATTGCTCGTCATTTGCACGCTCAGAGGTGAGGACTGTCCGCCGAAGATGATCGTCGGAGATTGCGCCAAATCAGGAAAGGACACGTCCTTGCCAAATCGAATGATGAACTGCTGATGGCGCGATGCGAGTTGCTCTGCAAAGCGTGCGGCTCCCCAACCCGCTCCTGCGCCGGTGTAAGAATCAACCGGACTCACCGCATCGATAGGAATCTCTTTCGCATGATTCGAAAACAGCAGCTCAGGATACTTCATGTTCCAGACCCGAGGCTCAGGTAAGGCAAGCAAGACCGGCTGCTTATGCATCGCAAATGACTGCCAAAGCAAGTCCAACGGAGTCCTGGGGCGCAGGACACCGAGCAGGAAGAAAAGCACCGTACCGACACCGAAAATAGATGCGGCAAGGCAGAGCCACTGGTGTTCCCTTATTTTCGCGGAGATGCCGGGAATCACAAAATGCCATGCCGCTGGGGCGGGTATGCGTCGAGGAACAGGGGCGGCAGAGCTTTCCAGCCGAAATGTAGGGCAATAGGAGCCGACGGGAATCTCGATGCGCACGCCATCGCCGAAATCCGCCTGGTAGGCATGCAGCAGACGCTTCCGAACCTCCCAGGCTCCCACGCGAACAATCGACTCTTCCTGGGGGTCGAAGTTCTCGTTCCTTCCAAAGACATCTACACCGACATTACGCTCCTTGATCTGAGCAGCCCGGCCGGCCAAAGCTTCTTCGACGATGTAGCGCAGAAACGCCTGGCTTCGATGACTGTGGGCGAAGGCGCGGCTTTCCAGAAGCTTCCGGAGATGGAGGCGAATCCTTTCCCGATCTTGATCGGAGAGGTTGGATTCTTGTTCGGTTGTCTTTGAGACGTGCATCTGCCTTACCTCGACAAGATGAGCGGGGAGCCGAATGCGGGCGATTATATTTGCCGGCCGTGTCCCGGTCAACTCCAGCGAACGTATGGGGAACGTTCAAAGCAGCCTGGTCCGAGCGACGCACGTTCAACCCGTTAGGAACCTGCCGCAAGGGGGTATATTACTAGTCCGAGGCAATTCGGCATGTTATAGATTGCAAGCGAGATGCTTCACGCCCCGCGCATAACGTGACCATCTAACAGGCTGAACCTTTTCAACCACCCCTCCCGGCACTATGGTGTTCTGCACTGCGGACACGCTTATTGTTCGCCTTCTCTACTTCCCGATATCTGAAAGGATTGAGGCCAATGTGCAAAAGCAACGTGACTTTCGGGGCGATTCTGTTTGCAACGATACTGCTCATTGCACCAGGGATTGCCCTTGCTCAAACCGGACAGATCACCGGCCGTGTTTCCTCACAGGATGGGGCGGCCGCTCCTGGGGTAACAGTGACGATCACGGAAACGTCCACCGGGATCAAGCGCGTTGTCCAGAGTAACCAGGATGGCTATTATGTGGCTCCGTCGCTGATGCCCGGCCCATACGCTGTAGCTGTGCTGGCCTCGGGTTATCAGCCCATAACCCGGACAGGCCTTGAACTGCAGGTGGAGCAGACCTTGCGGATTGACTTTACCCTTCACGTTGGCTCGGTGACCCAGACGGTTACGGTGACCGCCGCATCCCCGCTGCTCCAGACCGAAACCAGCTCTGTCGGCCAGGTTGTCAGCGGCCGGGATGTCGTCGATTTGCCGCTGTTAGGCCGCGATGCCTATGCGCTGGGCGAGCTGGTGCCGGGCGTCAGAGGTTCGATCGGGATGAACAACCTGCCCATTGATGTCATCAGCACCTCCTCGATCTCAATCAACGGCGCCGAGGCCACGGCAAATGATTTTCTACTGGACGGCGCGCCCAACAGCGCTCCCGCTTTCAATCAGCCGGTCATCTATCCAATTGCGGATTCCGTGCAGGAGTTCCGTGTACAGACGAACAATTACAGCGCGGAATACGGACGGTCGGCGGGCGGCATTTACGACGTGGTGACCAAGGCGGGAACCAACGACCTGCACTTCACCGCCTACGAGTTCTACCGGAATGGCGCGCTGACGGCAAACAACTGGTTTGCCAAGGCTGCAGGGCAGCCGGGACCGCCGCTGACCTTCAATCAATTTGGCGGAGTCATCGGAGGCCCTGTCGTCATTCCGAAGATATACAACGGGCATAACAAGACCTTTTTCTTCGTGGGCAACGAATATGTACGCTATAACGAAGGAGTTACTTATACCGCAACTCTCCCGAATCCCACTGAACTGACCGGAGATTTCAGTCAGGATGTGAACGCCGCCGGTAAGCCTGTTACCATTTACAACCCGTTCACGACCACCGCCTCCGGGAGCGGCTATACGCGCCAGGCATTTCCGGGGAACATTATTCCCAAGGGAGTTCTCAACCCCATCGCCGTAAAAATGGCTACGTACTTCCCCAAGCCCAATATCAACACGCTGGCCGGCTCTCATGCGGACAACTATGTTCTGGCTACGGCGAATCCGATTCATGAGAATGAGGTCACCGCCCGCGTGGACCATGTC
>JAJZVZ010000297.1 GCA_021846945.1 Acidobacteriota bacterium | reverse complement strand
GGCTAGTCCTCTATCGACCAGGGAGCGCCAGCGGTAGCGCAAGGGGCCGGTTTACCTCCGAGGCACAATCCTCGTTGGTCGCAATGCAACGGCCAGATCGCATCCTGGGAGTTTCGAGCCGAGTTTTTCGGGGGAAAGTTCCATATCGCGCCTCTCTGGCACTTCCCAACATACACCTCCTATGCTACAATTGCAAGTACCATGGAGCCCTCTGGCGAGTAACTCCATCTCATTCATCCTCCTGAATGCCGACTGGCCCTCGAAAGAGGGCCTTTCCGGTTAAGCCTCATCCTGATCCTCCATCAGCGGTAGCAGGGAAGCGTCCAGGCGCTGGATCTCCCGCTCAATCTTGGCTTTGCGCTCCAGCAGCAGCCCGCGGCGCTTGGTCAGGTGATGCACGACGACGCTCATGTCGCGGCTCAGTTTGGGCTTCTTTTCAGTGGTCATTGCAGGTTCTCCTTTGGGGTTTGTGAAGGTGTGCGGTATCCGCGTGCGAGGATTGATCCCATGACGCTAAGGCCAGCAGGAAGCGCGTGGGGATAGTCCACCATGCATAGTCCTTTGGCATAGGCTAGGTTTTCCGGCAATGGGTGCTTGTACCCGTCCAGCCAAAGGTTGCCGGTACGGATGAGGGTGGCCGGCAGCGGATGAGGATAGCCGGACAGGATCAGATCGCCAGTCTGCGTGAGACCGTACGGCAATGGCTGCTTGGACCTGATGAGTTCATCGATATCTTCATCTCTCATTGCGTGTTCTCCTTTGTCGTTGGTTCTTCTTCGCGGTTCTCATCAGGCGAGTTCCATACTGGTCGCACCAGTAGAAGTCGGTCCTTCTGAGCCACGAACAGGTTGCCGGCACCGGAAGAAATATACCGCTTTCTGCCCGGTAGGCGATTTGGCCAAAGAGGTCTATGCGATAGTAAGTGGAACAGTTGCTGAAGGTGAAATATGCCAGATTTTCAATGGGCTCACCCACGATATCCATGATGGTCATTGCGTGTTCTCCTTGTTGGTTGGTATCAACAACACATATGCAGGTATGCCAAACGCATGGGCAAATCTCTCCACGGACAAAAGACTAGGGTTTACCTTGCCCTTCTCAACCTTGGAGATATATGATTTGCAGACACTCATGCTTTGCGCGAGTTCCTGCTGTATCCATCCCCGTTTTTTCCGCCCGGCTATGATATTCGAGCGCACCACATCGGTGATGTCCGGCACCGGCGCCGGAAGCTCGAAAAACGAATGACACCTCCTGCAATGTCGGTTGCGCGGCATGAACTGGTTCAGGTGACACGTGCCGCAGCGCACTGTCTCGCGTTCGCTCATCGGGGACTGCCTCTCTTGCGGCCCCAGAGCTGCTGCGCCAGTCGTTGCGTGGTCTCCGAGGGTGATCGCACCCCCCGCAGCCAGTAGTTTACCGAGTGCCGGGTGACGCCAAGATCGCGCCCAACCTCCGTGGTGGAGCGCGTGCGAAGTTGCCGTCTGAGAAGCGTTAGGAATGGGGTTCTCATGCATCAATGGTCGCACGGAAAATAAAAAATGTCAACTTTGTTTCCATACCGCTTGACAACCTTGTTTCCGTAGTGTCTACTGCGAATAGGAGGAATGAGATGGCATCAGAGATCGTCGTACAACAGGAAGTGAACCCGCTGGCTATCTTGCAGGCGGCAGTCGACAAGGGCGCAAGCGTGGAGCAGCTAAGCCTGCTGATGGGACTTGCCGAGAGATGGGAACTGAATCGAGACAAACGCGCCTTGCGGGAGGGGCTAGCCGCATTCAAGCTCAATCCGCCAGAGATCGTGAAGGATCGCATCGCGACCATCAAAAACAAGGAAACCGGAGCTACACACACGTACAAATACGCGGATCTGGAGGCGGTGACGGGGGCCTGCGAGAAGGCCTTGGCGAAAGTGGGAATCACGCACGGGTATGTCATTGCTGAGACCGGCAATCTCATCTCCGTGAGCTGCGTTCTTAAATTTGGCATGTACGAAGAGCCTGTTGCAACGCTGTCAGCGCCTCCCGACAAGACCGGCAGCAAGAACGACATCCAGGCCAAGGGTTCGACGCTGAGCTATCTCGAAAAGTACACCTTCCTCGCTGCTGTTGGAGTAGCTGCCGGGATGCCGGACGACGACGGCAACGGCGGAGAAGCGCCGAAGATCGCTCCCGCCATCCCAGTCCAGAAGAAGACGGATTGGTCCTACGACGATGTGTCTGGAGTGCTGGTCTGCCGGCCAGTCTCCGTCGAGAGGCGGATGACCACGAACGCCAAAGACCCGAGAGAGTACGCGATGGTACGTCTGAACGGAAAGATCGGCGAGAATGACCGTGCCTACTGCTTCTCGGCTTCCGGCATCAGTGCTCTGCTCGGGTCCACCGGCAAGATCGTCAGGATGGTGGCGCGGCCCAGCAAGAAGGGCAACTACCTCAACGTGGAGAAACTGCTCGATATTGACGGGAAGCCGTTCGTGGACAACGAACTCAAGGTGCGCGAACTCAGTCTCAACTTGGGACTGACGGAAGCTGAACTGAACCAGCTCGTCAACGACTTCTGCAAGGGAGATTGGGCTGACGCAAAGGCGCGGCTGGAGGCAGAGCAGGAGAGGCGGAAGGAGGCCGGCAATGGAGCCGCCTGAAGACCTTGTCACCATCGATGGAGGCTACTTCGATCCTGCCACACACGCCTACTACGACGAGACCGGCAAGTGGGTTCCCAGCGTGACGCAGATTCTGGCGCTGTGCGGGATGTCAGATTACAGCATGGTGCCTCACGAGGTACTCCAGCGCAAGCGCGAACTCGGAAGCCGGGTCCATTTTCACTGCGCGGTGATCGACAAGTTTGGCGTGGACCGGATGGGTGAGGTTTTGGAGGAAGATCGTCCTTATGTGGACGCCTACCTTCGATTCATGGGTGAGCACGAATTTATTCCTCAGGCTTCCAAGGTGGAACAGCCGATGGTTGTTCAGGTTTACGGAATGAAGTTCGGTGTCACTCCGGATGTCTATGGGTCTTTGGGCGGATCGCCGTCAGTGATCGAACGGAAGTGTGCCGATGCTCCTAAGTCCGCATGGAAGATTCAAACCGCCTTTCAGGAGATGGCATTACGAACAGCTTTCTACGAGTCTATAGGACGTTTCGCTCTTCTGCTAAAGAGCGATGGATCCTACTACCTAAATAAGCACTCAAACCAAGTACAGGACCATTCCCGCGCGGCTGCTTGTCTCACGGTGGTCTGGGCACGCATTGACGATGGAGAACACGTCTGGGAGAAGGTCTAAGGAGGAAGAATGGAATCGATCATCGAAGTGTTGTCCAACACGCCAGAGGTAGGGTTGGCCGTCGCCGAGAAGGAACGGAGGTCCGTGCACGAACTGCAAGCCGAGCTGGAGACGATACCGACCGCAGAGTTGGTCATCAGATCCCCTGCGGACTATGTGGAAGTTTCCTCCAGAGTGGGCCGAAAGATCGAGATCAGGGATCAACTTTTCTCCATTCTGGACCCCGTGCGCAAGGCTCTCTGGGACGCGCTCCAGCTCACGCGGAAGCAGCACGCTCTGATCCTGGATCCGATTGACGCCTCCATTGCCGAGGACAAAGCTGCACTACTGGATTGGCGTCAGGAGCAAGTCAGAATCGCGGAGCAGGCGCAGCGCGAGGCACAGCGCGAGATCGAGGAAGAAGCAGCCAGGCGGCGCCAGCGGGAGAGCGAAGAACTACGGCTGCGCGTGGCTGAGCAACTGGCCGAGATCGGGGATGAGGAAGCAGCGGAAGCGGCCCTGGTTGACGAGACCATTCAAGCGCCCCCGATGCCGGTATTCGCTCCCCGCGTGGTGGCGGATGTTCCTGCGGTCGCCGGCCAGGCGATGGTCAAGAACTGGCAGGCGGAGATCGTGAACTTCGAGGATTTGGTGCTGGACGTGGCGGAGGGCATCAAGTCCATGCGTAGCTCGAACACTCTTGCTGGCCATGCGCCGGTGACAGTGCTCGAGGCCAACCAGACGAAGCTCAACCAGATGGCGAAGGCATCAGAGTCCATGCTGAGGATCCCTGGGGTGGTGGCCGTCAACCGTCCCTACATGATCCAGCGCAGGAAGAGAGGAGAGTAGCCATGATCACCACATCTCAGATCCGCGACAAAGTGAACAGCTATCTTCGACGGGAGATATCGATGTCAGAGTTTGAAGACTGGCTCTCGATGGAAACCTGGAACATGCACGCAGATAGCACTGAAGAA
>JAJZVZ010000071.1 GCA_021846945.1 Acidobacteriota bacterium | reverse complement strand
TTCCATATTTCGCATTCGATGCCGGCGGCGCGTAATCTCCCTTACCTGCAGCGCCCAGTTCCTCGCGAATGGCTCCCGAGGCGTCCTGGAACGAAATCAGATTCCCTGCAATCCGTTCGAGCCATTCCCGGTGTTGCGGAGCATCGTCTACACGGATCAGCCATGAAAGCGGCAGCAGCATCCGCGCCCGCTCCTGCTGCAGGCCGTTGGTCCAATGCCAGTTTTGAGGATAGGCTTCCATGGTGGCGCGGATTGCCAGTTTGGCGCGATCAAGAAGCGGGCGATAGCGGGTCTTGTCGTAGGCCCATAAGTACATTGCCCAGAGAAACGCTTCGTAATGCGGGGCAAAGTTGGTCCGCGGAAGATTGTAGTAGTGCCGCCAGCCGTTTTTTGCGAGGTCCGACTCATTGATGCGGTTGCCTCGGAAGCCAAACGGACCGGTGGTGCGGAAGTTTCCGAGGATGCAGCTCAGAATACGCGCATCCCACCGGCTTACGCCGAGAACGGCGGCGGTTCCGATGACTCCCAGCAGGCATCGCGCGTTGTCGTCGCCGTAATAGGCGCCATCCTCATGTTGCGTATCCCAGTTGAGGAGCCCGAAAGATGGGCTGGAGGGATTGGCGCGCGCGAGGCCCGCCAGCATGGGGTTGGAAAAGATGAAGTCGACCAGATTGGCGGCAACACGGCGCTCCGAACCCTGTTTGCCACCGGCAAGAGCGAAGGCGAACGACGACTCGCCGTTGCAGTCGCTTCGCAACACCCAGCGCACGGGCTGCGAACCGTTGAGATTGATGGATGAGCTGAAGCCTTCGAGCAGGCCGAGCCGGCCGTCTCCCGCCGGCCATTGCTGGCTGGGAGCGGGACCGACGCTTTCAGTGCGCTGCAAAGCCTTTTCAGTGGCAGCTTCCCACTGCGGCGCCACCAGCAACCGCGCATTTGCGTACCAGGCCACGCCGCGGCGGAAGGCGGCGTCTTCCGCATGAACGGGTAACCGCTCACCGGCGCTGAAGGACGGAAAAACCGTGGCGCGGGCAGAGAAGGGAATGGATTCATTGCCGCGGCACAGCCATTCAAGAATTCTCTTCCAGACCGCGATCCAAGCCTCTGACGGGCCATAACGCGCGGTGAGAAACTGGCTCAGCTTTGTGGACGCGACCATGAGGGAGTCCGAGGGCCTGAAGAGAATTGGATGAGCTTCGACATCCGAGAGCCCGTAGACAGCGGTCTGAAAGCCAGCCACCCGGCCCAGGACAATATCAGCATTTGGCGCGGTTGCGGGCACATAATGGCACTCATTGATGGTGAGGAGCCGCATGGAAGCCAGGCCCGGCTCGAACCAGGTTGAGGAGATCACTCCGCGCTCCCAATGGGATGCGAGAACCGGCGCGCCCGCCTGTTGCGGCAATTGTTGCGGCAACCATGCGGGATACTCCACGTAGATCCGTAATGCCTTCTGGCGCGCCGCGCCGGCCAGAGCCGCATCAAACGGCGTGCGGACCTGGGGGTATTCATCCGCGAGAATCAGCACTCCTGTATTCGTTGGAGCTGCCTGTAAGGCGGCTGCGGCGTTCGGGAAGATTCGCGCTTTTGTCTTCAGCGCGCGGTACAGGTCATTGTGCGGCGAACAGACAAACGAAAGCAGAGCCGACGGCTTTGCCGCCACGGCGTTGACGGAGGCGATCAGGCCTGCCGACATCAGCAGGAACTCCCGCCGGTTCTTGACGGACGGAGCTGCGTTGCGGGTGGATGATTCCGGCAGTTCAGGCTGTCGGCTTCTTTTCATCGCGTTCTGATGCGCATTGTCCATTGCGCAAAAAACATTAGGCGAGGATGAAACCCTCGTCAACTGGAAATCCACTGGATACATGAAAACTTCAGCTGCGGAGTCGACTCACTTCAGGCACGGGTGCTTCCCGAAGCCGGACGCAGCACAACCGCGCTCATGCGGGGTACGTCGAGCATTGCATTGCGAATGCGTTCTTCTTTTGCTGGCCGCCATTGTCCTTCCGGGCTGACCGAGGCTCCGCCGAAGGTGATGCCGGTTTTGCTGTCCGAGGCGGGAGCAATCAAACGCAGCCCCGCGAGATTGCCCAGCGCCAGCTTCCGGATGGAGATCCGTGCATCCAGCGCGGGGTCTTTGTTGACGATGACCAGAGTGCGCGGTTTTCCTGACGCGCCCAGCAGGTATGCGGTCAGGTTGACGCCCTGCGCATCAAAGTCCAGCGGCAGAATTTCAGGAGAGCCCGTCCGCGCCTGAGCGAACGCCAGCATGCCGTAGTAGGGTGCGCCCGCCGAGTTGATCCCTTTACCGTTGTCCTGGATGGGTGAGTAGGAGCTGACAAAGCCAAGCTGATTCACGCCGGTTTCGATATTGACGCCCGAGCACCCGTACGCTGCCAGCAGCAGCATGAAATCCAGCGTCCACAGAGCGCCTGCGAAGGTGTCGCTGATGCCGGGATGACCTCCACCGGAGAAGGAATTGGTTTCACACATGCGCCAGGGGATGCCGCTTTGTTCAGAGGCGGCGCGCAGGCGAATCAGGATGTCCTTCAGCCGCGGATCGGGATAGAGCAATTGGTCCATCGTGCCGCGAGCCTGGCCATTACGGTAGTAATGGGTCGTAAGCAGCTGCACATCGCCTTTAGCGTCCTTTGCCATGCGCTCAACCCATGCGACGGAAGCGGCGGTATCTGGAGCGGCGAAACGCGCCTGCGGAACCGCATTCACAATGGCGGCATGCCATTGGTGGTATTCGGTGCGGTAGGTCTCGTAGGTGTAAGGCGCCTTACGGAAGGGTTTGAATGGCTTGTGGCCGCGAGCGAAGTTCTCGACCTCATTCCCGATTTCAAATGCCAGCAGATGCGGGCCGAGCACTTCCATGACAGCGCGCGCCTCCTTGACTGCATCTTCAATGCTGCCCTGCGCGAAGTTCAGGGTCCAGATGGCGCTCCAACCGATGGTTGAAAGAAAATCCCCGAACTGCCGCAGGCTGGCGCTGGTGATGACCGTGTCGAGCGGCTGGGCCACGATCTTGCCGTCTGGCTCATAGCGCGTGTAGTCCGAGACGATGCCGCCAACGCGCAGCACTCCATCGGTTCCCATCCCTTTGACGAGCCGCACGTAGCGATCGTTGCCGGCGCTCAGCAGGCCAAGCCGCGCAACCGAGGACATCTCGTAGCCGAGCCCGGTGAAGTTGGCTGGCATGCGTACCGGAGCTCCCTTACCCTGCCTCAGCGTAAGGAGCGGTGCGGTTCCGGCAAATCCGCGAGTCGCCGAGGCGAGCGGAAATCCCGCGGAAATCTTCAGCGTACGTTCGAGGAAATTGCGGCGAGTGAGGAGCATAGGTTTCCTGAATGATGGAGGGGCAGTGATATGTGGGATGCCGCAATCGAGCCTTGCAAACGAGCGATCGCGCCGCGATAGAACGTCGCCGATCAGATTATCACGTCACCTCGCATGATCTTTGCGCGGGCTTGAAAGGTCATCCGTGTTGTTTTTTTGAGAGTGTGGAGCAAGCCATTCGCGATCAGGCCGAGACACGCATCGAATCGAGGGCGGCGGTGAGCGCCGCGGTGAGCGATCGCTGGACTTCAGGTGTGAGCTTTTCACCGTGGCTGGTGAGGTAGAAAACGTCGATGGCGGTTTCGCCTTCAGTATCGATCAGGGCAACCTTGATGTTGCACTGGTGGGTGCTGAGGGTGAGAGCGATCTGGCGGAGAAGGCCGGGAAGATCCTGTGCAATGACCTGGAGCAGCGTGGAGTGCGTGGAGGACTCGGCGTCAAAGTCGAGGCGGGTGGCAACTTCAACCTTGATGTTGCCGGGGTGGTTCAGGTGGCTGCGGCTCTCGAGAAGCTGCTCCACGGAGACCTTTTGCATGACCACATCGTGGATATTCTGGAGAAAGCGCTCTTTCTCGCTGGGATTGAGCTCGATGGTGCGGAATGCATCGGTGAAGTGGAAGCTGTCAACGATGACGCCGGCGTCGTTGGAGTATGCGCCGGCGCGGACGATATTCATGCCCCACGCGGCCAGAGCGCCGGCAACATCGGCAAAGAGCCCGGTGCGGTCACGGGTGATGACAGTGAGGTCGAAGAGCTGGCGGGATGGCCGAAGGTCGAGCTGGACGGAGTCCTGGTCGAGATTGAGGGCCATCTGGAAGTGATTCCGGATCTGCTCGGGCAGGCGGGTCTGCAGGTAGCGCTGCGGCAGGCCTTCGAGGAATTGCTTGAGGTCTTCGTACTGGTCTGCCGGTACCATGGACCGGATGCGGTTGAGCAGGGTGGGATCGATGGCGGCGTGATAGCGGGCTTCGTCGACCGAGCGGTCCATGAAATTGGCCGTGGACATGTAGAACTGCCACAGATTTTCGGCTTTCCATGGCGTCAGGGCGTCGGGATTGACGGCCTTGATGTCGGCGAAGGTCATGATGGTGAGCATCTTGAGAATCTGGGGACTGGCGATTTTCTCCGCAAAGCCGCGCACATTTTCATGATCGAAGATGTCGCGCCGCATGGCTGCGGACATCTCCAGATGGAGACGGATCAACTTCAGAACGGACTCGCGCTCTTCGGCATCGAAATCGAGGCGCGCGAGGAAACTGTCGGCCAGTTCGACACTCTGGTTGGCGTGCTCGCCGGTGCGGCGCGCCTTGCCGATGTCGTGGAGCAAGAGGGATAGCAGGAAGAGATCGAGGCGTTCAATTTCCGGAAGAAGCTGGGCGAGGCGCTTCTCGTGTTCGTTGGCAGGCTGGCGCAGGCCATGTACGTTGTCGATGGCGAGGAAGGTATGCTCGTCCACGGTGTATCGGTGGTAGCTGTCGCGTATGACCAGCGCATCAATGCCGTGGAATTCAGGGATGAGCATTTCAAGTACGCCCAGCGCGTGCATGGTCCTGAGGGCGTGCGCCGCGTGCGGGCCGATCAACACTTCGCGCAGCGCATTCCAGAGATAGGCACCCTCCGGGACACGGATGGCGAGGACGGGAAGCGCGTCGGCGATGCGGTCTTCGGCAGCCTGCGAGAGCGTGTAGCCATGCGTGGCCATCAGGGAGAAGATGCCCAGAATGGCGGCAGTGTCGTTGAACTGGGCGCCGGGCTGGATGTCAATGCGGCCCTGGTCGAGGAGGAAGCCGGTGCCGGCGATGGGAGTACGGCGCCGCCGGAACTGGCGGTAGAAGCTCACCGGTGCGGGAAGATGCTCCATGAGCAGGGCGGCGCGGCGGTAGATAACGCGGGCATGGCGGTAGTAAGTCCGCATCCAGTAGGAGGGATCCGCGGTTCCGCGTGTTTCCAGGCCGATCGAAAGAGCTGCTGCTTCATCCTGAGATTGCCAGTCGAGGATATTGTCGTCACGGCCGTGGCGGAAGTGGAGAAAACAGCGAGCCGCCGCCAGAAAGTCGAAGGCTGCCTCCGCGTCGCCGCGCGCGCTTTGGAAGACACCGCCCCGTTGCCGCGGCCACTCCTTGGTTTCTTTCAGGTGGAAGAGGAGCGCAAACCAGACGGCAAGGTGATAATCGCGCAGGCCACCGGGACACTCCTTGAGGTTGGGCTCCAGGTGAAAGATGGTGTTGCCGTATTTCGCGTGGCGGGCACGGGCGATCTCGCCCAGTTTTTGCGTGATGGAGTTCCACTCGCTGAGAACCAGGCCGGGAAGGATACTTTGGTGAAGCTGCTGATAGAGCGGAAACTGCCCTGCCAGAAAACGCCGCTCGAGAGTGGCGAGCGTGAATTCGAGGTTGTCCGGGTCGAAGCGCCCCGCTTCTTTCAGCGTGCGTGAGGTGGGACTGGCGCGGAGTCCGATGTCCCACATGCCCTGAATGATGGCGCGGACGGCTTCCTTGGCCTGCTGCTCGGTCTTGTCGTCGGCAAAGGCGAAGAGAACGTCGATGTCG
Organism: Acidobacteriota bacterium; assembly: GCA_021846945.1. Lineage (GTDB taxonomy): Bacteria > Acidobacteriota > Terriglobia > Terriglobales > Acidobacteriaceae > Telmatobacter. The sequence continues at coordinate 16,486 of JAJZVZ010000071.1, read as the reverse complement.
GAATGCGGGAAGAGATCCTTGCGGCCATAGCCGCCCAGAGCGAGCAGGCAGGCATGTTGCGTAGGGTTACCGGCAAAGGCCCGGCGCCACATTTCAATGAGGATACGGTCCACGACCGCGGATCGGCGGCGGATGGCCGCAGTGCCATCTCCCGTGCGCTCACAGGTCTGGCGGACAAGCGTCATCTCCCGGAGATACTGCTCCCGTAAATCGTCGACCGTTAAAACGACAGAATTCATGGGTAAAAGTGTGTGGCGTGCCGAAGCAACAAGGATGTGTTTCCAGCATAAGCGATGTTTGCGCGGATGTGAATTTTTGTGCGAGAACGCTTGAAAGAGTGCGACGCCCGCGGAGAGCAAGATTGCGCGTGAATCCAGGTTCCGGACATAGGCAAATCGATCGTCTTACGATTGCGATGCAGATGCTTGCGTGCCGCCGGAGACCAAATAGGCCAGCGCTGTGTGCAGTTTGCCGCGTCACCAGAGCTTTCTGGGGTAGTAGCCGGACTCGACCAGCCGGCGCATGTTTGCCACAGCGCGTGTGTGGTCTTCGCGGTAGGTAACTCCGAACCAGGACTCGCAGCAGCTCAGGACCTTTACGCGCGCGCGGCCTTCGCGGATGAGGTCATTGATCGTGTTTGGTATGTAGCATTCCGACCTGGTGTCTGCTCCATTTTCTCGAAGAAACTGCTCGAAGTTATCTTGCAGCTGGTCGAAGACCTGGGGCGTGAATCCCCACATGTTCATGGAAACGATCTCGTCTCCCTGAAGCCGCGTTTCCTGCCCATCCGCATCCACATTTCGGGCGCGGCCGCCATCCAGCTCCACATTTTTAAGTTCCATGATATTTTCCAGAAAGCCGTTGGGGCTGATCCGGCAGATTCCTCGTGCGGCGCTGCCGATGTCAAAAAGGGTATTCCGCAGCACGTAGCCAACCACCGCGTAGTCCGTTGCTCCGGATTGCAGATGGTGGGCAAGACCACGGAAGCTCTCCGATCCGTAGAAATCATCCACATTGATCACCGCGAAGGGTTCATGAATGGCGGATGCGGCCGAGAGAATGGCGTGGGTTGTCCCCCAGGGCTTGGTGCGGCCGCGCGGGACACGGAATCCAGCGGGAATGTTGGTGAGTTCCTGGTAGACAAATTTGACGTGGACGTGGCTGATAATGCGCGTGCCGATGATCTCTCTGAAGCGCTCCTCCGTGGCTCTGCGGATAAGGAACACGATCTTGCCGAAGCCGGCGCGATGCGCGTCATAGATGGAGTAGTCCATGATGGTTTCGCCGCCGGGACCAACGGGATCATCAATCTTGAGGCCGCCGTCGTAACGGCTGCCCATGCCGGCAGCCAGGATGAGGAGGGTTGGAGGCGTGGTCATAACTTCATCCTTTCCTTGGGCAGATGTGGCGCGAGGGCACGGCATTTTCCGGATTCTGGAGCGGTGGGCAGCAGGCTGGAGCGGAGGATCTTCTCCGGAGGAAGATCCGGTGCGGAGGGAACGGTAGTGCGCGATACACCTTCGGAGGCGTAAAACTGCCTTCAGGCATCCGGTGGGGACGAAGATTCCCTTCGATTGAGAGGATGAAAGCAGAATTGCACAGCAGGACAGCGGGCTCCCGGGAAGAGAACCGATTGCGTGGCGAAGCGTGGAGCGAACGGAATACCACGGCTGCCTTCCCATATGGGCTGAATCTGGCGGAAGTGTAGCACAGAATAGGAAATGCGGGTGTGAGCTTTACGACTCCCGTTCCACCGGGCTGGCTTCGATTTCGGCACCGGGCCGACCGCTCTTCATCGGCGAGGAGATCGCCAGCGCCATGGCGCAAACCACGACAGCCATGCCCGGATACTCTTCCGGCTCCAGTCCCTAACCCACCACTACGGCGCCGAGGATGACGGAAGACACCTCCTCGTCGGCGCCGAACCCGGCTGCGAACCTGGTTCGTTATCTCCGAAGGCCCTCGTTGTCCGTGAAACCAGAATGCGGCGGTGGGTTACTTTTACTCCGCCACGTTGCACCGCTCCCGCGGCGTAACGTGGTCTATTTTTGCTCCGGCGCGTACAGCTCCAGGTCCGACACGTAGTCTTCGTGCATTCCCGTCTCTTCGGCAAGGTCGATCTACCGCCAACCACGCTCTAAGCGCAGTTGTCGAATCCTCTCTCCGAGCGCAACGCAGACGTCCCTTGCCATCCATACTATCGTGGGGATAAGCTGAAAAGCACATCCACACTATCGTATGGATCAAGCAATTTTTCTCTCTCCTCGTTCAGTGGTCTTGCTGTCTCCAGACGAATGGGACCTATCGATGCAGAATGATGGACCTGAACTTTCTACATTGCCTTGGATGTGCCCAATTTGCTTAGAAATTCTGGCAAATGCTAATACAAGCCAGGAAAGGGCAAAGCAAGCCTTTCAGGCCCATCAAGGCGGACTTCATTACAGGTCTTGGTGTGACCAAGAAAGTGTCTCAGTACAGAAAACTTCAATCGGGACCCTAACGCCTGCGCCTCCCAAGGCTCCGGCCCTTCCCCCGAAGCAAACTACAGTAAGCCCACCGCCTCTTGTTCCGTCACCAGTTCAGACGACAACTATTTGGTGTACAAAACCAGGATGTCCTTGGAACGGTTCGTTCTCTGAATTGCAAGATCATCTTCTCAGATGTCACACTGATGGCACCCGCTTCCCCTTCAAGCTCCTTCCTCCAGGCGAGTGGAGTATTGATCAGGTGCTTGAACATTACAAGAGGATATCCAGAGAGTCCAGCCGCGCCGGACAGAGTAAGTTCGATCTCTCGCGCATCAAGGCAATAGAAACATTGAACCCCGGACGATGCCATGTGGGAGAAGATTCGTGGCTTGGCTATGTTGTATTTGAGTTTTTGAACCACGACAGTGTCGTATTGGAATGCCCGATCACGAATAATGCAACGTATGTCTTAGGGAAACGCTGGAAATCGATGATCTCCTTATCAAGGGCGGAGATTCGCAGCGGACAGCATGGGCGTTACAGGAGAATCATTCATTCTCGCAATGATTCTGAAAACTGGCTGCGTGGCATCTGCCGAAGTCTCGGCGAGTTAAATGGACGTAGGCGATAAGCCGCTGAAAATGCAGCGTTCTAGGTATCTGATTCGATAGGAATTAAGCCGCCAATAAGAGCAAAAAATGCGTAAGAACTGACCTCTGGTTGACTGATTCTAAAGCACTTATTGTGATTTTGTCTTCTCGTAACCCAACTGGCGGCGGCCAACTCGTTCACGCAGCGATGAGGTTACCTACTTCTCTGCCTTCGGCCCTGATTCCCGTTCTGCCCGCTTCTTTTTCAGGTAGGCTAGGATTCCTGCCTCGCCGCCCTTCTTGTGGGCTTCCAGAACGTCCGCCAGTTGTCCCCGCGTTGGGTAAGTTTGATTGATCTGCAACGCGTGCTCCGGCACATGGCTTGTTGCCTCCGGATTTGCGGAATGGTCGTCCGGCCCGCCATCTCTGGGCTGTCCGCGCTCCTGCTGCCTCTTTCGGAGAACTGCCTTGATCTCCTCCGGGTCGTCCTTCTCCAAAGCTGTTAACAATTCGTCCATCTGCTCTTCCGTTGGGTAGTCGGTGTTCTCTTTCGCGTCCATGATGATTCTCTTTCATCTGGAAATTGCCAGCTGATCAGTATGACACCGATTCCTAATCTCGTAGGCGGCTGTGCGTCACGCCCACATCAAGCTTAGTAATGCGGTCGCCTTTTAGTAATGTAAATGAGCCTCACACCGCCTACTAGGGCTCACAGAGCGCACTGGGCGCACTCGCTTCCCAAAATGCAAGTTATTCATATTCAGATATTTGATTTAAAATCAGGAATTTGTTTAGAAAGCTGGCGGAGAGAGTGGGATTCGAACCCACGTTAGAGTTTCCCCTAAACACGCTTTCCAAGCGTGCGCCTTCAACCACTCGGCCATCTCTCCTGAGGGTGGTCTACCTGTTTGACTTTAACATATTGCGGGCTGAGCTTACCTTGCCGTGCAGAGGCACAAATCGGATGATGGATTGATTCTGCCCAATCGCCCGCGGAGGAAACGTTCCGGGTGGAGTGAAAGCGTTTACTGCCACATGTTCGCTGGTTTATAGTTGCAGGCGACTCGCTGCTGGACGAACTCTTTCCCGTGGCGAAATCTTATGCGAACGAGGTCTTATCCATGCCTGGATTCTCCCGCCGCGATCTGCTCTGCTCTGGATTGGCGCTTTCCGCTTCTTCTCTGATGCCGCGTTCGTCCTGGGCGCTGAATGGCTCACTGCCCCAGGGCGCTCCAGAGAGCGGCTCGGCCGAGGCGCTGCCCGCGGTTGCGCCACGCGAAAAGCTGCTGTTTGACTTCGGCTGGAAATTCCAGCTTGGCAATGGCTGGCACCCCTCCAAAGATCTTGGCTTTGGCACGGGGCAGGGAGATTTTGCCAAGATGGGGACTTTTCATTTTGCCAAGGTCGGGTATGACGACTCCAAGTGGCGCACATTGAACCTGCCGCATGACTGGGCGGTGGAACTGCCCTTTGTGTGGGACGAGGAGCAGAAATCGCACGGATATAAGCCGGTCGGGCGGCGCTATCCGGAGACCAGCGTGGGATGGTACCGGCGGGAATTCGAGATCCCGGCCAGCGACCAGGGGCGGCGTGTCTGGGTTGAGTTCGACGGAGCCTTCCGCGACGTACTGATTTTTGTGAATGGGTGCTTTGTGGGCCGTAATGACAACGGCTATGCGCCTTTCTGCTTTGACCTGACCGACTTTCTCGCCGTCGGCGCGAAGAATTGCATTATGGCGCGCGTGGACGCGAGCTTTGGCGATGGATGGTTCTACGAGGGCGCCGGCATTTACCGGCATGTGTGGTTGACAAAATTCGACCCGCTCCACCTGGGCAACTGGGAGAGCACGGTGCGTTCGGAAGTGAATGGCAACTCGGCAACCCTGACCCTGGATACTGTGGTGGAGAACCAGGGGAAGCAGGCTGAGAACGCGGGTGTGAGCTGGAAGATTCTGGATGCAGGTGGCAAGACTGTTGCTACGGCCGAGGCCCCGGCGCAGCAGATTGCAGTAGACGGCTCCGCGCACTTCGCGGCCACTGCCCGGCTTTCCAATCCGGCGTTGTGGTCAGTGGAGGAACCGCATTTGTATACGGCCATTGTGACCGTGACGGCGAACGGCACGGAGCGTGATGCCGAACAGGTGAGCTTTGGCGTGCGCACGGCGCACTTCGATGCCAACAAGGGCTTTTTCCTGAATGGCAAGCATGTGAAGATTCAGGGCACCTGCAACCATCAGGATCATGCGGGTGTGGGTGCGGCCGTGCCTGACCGGTTGCAGTGGTTCCGGCTGGGCGTGCTGCGCTCCATGGGCTGCAATGCCGTGCGCACTTCGCACAACATGCCTACGCCGGAGTGGGTGGATGCCTGCGATCGTATGGGCATGATGATGATGTGCGAGACGCGGCAGATGAGTTCCAGCCCCGAGGGTCTGGCGCAACTCGATGCCATGGTCAAGCGCTATCGCAATTCGCCGTCGATCATTATCTGGTCAATCGGGAACGAAGAAAATGAACTGCAATACCAGATGGCCGAGCAGGGAGCGAAGATCGGCGCGGCCATGGTACGGCGTTGCCATGAGCTGGACCCGACGCGCGTCGTCTCGGCGGCGGTGAACGGCAACAACGAGCAGGGCGTCTCCGATGCACTGGATATTATCGGTTTTAACTATCATCTGGATTTCCCCGACCGCTTCCATAAGGAGCATCCGGCGCGGCCGATCTTCGGCTCGGAGACCTCCAGCGCCATCACCACGCGCGGGGAATACACCACCGATCCGTTGCGCAATATTCTCAGCGCCTATGACGTGAATGCCCCCAATTGGGGTGAGACCGCGGAGACGTGGTGGCAGTTTTACGGTACGCGCGAGTGGGAGGCGGGCGGTTTTGCATGGACCGGCTTCGACTATCGCGGCGAGCCCACGCCTTACGGCTGGCCCTCGATCAGCTCGCAGTTCGGCATCGTGGACACGTGCGGTTATCCGAAGGACAACTTCTTTTACTACAGAGCGTGGTGGGGCAAGGGGCCGTCGCTGCACGTGTTTCCTCACTGGAACTTCGAGGGCAGGGAAGGCGATGAGATTCCGGTATGGGTGCATTCAAATCTGGAGGAGGTGGAGTTGCTGGTGAACGGCAAGAGCCTGGGCAAGAAATCCGTGCCGCACCTCGGGCACCTGGAGTGGAAGGCACGCTACGAGCCGGGCGCAATTGAGGCGCGTGGTTACAAGGGCGGCAAGGTGGTGTTGACCGAGAAGCGCGAAACCACGGGGCCGGCAACCACTATCCGGCTGACGGCCGACCGTACGGAGATCAATGCGGACGGAGAGGATCTGGCGATTGTGAGGGTCGAGGCTCTCGACAAGGAAGGCCGTCTGGTGCCGACCGCAAACCAGATGATCAACTTCAAGGTTTCCGGCGAGGGCGCGCTGATCGGCGTAGGTAATGGCGATCCCAACTGCCAGGAGAGCGACAAGGAGCCGCGGCGGTCGCTCTTTAATGGACTGGCGCAGGTGATTCTGCAATCGACCAAGACGGCGGGGACGATCGAGGTGCAGGCAACCAGCCGCGACGGGCTTGCTGCGGCGCAACTGACCATTACGACGAAGGCCGTTACTCTGCGTTCGGCCGTGGCGTGATGACAGTTGCCAATCGTTAGCTGAGCCCCGCATCTGCCGGCGCCGGCCGTGTTCTATCCGTTTCGTCTGCGGTGCGGTAGAGTGGGGCTGTGCTTTATCGCCTCTACAAACCTGAGGATTTCGCAGAGCTTTATGCCATCGAGGAGGTGTGCTTTCAGCCTCCTCTGCGGTTCGCCCGCAACTTTATGCTGCGGCTGGTGGGGAGCGCGACCGGCGCGACCTGGATCGCCGAAGAGGACAGCCGCATGGCTGGATTCGCCATTGTGGAGTGGGAAGCCGAAGCTGGCGGCACTGCCTATATCGAGACTATTGAGGTGCTGCCCGCGATGCGCGGCCGCGGCGCCGGCGGTGAATTGTTGCGCCGTCTGGAGGAGTCGGCAAGCGCGTCAGGGATGCGGGAGATCTGGCTTCATGTGGACGAGAGCAACAGTGGTGCGATCCGGTTTTACGAGGCGCACGGTTATTGGCGGCAGGGCAGGGAAGACAGCTATTACGGGCCGCGGCGAGCGGCGCTCGTTTATGCGAAGGCTTTGACCGTTGGAAGGAAATAGTTGTGCAGGAGCGCTCGATCTCTGCAGTTCAGGCCCTGCCTTCTATTCCACGGCAGAAAACGCGGTTCGGACTGCTCGGCTAGGGCGTGGCAGCGTGGGGCGTGACGAGCGCAATGCGCGGGATCAGCAGAAGCACGAGCAGAAACGAGATGGGGTGAAACAGTCCTGCCGCCAGAAAGATCATGGAGTAGCCGTGAAAGTGCGTCAGAATCACGCCGACGATCCAGGCGAAGACTACCCCACCGAAGGAGCCGACAGCTCCCATCAGGCCGGCGACGGAACCGACCACTGAGGACGGGAAGAGATCCGCTGCCAGGGTTTGCAGAATCGTCGACCAGAACTGATGGCCGAAGAGGGCCATGCTGAAGAAGACAATCGTCAGGCGCAGGGGCGATTCCGTGATGAGCAGCGAGACCGGCATGAGGGCCGCGCTGAGGCCCATGGCGATCTTGCGGGAGTGGTCGATGCTCACGTGGCGGCGGATGAGCGCGCTGCTGAACCAGCCCCCCGAAAGGCTGCCGACGCCGGCTAATGCGTAGGGAATCCAGGCATAATAGCCGATCTCGCGAATGTTCAGATGGCGCATGTCGGCCAGATACTTGGGCAGCCAGAACGCGAAGAAGTACCAGGCAGCGTCCGTGAAGAACTTGGCCAGCATAAGGGCCCAGACCTGCCGGTAACGGAAGAGGCTCGCCCACGAGATGCGCACGGCGCCGCGCCCGTCTTTCGCTGCCGCGAGGGCGTTCTGGATGTGGTGCAACTCGTCCGGGGTGATGTGGCGCTGTCTTTCGGGGCGCTCGTAGAACAGCCACCAGACGAGCGCCCAAACCAGGCCCACCGCGCCGGTAAGGAAGAAGGCCCACCGCCAACTCAACTCCACGATGATCAGGGCAATCAGCGGCGGAGCTATCACTGAACCAATGCTGGTACCGGTGGTGCTGATGCCGAAGGCAAGCGAGCGGTCTTCCGGCGGGAACCACTCCGAGATCGCTTTTGCGGAGCAGGGAAAACCGCCGCCCTCGCCAAAGCCGAGCAGAAAGCGCGCTGCTCCCAGGCCGAAGACACTGGAGACGATCCCATGCAGGACGGTGGCCGCCGACCACCACAGGATCATGAAGGTATAGCCGAGGCGCGTCCCCAGCACATCCACAATCTTTCCCCCGCCTGCGTACATCAGTGTGTAGGCGAGGAGAAAGAGCATCTGCAGGTCGGCAAACTGCTGATCGGAGACGGGGAAGGTTTTCTGGATTGCCGTGATGGCGACAGAGAAGGCCTGGCGGTCGAGATAGCTGAGAGCCGTGGCCAGGGCGAGAAGCGCCGCGATCCACCAGCGGAGATTCCTGATCCGGGGCATAGTCTTTTCGAGCGCCGGAAAAAAGGAAATCCGCGCCAGCGCGATCTTAGCAGACTGAAGGCCGATGCGTGCAGGCGCGGAGTTGCGGATTGTGCGTCGGTTGCGTCCGGCGGGTTACAGCGTGGAGTGGGTGCCGTCGCAGTAAGGGCGGTTGCCGGTGTGCTTGCAGCCGCAAAGGTAGACGGTACCGGAGGAGCTGGCTTCAAACCGGACGGGCGTGAATTCGCTGCCCTTGTGGCTGCCGTCGCAGAAGGGCTGTTTGGCGCTGCGCCCGCAGGCGCACCAGTGATAGCTTTTGCCGGCTTCCACCTGCACGGCGTATGGACCTTTTTGAGCGATAGTTGGTTCGGACATGGGGAAGTTCTCCTTGAGAGATCATTATCGCCTATGCAAGTGACCCGGCTTTCCGTGTAGGATTCGAGTGAGTGGATGGAGGAGATGGGAGCCTGATTTTAGCAAGAACCAGGGCCCGGTAATGGCTATGAATGAGTTTATTCCCAAGATGATGGAAGTACGGCAGAGTTATCCGAAGTCGAAGCAACTGGATTTCCCGCGTTTGCTGGAAGAGCAGTTCGCGCAATCAGGCGTGCGTGCAAGGATCACGCCGGGGATGAGGGTTGCTGTCGGCGCAGGCAGCCGCGGCATCAGCAATCTGAAGGAAATTGTGAAGGCGACGGTGGATGTGCTGCTGGCGGCGGGCGCCAAGCCTTTTGTGATTCCGGCAATGGGCAGCCACGGCGGGGCCACGCCGGAAGGCCAGTCGAAAGTCCTCGCGGGATACGGGATTACCGCGGAAAGCATGGGCGTGCCCATCCAGGCCAGCATGGAAGTGCGCAAGATTGGCCAGGCTCTCGACGGCGAGGACGTTTTTTTCAGTGTTCCGGCGCTGGAAGCGGATGCCGTGGTTCCGGTCAACCGCGTGAAGCCGCATACGGATTTCCGGGGAAATCTGGGCAGCGGCATTCAGAAAATGCTGGCCATTGGCTATGGCAAGCAGGCCGGCGCGGCCAACGCGCACAGGGTGGCAGCGCATGTAGGCCTGGCGCGGGTCATTCCTGAATTTGCTAAGACGATCCTGGGTTCTGTGAAGGTCCTGTGCGGCGTTGCCATCGTCGAGGATCAGCATCACCAGACCGCTGAAGTGCATGTTCTGAAGCAGGAGAATATTCCCGCCGAAGAGGCGCTTCTGCTGGAGAGGGCTCGCGGATTGATGCCGCGGCTGCCGCTGGGTGAAATCGATCTGCTGATTGTGGACGAAATCGGCAAAGAGATCAGCGGAACCGGCATGGACACCAATGTGATTGGCCGGGAAATCGTCGGCTACTCTTCCGCATTGCGGCCTGATCCTGCGCGCTCGCCGATGATCTACCGCATCTTTGTGCGCAATCTTACCCGCGCCACAAAGGGCAACGGCATTGGCCTGGGGATGGCGGATTTCACCACGACGCGGACCGTCAAGGCGCTCGACATGCAATACACCTACGTGAATGCGATTACGTCCACGAGCGTGCAGGGCGCGAAGATCCCCATTTACTATGATTCGGACCGCGAGACGATCTCTGTTGCGATCTCCACGCTTGCCACCTTGCATCCGGAGAAGCTGAGGGTGGTGCGGATTGCCAATACTCTAAGCCTGGAGCGCATCCAGATGTCGGCATGTTGTGCGGAGTTGCTGGCAGGGCATCCGGGAGTGAGCATCGCCGGAGAAGCGCGCGAGATGCAGTTCGATGCGGAAGGAAACCTGGCGCCCATGTGATGCGTGCCGGGTTTGCGTCGGAATAACCGGGTAGCGGAGAGACGTGCTGAGAGAGCGATGACCGGCGATGCCTCACCCATGCGTTCCTACTAATTGATGCCGGGTTGCTGACAGCACGTTTTTGCATCTTGAAGTCAGACACCCCGGCTTGATACATCTTTCAGCGGTCATAGGACCTGGTGCCATGTCCACATGATCTTGTATCGAACCCTCGGTCCTGGGTGCCCTGGGTCTCGTCCGCCGGGCGGATGAGACCCACGAGGCCAAAGAATCTACGGACACGGCACCAGGGCGTCGGGAGCGGGCGGGCCGGCCAACCCCGCGCACACTTAAAGGAGTTTCTCGAAATTCATGGATAAGTTCGTGATTCGCGGGGGCAATCCTCTGGGGGGCACCATCCGCATATCGGGTGCAAAGAACTCGGCGCTGCCTTGCATGGCGGCGGCGATCCTGACCGAGGACGAGATCACGCTCGAAAACATTCCGCAGGTGCGCGACATCGAGACCGAGCGCCGGTTGCTGGCATCGATGGGCGCGGTGGTGGAGCTGCGCGAAGGCGAGGCACGCGACCGCACCACAATCTGCTGCCACACGCTCTCCGATCCTTTGGCCAAGTACGAAATTGTGAAGACGATGCGCGCCAGTTCGCTGGTGCTGGGTCCGCTGATCGCGCGCGCCGGAATGGCGCGCGTGGCCATGCCGGGTGGCTGCGCTATCGGCGGCAGGCCCATCGACCTGCACATCAAGGGCCTGGAGAAGATGGGCGCAACCATCGCTCAAGAGCACGGCTACCTGGAGGCGCGCGCGGAGCGACTGCGGGGAACACGCCTGGTTTTCGACAAGATCACCGTGACCGGCACGGAGGATCTTCTGATGGCTGCGGTGCTGGCCGAGGGCGAGACGGAGATGCTGAATTGCGCGCGCGAGCCTGAGGTTGCAGACCTGGCCGCGCTGCTCACCGCCATGGGCGCGAAGATTGAGGGCGCGGGAACTTCGACGATCCGGGTACAGGGCGTCAGCCGTCTCCATGGCGCGCGTCACCGGATCATCCCGGACCGCATCGAAGCCGGCACGTATTTGATTGCGGGCGCGATGACGGGTGGCGATCTGACCATTACCGGCTGCGATCCTTCACACCTGGGCGCGGTGATTGCCAAACTCGAAGAGGCGGGCGCGCGCGTGGAGATACAGGGGCCGGATGCGGTGCGGGTGCGCGGCGGCGGCAAGTTGCGCGCGGCCGATATTTCCACTGAGGAATACCCGGGTTTCCCTACTGACATGCAGGCGCAGTACATGGCGCTTGCCACGCAGGCCGAAGGCGTCAGTCTGGTAAAAGAAAATATCTTCGAGAACCGCTTCATGCACGTGCAGGAACTGGTGCGTATGGGCGCCAACATCAAAGTGGATGGAAGCACGGCTACGGTGCGGGGGCCTTCGCCGCTCTCGGCCGCCGCGGTGATGTGCTCGGACCTGCGGGCCTCGGCATCGCTCGTGCTGGCGGCGCTGGTGGCCGACGGAGAATCCATTGTGGACCGCATCTATCACATGGATCGCGGCTACGAGCGCATCGAAGAGAAGCTGCGGAGCGTGGGCGCACAGATTCAGCGCGTGGGAAATTTTTTTCCGTCAGGCAATCGCTGAATGAGACACCGGCGCCGGCGATGAGAACCGGGGTGAGGCGACGAGCTACAGTTCCAGCACGGTGTCTTCGATGGCCAGCCGTACGTTGCCGTCGGACTTGGCGAGGCGGCGTACGGCTTCGGGCTTGTCGACTTTCGCCTTGAGCATCACCAGGGCAACGGGTACGCTGCGGCCGGCGCTTTTGATGGTCTCGACGGCAGTGGCGCGGTCAATCTTGCAGGCTGTCATCAGAATGCGGATGCCGCGCTCCACCAGTTTCGAGTTCTGCATGTGCACGTTGACCATCAGATTCTCGTACACATAGCCCAGCCGCGTCATGGCGCCGGTAGTGATCATGTTCAGGATCATCTTCTGGGCGCTTCCGGCCTTCATGCGCGTGGAGCCGGATATCACCTCGGGACCGACCTCGGCGACGATGGCGGTATCGGCGGCTTCGGCCAGCGGAGTTCCATTGTTGCAGGTCACCGCGGCGGTATGGGCTCCGCGGGCGCGGGCATACGCCACGGCTGCGACCACATAGGGGGTGCGTCCCGATGCGGAGACTCCAATGACGATGTCTTTGCGAGTAGGCCGGCGGCGTGCGATGTCGCGCTGGCCCAGTTCCTCGGAGTCCTCATTGACCTCGACGGCGGAGGCCAGAGCCTTCGGCCCACCGGCCATGATGTATTGCACCTGACCTGGCGCGGTGGAATACGTTGGAGGACATTCGGAGGCGTCGAGAGCGGCAATGCGTCCGCTGGAACCCGCGCCCACATAGATGAGACGGCCACCGTCGCGCAGGCAGCGCGCCACCTGGTCGATCACCTGGGCAATCTCGGGAAGCGCCCTTTTCACTGCTCCGGGAACCTTGGCATCCTCATGATTGATGATGCGCGCAATCTCAATTGCGGACTTTGTATCAAGTCCTTGTGACGCGTCATTTCGGCTCTCGGTAATGAGTTGGTGAAGGAGAGATGACTGATCGAACTTGTTATCGTTTGTATGAATGCTTTCTGTCCATTGCACTGCTGTGCCAGTTAGCATCGCATCAGCCCCCAGAATTTCATTGTAACGGGAAATTACGCAACGTCGACAAGATTCTCGGGCCCACCCACCAGTATAGTAGAACGGAGATTGCGGCGCATCACAAAGCCCGGCGGACGGCGTCATGAAAAGCGGGCCTTACCGTCCGGATCAACTGGCTTTCCGCCTCATGCCGGCCGGGCCAGGTCCGGTTCGTAAGCAGCACAATGGCAACGCCGGCATCGAGGTCTATCCAGAGCGAACAGCCGCTAAAGCCAAGATGACCAATGGAATGCGGCGGAAAAAGGTGGCCGGATGCGGACGGCGGCGACGGGGTATCCCAGCCAAGCGCGCGCGAGCTGCCCTCGGGGCCTTGACGCCGGGCGAAAAGCTCAACAGTTGCAGGATGAAAAAGGGAAGGGGTTTCCTGATTGCCATTGCCGGTGTGGACGGCCCGGAGGATCTCCAGCGCGAAGCGCAGCAGATCCGGCACATTGGCGAATAGGCCGGCATGTCCGGCGACTCCCTTGAGAACCCAGGCGTTTTCATCCTGCACCTCGCCCTGAATCCGGCGATGCCGGAATGTGGTGTCCACTTCGGTGGGTGGAATGGAGGGTCGCGCTGACGGCGGGGGGCAGAATCTTGTTGCCCGCATTCCGAGCGGCAGAATGATCTCGCGGTATACCCAGGGGGCCAGGTGCTCGCGCGTGACCACTTCCAATGCTTTGCCGAGCAGGATGAAGCCCGGATCGGAGTACTCGGCCCGCGTGCCCGGTTCGGCTTGCAGGGGGAGCTGCAGGCAGGCGCGCACGAGTGCGGCCGGACTGGCGGCGCTGCGGAAGAGCTCGACGTAGCCCGGCAGGCCTGAGTTATGGGCCAAAAGGTGGTGCAGCCTGACGCGGCGGGCCCGGTCGCCTGCCGGTCTGCCTACTACAAAACCCGGCAACAGGTCGCCGAGTGGCGCTTCCAGGTCGAGCAGGCCGCGCTGATAGAGAAGCATAGCCGCGGCCGTGGTGGCCACAACCTTGGTGACGCTGGCGATGTCGTAGACGGTCTCTCCGGTGACGGCGGGCGAGTCCTGCTCATAGGTAAAGTGGCCGAGCCCATCCTGCAGCGCCACCGTATTGCCGGCCAGCACGCCGAACGCGCAGCCGGGGAAGGCATGCGCGGCGACGGCTTCTTCAAGCACGCGATACACCTCGGCGAACTGTTCGCGCTGGGGGGATGACGGCGGTATTGAGGTCGTACTTTGGCGGCTCATCTCTCATTTGCATCCTAACGCGAATGGAAATGAGCCGCTATGGCTGAGGCCGGCTGTTATGCGCTGCGCAGCGCATCCCATCGTTCGGCGACAAGACGGCGAAATATCTCCCGTGCCGGCGCGATATGAGGCAGGCTGAGCGCGGTGACCGAACAGGTGGCATCCTGTACCTGTTTCAGCACAGTGTCGTAGGCGGCAAAGGCTGAACCCAGCAGTACATCCGAGAGAAACGCCAGCCGGTATCCGGCTTCATTAATCTGATCAAACGAGAGCAGCGGACTCTTGCCGCCCACGAGAATATTGAGCACGCACGGGCCGTGGACGAGTTGGGGCACTTTCAATAGCTGCTGGACGGACTCCGGCGCTTCGACAAGGGCCATATCTGCTCCGGCATCCAGGGCGGCATTGGCGCGATCAATGGCGTCATCGAAGCCGGTGACGGCGTTGGCGTCGGTGCGCGCGATCAAAACGAAATCAGGGTTGGTCCGGGCACTGACGGCAGCGGCGATTTTGCTGACAAACTCATTGCGCGAGATGACCTGTTTTTTATCCAGATGGCCGCATTTCTTGGGCGATACCTGATCTTCAATATGGATGCCTGCGGCCCCGGCACGCTCATATTCGATCACGGTGCGAGTCATGTTGAGCTCATTGCCGTAGCCGGTGTCGGCGTCGGCAATGATGGGAATACTCACTACTTTTGTCATTGCGGCGGCATTGGCAACCATCTCCGTCATGGTCGCAAGCCCGTAATCGGGTAAGCCCAGACGGCTTGCGGAGGTGCCCATGCCAGTCATATAGATAGCCGAAAAGCCATTTTGTTCGACTGCGGCGGCAGAAATGCAGTCCATGGCCCCGGGAGCAATAATCAGTTTGTTTTTCTTAAGAGCTTGACGAAGGTGCGTGGCAGGATGCATTGGGAAGCCTCATATCCGATTTTAGTTTTTGAGTCGTGCACTTGATTTTCGACGGGTTGGGAAGATTCTTCGTGAGCCTTTTACAAGATGAAGAGTTGTTCATTCTTCAGGGGCTTATTGAATCGCAGACTCGATGGACCTCGTCATTCCGCAAAGTCAAGCCACCGGGTGGCCGTCTCCGGTCTAGTGATACAACGCCTCAGGATGCTCCGGTCTCCTTTTTCCGGCCAGGATATGCGGCCCCCAGCGACCGGCTCGGCCAGTTGGGAGTTCCGGTCCGGAATGCGCCACGGCGAGTGCCCACGGAAAATAGCGGTTCTGATTTTGCCTGAGAATATCGAGGAAGCTATCCCGGGGAACATACCGTCCGTCTATGTTAAGTATAGGGAGGTTGGCGGAGGAACCGGTGCGCCTGATGCAAGGAACAGGAAGAGCCTGGGTAATGGCTGTGATCGTGCTCGGATGGACGAGTGCGAGCGCGCCGGAGATGATTGCGCAAACATCGCAACCTGCCAGCCAGGCCGTGTCTGGCGCTACGGCGTCGGGACAGACTGCGCCGGCAGCGACGCCGGCCAGCAAGACCTACACAGTTCCTGCGGGGACTAAAGTCCTGCTGGAGTTGCGCAGCGCAATCGACACCCGGAGCGCCACCCCTGGCGACGGTGTTTACCTTGCATCGATCTTTCCTGTGGTGGTGGGAAACCGGGTGATGATCCCGGCCGGAGTCTACGTGCAGGGGGTGGTTGACCGCGTACAGCGCGCGGGGCGCGTCAAGGGCCGGGCTCAACTGGATATGCACTTTACTACGATGATCTTTCCGAACGGGTCGGTCGTGGAGATTCCCGGGATGGTGAACAGCCTGCCGGGCGCGAAGGATCAGTCGGTGAAGAAGGATGGAGAGGGAACGATAGAGCAGGCCGGCGATAAGGGACGCCATGCCGGCAAAACGGCTGAGATAGCGGTTCCGACCGGAGCCACGATCGGAGCCATCGGAGGGGCGAGTTCAGGACATGCGCTTGCTGGAGGGCTTGCCGGTGTAGCAGGCGGGCTGGCCGCGGCGGGGCTGGTTTCGCTTTTTACGCGCGGTGCGGATGTGAATATCCCCTCTGGTACGCGGGTGGAGATGCTGCTGCAACGGCCGCTGGTTCTGGAGGACGCGAACCTGGCCGCGAACGCGGGAGCCGGGTTCGCCCCTGCGCTTGTCCCATCACCAACCCAGCCGAAGCCGCTGGGAAAGCCCAAACATCAGCCACGGATCCTGTGCCCGCCGGGAAGCCTTGGTTGCGAGTAATCTACTAAAGAGAGATGCAGACG
>JAJZVZ010000296.1 GCA_021846945.1 Acidobacteriota bacterium | reverse complement strand
AAACTGGGGTTGGGAATGGGCATTACAAGCGGCTACTGGAAGCTCACCAAGGTCTATCCCAACAAATATTGGGCCGATTACACCTTGACCGACACAGGCAAGAAGGCCGTCACTGTGTCGGGCGGCGGCACTGTCATTCAGTGGCGTCCCAGCAGCGCCACCGACACGAACTACTTTGTGACGGTCACGACCGTGGCTGCCAATCATCTGAAGGCGGTCAACGTTCAGAGCATCCAAAGCGAGACTTTGCCTGGCGTTGCCGCCGCCATGAGCGCCCAGTATAACGAAGTTGTGGACTTCGCCGGCGTACCGAAACCGCTACAGGACATCGCCACCAGCAACCCTGGCAACCAGTTGAGCACCGACCGTTCGGCCGACTTTGCACTGGTCAATGGGGCCTGGACCCTGAAGGCGATCAACTAATTCGGAGAATAAGACGCCTGAAGCGGGGAAGGTGGAAATTTCTTAAGTTCGGAGCCGGGTTTCATTGACCCCGGCTTCGGTTTCTTGTTATTGTAAGAAGGTTCCGCAAAAACGCGGTCTGTCGTGTGTTTTAACGACGGCTGCGGCGGGCCGCCCGGGCAGCCTGTGGTTGGCTGAGTCGGGTGTCCGAGGGCCAGCGAAGTTTATCGGCCAGACAAATTCCCGGAATTGCCTCAATTTTGCGGAGGGCAGGGATCAATCGCATCGGTGCCCGCGCGTTCTCCGCCTTGGAGGGCTATGCGGGCCGGAATCAGCGAAACGGAGTTGGCTCCGCTGCGGCGGACGCCCGGCCACCGTCGCGGTTCTCGTCTGAGATGGGAAGGAACACAGACGCGAAGCAGGGAGCAGGGTTACTGCGCGTTTACGTGCCTCGGCGTAGGCAGGAAATGCGGCAATAGGACCCTTGATCGCTGTGCGCGTCTTGTGAAGTTGGTTGTTGCAGGGTTTTGAAGGGTAAGGAGTTGCAGTTTGCCTACATTTAATCAGCTTGTCCGCAAGGGGCGCACGGCCCCCCGTTATAAGACGGCATCGCCTGCGCTGCAGGCTTCGCCGCAGCGGCGTGGCGTCTGCACGCGCGTGTACACGCAGACACCCAAGAAGCCGAACTCGGCCCTGCGCAAGGTGGCTCGGGTGCGGCTGACCAACGGAATCGAGGTTACCACCTATATTCCGGGGATCGGCCATAATCTGCAGGAGCACTCGATTGTGCTGATCCGCGGCGGCCGTGTGAAGGATCTACCGGGAGTGCGGTATCACGTGGTGCGCGGCACGCTGGATTCAGTAGGCGTGGCCAATCGTTCGCAGAGCCGGTCTAAGTATGGAGCCAAGCGAGCCAAGGGCGGCGCGGCGAAGAAGTGAAAGAGTAGCTCCTGGCTTCCAGTTTGTTCGGTGGCGGGTTGGTTGTTGAGGCTGGGGCTGACAGGATAAAGCTGAAAGCTTATGGCTGGAAGCTGATAGCTGCATTTGAGGATATATGCCGAGAAAAGGGCACATTGCGAAGCGGGAAGTGGCGCCGGATCCGGTCTACGGATCCACGCTCGTGACCAAGTTTGTGAACTCGATGATGTGGGGCGGCAAGAAGTCGACGGCCCAGGGCATCTTCTACAAAGCGATGCAGAATATCGAGGCCAAGGGTGGCGGCGAAGAGGCCATCAAGCTGTTCAAGAAGGCCGTGGAGAACTGCAAGCCGCTGCTGGAAGTGAAGACGCGCCGTGTGGGTGGAGCCAACTATCAGGTGCCGATCGAGGTCAATCCCGACCGGCGCACGTCGCTGGCCATCCGCTGGCTCATCACCTATGGCCGTGGCCGTGGTGAAAAGGGCATGGTGGACAAGCTGAGCAATGAGCTGCTCGATGCGGCCAATGGCCGTGGCGCCGCGATGAAGAAGAAGGAAGACGTGCACCGCATGGCCGAGGCTAACAAGGCCTTCGCTCACTACCGCTGGTAGACGCCGGATCTCATCCTTGTCCGCGCGAGTTGCGGGAAGGATCGGTGGCTCTGAAAGTTTGCGAAGTTGAAGCCGGCCACGAGGGAGGTCCGGCGCGACGAGGCCCCGGGGTAAATGGGCCTTTGAACAGAAAACCGCGGGCGATTGCGCTCGCAAGGAAGAGATGACGTGGCTCGTACCATACCTCTGAATCGTTGCCGGAACATCGGCATCATGGCGCACATCGACGCCGGAAAAACGACAGCGACAGAGCGCATCCTGTTTTACACGGGCATCACGCACCGCATTGGCGAAGTGCATGAGGGCACCGCGACCATGGATTACATGGAGCAGGAGCAGGAGCGCGGCATTACCATCACGTCGGCCGCAACGACCTGCATGTGGCGCGACATTCGCATCAACATCATCGATACGCCCGGCCACGTGGACTTTACCGCCGAAGTGGAGCGGTCGCTGCGCGTGCTCGATGGCGCTGTGGCGGTCTTTGACTCTGTGAGCGGCGTGCAGCCGCAGACCGAAACCGTGTGGCGGCAGGGCGACAAGTACAAGGTTCCCCGGATCTGCTTTGTCAACAAGATGGATAAGAACGGCGCCGACTTTGAGTTTGTGCTGGACACCATCCGCAAGCGCCTGGGCGCAAGACCGGTGGCGCTGCAGATTCCCATCGGGGCGGAAGCCAACTTTAAAGGCGTCGTGGACCTGATCGAGATGAAGGCGATCCTCTGGCACGACGAAACCATGGGCGCCAAGTACAGTGAGGAGCCGATTCCGGCGTCGCTGCAAAAGAAGGCGGAGGCCTTCCGGATGCAGCTGATCGAGGTGATCGCCGAGACGGACGACGTGCTGCTCGAGAAGTTCCTGGAAGGCGAAACGCCCACTGTCGAGGAATTGAAGGCCGGTATCCGCCAGGCCACGATCGATCTGAAGGTCTTTCCGGTGATCTGCGGCAGCGCCTTTAAAAATAAGGGCGTGCAGACGCTTCTCGATGCGGTGGTCGATTACCTGCCCAGCCCGCTGGACAAGCCTCCGGTGGAGGGGATTAATCCTTCGCGTCCGGACGAGAAGCTGACCCGCAAGGCGGAAGACAATGAGCCGCTGTCGGCGCTGGTTTTCAAGCTGATCAACGATCCATACGGAAAGCTTTCTTTTGTCCGCGTTTATTCCGGCTCGCTGAAGACGGGCGACACGGTGCTCAATCCACGCACTGGCAAGACCGAGCGCGTGGGGCGACTCGTGAAGATGCACGCCAACAAGCGGGAGGATGTAACCGAGATTCTGGCGGGTGACATCTGCGCTTGTGTGGGACTGAAGGATCTAAAAACCGGCGACACGCTCTGCGTTCCCGCTCACCCAATTGCGCTGGGCGCGATTACCTTCCCTGACCCTGTCATTTCGGTGGCCATCGAGCCGAAGACCAAGGCGGACCAGGAGAAGATGGGGCTGGCGCTGGCGAAGCTGGCTGACGAGGATCCCACCTTCAAGGTGCGCACTGACGAAGACTCTGGCCAGACCATTATCAGCGGCATGGGCGAGCTGCATCTGGAGATTCTTGTAGACCGCATGAAGCGGGAGCACAAGGTCGAAGCCAATGTCGGCGAGCCCAAGGTGGCCTTCCGTGAGACGATCCGCAAGGTGGCCGAGGCCGAGGGCAAGTACATTCGCCAGACCGGCGGCTCGGGCAACTATGGACATTGCTGGCTGCGCATCGAGCCCAACGAGCCGGGCAAGGGCTACGAGTTCATCAACGAGATCAAGGGTGGCGTGGTTCCCAGGGAGTACATCAAGCCGATCGATCAGGGCGTTCAGGGCGCGCTCGAACTGGGCATTCTGGCCGGCTATCCCGTGGTGGACGTGAAGGTGTCCTTGTTTGACGGCAGCTATCACGAGGTGGACTCGAACGAAATGGCCTTCAAGTTCGCGGGCTCGATCGCGTTCAAGGAGGCGGCCAAGAAGGCATCGCCGGTTTTGCTGGAGCCGGTGATGGCCGTGGAAGTTACGGTCCCCGAGGAGTTCATGGGAACGATTATTGGCGACATCAACTCGCGCCGCGGGCGGATCGAGGGCATGGAGCATGTCAGCGGTTCGCAGGTGATCAAGGCGATGGTGCCGCTCAAGGAGATGTTCGGTTATGTGAACGACATCCGCTCGTCCACGCAGGGCCGGGCATCGTATTCGATGCAGTTTGCGCGCTACGAAGAGGCGCCGCGCATGATTGCCGATGAGATCATCGGCCGTGCGCAGGGGAAGTAAGCGGGCGGAGCACTCAGCCGGTAGCATTCAGCCTGCGCATGGGCAGAAGAAGCGGATGCGGTGGGCGAAGGCGGGATGAAG
>JAJZVZ010000295.1 GCA_021846945.1 Acidobacteriota bacterium | reverse complement strand
CCTGCCTTGCCGAGGTTGCGGAGATATTGCTTATACTCTTCGATTTTCCGGTCGCGGCCGGGCAGGTTCAAGGTAACTTCAGACATGTTGTGCACGCTGGCGTTCCCGATATTCCACACCGTGATCCCCGCGTCCGCGTAGCGCTTCTTGATTTGCAGAAAACCCTCGGCGGTGCGAAGGTCCGGCGTGGATGCCACGCTCACATATTCCGCGCCGACCTGCCTTAAGAAAAGCAGTTCGTCGTCCGTGGGTTTGGCTGGCGCCTGCGCTGAGAGCTTGATCCCCGGCGCGTTCTTATGAACGGTTGCGGCGGCGGGTGTTGCTGATGGCAGGAACGTGGCGGCGGAAAGTGCGCCGCCCACCGCCAGCTTTACAAACTCCCTCCGGCCGGGACTGGATGGATTCATTCTTGAATTGTCCGCTTTTGCATCCGATGCGGAATCGATCATGACATGCCTCCTTCGCCGCGCTGTTTCCTGGCGGCGCCGGCGATGGGCAAGTATAGCTCCTGACGCCCGCGCCGGACAGCCGCATTTTCTCGACGTGCCGCTGCGAACCATCTCCTGCGTGTCTATGTCCGTGCGCGGCTACTGGTTGATCACCGTGCCGTCGCGCAGCCGGATCACGCCCCAGCCGCCGTTCAATGGGCTGGCGACAAACGGTGCTTTGGCTGCCTCTTTCTCGTCTATCTCGATGCCCCATCCGGGTTTCTCGCTCACCCACAGATAGCCGTCGCGCATCTCCGGGCAGCCCTGGAAGATCGCCTGTGTGCGCTCATTGAAGTGCGAATACTCCTGGATTCCGAAGTTATAGCTCACCAGGTCCAGAGTGACATTGGCCATGTGCCCGACAGGTGAAACATCGCCGGGGCCGTGCCAGGCGGTCTTCACGCCGAACTGCTCGGCCAGGATGGCGATCTTGCGCGCCGGGCTGAATCCCCCCGTCTGCGAGACATGCACGCGGATGTAATCGATCAGCCGGCCTTCGATGAGTGGCTGCCATTCGTGCGGGTTGTTGAACAGTTCACCCATTGCAATCGGGGTCGCGCAGTTCTGGCGGATCTGCCTGAAGTAGTCGATATTTTCAGGAGAAAGCGGATCTTCGATGAAGAACATCCGGTACTGCTCGGCTTCCTTGCAGAACTGGACGGCCTCGTTGGGCGTCAGCCGCTCGTGCACATCGTGGAGCAGTTGCACTTCGTCTCCCAGTTGGCTGCGGCAGATTTCGAGCAACTTGAGCGTACGGCGCATATCGTAGGCGGGATCGTAAAAGGGACCGCTTTCGAGCGGCTGGTAGGCCTTGGGAAGGGCAGAGGTGCCGTGCGCTGAACCGTAACCTGCCATCCCCGGCAATCCCACCTGCACGCGCACATTGCGGAAGCCCTGCGCCATATACTTCGTTGCGCTTTCCACGACATCCTGAAAGTCGGCTCCACTGGCGTGCC
Organism: Acidobacteriota bacterium; assembly: GCA_021846945.1. Taxonomy (GTDB): domain Bacteria; phylum Acidobacteriota; class Terriglobia; order Terriglobales; family Acidobacteriaceae; genus Telmatobacter. The sequence goes on along the minus strand of JAJZVZ010000295.1, from coordinate 2,887 downwards.
CGTAGCAATCGGCGGCTTCGCGGCATTTCCCGCCGGCCAGCTGGTACACGGGCATGCCGGCCTGGCGGCCCTTGATGTCCCAAAGCGCCTGATCAATGCCGCTGATTGCGTTATTCAGAACTGGACCGTTGCGCCAATACGAACTGTTGTAGCAGGACTGCCAGATATCTTCGATCCGGTCGGTGGTCCGGCCCAGCAGAAGAGGCTTGAGATATTTCTCAACCGCTGGCTTTACAAGGTCCGCACGCTGCGTGAACGTAGCGCAGCCGTAACCGTAGAGCCCATCCTGATCGGTGGTGATCTTGACTACGGTCAGGCGCACGCCGTCGGGCTGGCACTCGATTACACTGATATCCTTGATCCGCGGCTGCGGCATTCCGCGTGTGGCGCGCTGAGCCTTTTCTTCCGCCTCTGTAAAGCGCGGCGCAAGCGCCAGCATTCCCGCTCCTGCTATGGTCTTCAAGAGACCACGACGTTGGATCGGCATTTTTCTTCGTCCTCCCTCAATTGCAATCTGGATATGAGAAATGGCTCTGGTCAACGGGAGCGCAATTTCGACACGAACTTCTCCCACTATCTTCCGGCGAGGTGAAAGTATACTATCCGGACGATGCTGGATTCATCGGAATCAGGACAATAAATTGTATTCGCGCAGCTTTCGGTAAAGATTTCGCTCGCTGATACCGAGGATTTTCGCGGCATTGCCGCGATGGCCTTTGCAGCTTTCGAGCGCAGACCGAATGTGCATGCGCTCGACCTCCTGGAGCGTCAGCGGCGAGGCTTCGGCCGCCTGTGCGGCTGCTGTGCTGAAAGCGGCTGGCTGGGCGGCCGGCTTCAAGTTGCGCAGCGCCGGCGGCAGATGCTCCGGCAAGACGGTCGATCCCTCGCACAGCACCAGCGCGGCTTCAACCACATGCAGAAGCTCGCGCACATTGCCCGGCCAAGTATGATGCCGCAGAAGCTCCAGCGCCTCTTCGCTGATCTGCTTGTTTGAGCCGAACCGCTCGTTGAGCATCACGGCGAATTGTTGCGCCAGCAAGTCAATGTCACTTCCCCGAGCACGTAATGGAGGAATCTCCACGGTGATCGTGCTCATGCGATAAAACAAGTCTTCGCGGAAGAGTCCTTTCCGCACCATGGCAGGAATATCGCGATTGGTTGCGGCAAGTACACGCACGTCCACATGAATCTCTTTGGTGCCGCCCATGTGCCGGAAGGTTGAGGTGTCAAGCACGCGCAGCAGCGTGGTTTGCGTCGATGGGCTAATCTCGCCGATCTCATCGAGAAAAATGGTGCCGCCATCAGCTACTTCAAACAAGCCGGGCTTGGCGCGTTCGGCTCCGGTGAATGCGCCGCGTTCATGACCGAACAGTTCGCTTTGGAGCAGGTTCTCCTGCAATGCCGCGCATTCCACCACGACGAAAGGCCGGGCGGATCGTGGGCTGCGTGCATGAATCAGCTTGGCCACGCGCTCCTTGCCCGCGCCGGTTTCGCCCAGGATGAGGACGGTTGCATCGCTGGGAGCCACGCGGTTGATAACGCTGAGCAGGCGGCGAAACTCCGGGCTGTCACCGATGAAAGAACTGCCGAGATCGGGAGGCGTCAGTCCGCGTTCGAGCAGCGTTGCGCGCTGCCGCAACGTGCGGCGCTCCAGCGCTCTTTGAATGCGAATATCGAGTTCGTCGAGAGGGCACGGCTTCACAACGTAATCGAATGCCCCGATACGGATTGATTCGATCGCGGTATCAATGGAGCCGTGGCCGGTGAGCATGATGACTTCAGCGGCAGGTGCATTGGCGTGAATGGCCCGCAGCGCCTCAAGACCGCCGATGCCGGGCAGGCGGAGGTCGAGCAAAACGACTTCAGGTTCGACAACGGCTACACGCTGCACCGCTTCCTCGCCGGAACCGACTGCGATGACGTCATAGCCCAGGCGGCTGAGCTCGCCCGCCATCACATGCCGGAAGGCCGCATCGTCGTCGGCCATGAGAATGGACGCCGGCCTCATTGCAGGACCTCCAAGTCAGCGGCGGCGCGGATGGCCGGCAGCACCACTTCGAAGATTGAACCCTTGCCCGGAGTGCTCTCCACCAAAATATCTCCTCCCCAGCTTCGGACTGCATTCAAAGACAGAAAGAGCCCAAGGCCCGTGCCGCCCTTGCGCATGCTGAAAAACGGCTCAAAGATTTTCTTCAGGTTTTCGGGGGCGATGCCACAGCCCTCGTCACTGACGCGAACGCGAATATCAGTTCCGTTCCGTGCATCTATCACGACCTTGTTGCCCGGCCGTGAGGCTTGAACGGCATTGAGCAGGAGATTGATCAGCAGATCCTGCAACTCCGCTTCGCCGGCGCGGACATGGAGTCCCATGGCGATGGGCCTGACGAGAATGTGGACCGAGTGCTCGCGAGCGGTGGGATCGACGAGCCGCTGCGCGGCCTCGATGACCTCGCGCAGATCGACAATCGCTCCGTCATGGCGTTGCCCGCGCGACAAGCGCAGGAATTGTTGAGTGATTCCGCGGCAGCGCAGCAACTGCTCCCGCGCGATCGAGGCATTCTCGCGGATGCGACCCTCGTCGATCCGCCCTTTTCGCTGAGCGGGAATTTCGCGCAGGATGCCTTCAATGCAAGTAAGCACGGTGCCGAGTGGTGTGTTCAACTCGTGCGAATAGCCGGAAGCCAGCACGCCAAGCGAGGCGAGACGATGCGACTCGGCCAGATTTGCCTCGGCTGCCCGCCGTTCGGAGATGTCGCGCCACACCTCGACGACGTGCGTCAGGTGGGCGGAAGCATCCAGGATCGGCGAAACGTGAATCTCCTCCCACGTGACTGAACCATTGGCCGAGCGATGCTCGCAGATCCTTACCTGGTGCTCTCCCGATCGC
>JAJZVZ010000070.1 GCA_021846945.1 Acidobacteriota bacterium | reverse complement strand
GCTCCTGAGCATCCCCTCGTGAAGGCTTTTTGCCAGGCCGATTCAGAGTTGAAGGTGAAGGTGGACCGGCTGATCGAGGAACAGAAGAGCGCGCGCGAGGCAGGCGAGATCGGAACCATCGAGAAGCATGGCGCTCCCACCGGCCGTTTCGCCATCAATCCGTACAACGGCGAACGGATTCCGGTGTGGGTGGCCAATTACATCCTGATGGATTACGGTACTGGCGCCATTATGAGCGTTCCGGGGCATGATGAGCGCGACTTTGAGTTCGCGACCAAGTACGGCATTGAGATTCGCCGGGTGATCGCGCCTGCCGAGCGCGGCGCCGAAGAGCCGGCTTTGCCGTTCACTGCGGAAGACGGCGTGCTGGTGAAATCCGGTGAGTACAACGGGTTGAGCTGCTCGGAGGCTGAGAAGAAGCTGCAGGAGGTCGCCGCGCGCGGCGCCTTTGGCGAGGCGTCTGTGACCTACCGGCTGAAGGACTGGGGGGTGAGCCGGCAGCGGTACTGGGGCACGCCGATTCCCATGATCCACTGTGAGCGCGACGGACTGGTTTCCGTGCCCGACGAGCAGTTGCCGGTGGTGCTGCCGGCGCAGGTGGAGATTACGCAGCAGGGTGGCTCGCCACTGAGCCGCGTGCCGGAATTCCTGAACACCACCTGCCCCAGGTGCGGCGGGCCGGCGCGGCGCGAGACCGATACCATGGACACCTTCGTCGATTCGAGCTGGTACTTCTACCGCTATACGGATGCGAAGAATGACAAGGCGCCCTTCGATCCCACCTCGGCGCAGTACTGGTTCCCGATCGACCAGTACATTGGCGGCGTGGAGCACGCCATTCTGCACCTGATCTACTCGCGCTTCTGGACGAAGGTGATGCGCGATCTGGGCCTGATTACAAATGATGAGCCCGCGCGGCGGCTGTTCACGCAGGGCATGGTTATCAAGGATGGGGCCAAGATGTCGAAGTCGAAGGGCAACGTGGTTTCGCCCGACGACATGGTGGCACGCTACGGCGCTGATGCCACACGCATGTACGCATTGTTTGCCGCGCCTCCGGACCGGGACCTGGACTGGCAGGAGGATGGCGTTGCCGGGGTAAGCCGCTTTCTGGGGCGCGTTTACCGGCTGGTGACAAAGTATGCCGCTCCGCAGTCTCAGGAAATGGGGCAGGGCAGTGGCGCTGCGGGCAGTGCCGCCGCACTCAAGCTACAGCGCAAGCTTCACCAGACCATCGCCAAAATTACACAGGACTTTTTGGGACGTTGGCACTTCAACACCTGTGTGGCGGCGATTATGGAGCTGGTGAATGAGCTGCAGGCCGCCGATGCGGATCTGGCCTCAGGCAAGGTGCCTGCGGCGGCGGTAGACGAGCTACTGCGAACACTTGTATTGCTGATGGCGCCGTTTGCGCCCTATCTGGCGGCCGAGCTATGGGAGGAACTGGGCGAAGAGGGTTCAGTGCTGCGCGCGCCGTGGCCCAAGAGTGATCCCAACCTGGCAAAGGAAGATGAACTGGAGATTCCCGTGCAAATCAATGGAAAGCTGGTGTCGGTGGTGCGCGTGGCCGCCGATGCCGACGCGCAAGTGATTGAAGTGGCGGCGCGAAGCGACGAGAAAGTGAGGGCGCGCACAGCGGGGAAGACGGTGGTCAAGGTGATCGTGGTGCCGGGCCGGACCGCCAACCTGGTGGTGAAGTAGATGACCGCGCCGGTGCGGGGGACCCAGTCTGTAGTGACGCAGATGTCGTGGGTCTTCAAGAGGCCCAGGCTCACCCTCTTTGAGATTGGCTGGCGATGGATCTTCGGCATTCCCCTGCTCCTGATCTGCTGGCAGCAATGGCAGCGGATTTTGATGGCTTATCCGCTGGAGTCTTCGGGATTCAACTCGATCGATTCGCAAAATCCCTGGGTGGCTGCGGTACAGATCTCCGACGTGTGGTCGTTCTATCTGCCGCATGTGCTGGCCGTGCTGCGCTGGCTTGTGCCGCTGGCGGCGGTGGCGTGGATGGTTGCGTCGGGCGTGGGCCGGAACCTGCTTTTGAACCGGATGGAGCCAGGAACACCCTTCCGGCCGGTGGGAGTGGTGGCATTGCAGGCGATATGGCTGACGATGCTCGGCGCCACTTGCTGGGGATGGTTTCGGACGGTTCAGTGGGCGGCGGCAACACATATCTCCAGCAATAGTGAACCGGATCTGGTGGGTTATTTTGCCTGGGTCATCTTTCTCTCGCTGGGCTTTTTTTCGGTCTGGGCGCTCGTCAACTGGGTCCTGACGATCGCTCCGCTGCTGGTGCTGCTGGAAAGGCGCTCGGCTTTCTCCGCGCTCGCTCAGAGTCTGCGCCTGGGTAAAACCTTCACCAGCAAACTGGTCGAGACGAACCTGGTCATGGGGATCGTCACGATCATGCTCATCGTTCTGGCGATGGTTTTCTCTGCCGCGCCGTTGCCCTTCGCCGACGTGCTGGGAAGCGGGGCGATGCACTTCGCCGTCGCCGGCTCATCTTTCTTTTACATCCTTGCCAGCGATTACTTCCAGGTTGTGCGGCTGAAGGGATATGTCGAGTTCTGGAGGATGTTCCGGGACCACAAATCCGCTGAAGTGAGCCTGCGCTGATCTTCCAGCGCGGCCATCGGGCGCACAATCCTCTCGTCCGGCGCGGGCCTCTGTGGTCAAGCTGGCGTGTGCCGCGCTAAAAGAGCTTCAACCGGATTACCAGGTACTTTTTGGGGTCTTTGCGGATGCTCTGCACGAGTAGGTGCGTTTCTTCCATGGTCTGGTCGGCGTGATCATACAGGGAGCGATTTCTGATGAGCTGTCCCATGGTGCCCTGGCCCTCATCTACGCTCCTGGCAATTGAATCCAGGTGTGTGACCGTGTCGTCCAGCTTATGCGCGAAGGCGGGATCCTTAGCCAACTTCCCCAGGGCGCCATGTCCGGCGTTGATTTCAGCCAGGAGCTGATTGGCATTGGCGGCGGTGGAGTTCAGCTTGTTGTAAAGGGCGTCATCTTTCAGGAACTTGCCTGCAGTGCCCTTGCCCTCTTCGAGATTGGAGGTGATGCTGTCCAGCCGCGTGGCAGCGGAGTTGAAGTGATTGTAAGCCGAGTCGTCGGTGAGGAGTTTCCCGAGCGTTCCCCGGCCGTCCTTGAGATTGGTCGTGATGGTCTGCAGATTTGTGGCGATAACTTCGAACTTCCTGGCGAGTTTAGGATCGTTGACCAGCCGGCCGACGGTGCCGCGCTGATTGTTGATTGCATCAACAGCGCTATCGAGCTTGGCAATGAGCGTGGAGAGCTGCTGGATGCCGCCCTGGCTGCTGGTGATCACATCCTGAATCGTGGGTGAACTGCTGGACCGTAATTCACTGCCGCTCGCCGGGGGAGGACCTGACGCGTGAGATGAGTCGATATCGACGAAGCTGTCGCCGAGGACACCTTGCTGGGTAATGGAAGCGGTGGAGTCTACGTGCAGGTCATCGATGGATTGACGGCCCAGGCGCATGGTGACTTCCACGGGTGTCGGATTCCGCGCCGGAACGACACGGATACGGATCACGTTCCCGATCGTGACCCCCTCCAGCGTGACCGGTGCGCCCCTTTTGAGTCCAGCGGCGTTCTCAAAATAAGAGCGAATGATCAATTTGGGCGCAAACACACCACCGCTGGAACCGGACATAAGGAAAATCAGCCCGATCAACACGACCATGGCCACCAGGACCAATGCGCCGACCTTCAGTTGAGACCACTGAATTTCTTTGCGGCTTGGCAATTTATTCCCCTTGCTGAGATAAGCCGGTTGACGCCTTGAGGATAGCAGAAATGGCTCTATGATCTCCCATTCTCAAGGACAACGCTGGCCATTGCCAGGCTGCCGGTATGCGTGAGAGAAAGGGCTGCGCTGACCATGCCCATATGCGCCGCAATCATGGCTGCCCTCCCATGAAAGCGCAAATTGGGCCTGCCGCCCGGTTCGCGGACGACCTCAATCTCGCGCCAGCCGACTCCCTGGCTGATTCCGGTACCCAGGGCTTTTGCAGCCGCTTCCTTGGCGGCAAAGCGGGCCGCCAGGCTTTCGGCCGCATTGTGCTTGCGCAGGCAATAATCCTGCTCTGAGGCGGTGTAGACGCGATCGAGAAAACGCCTGCCAAAACGATCCATTGCCTGTTGGATACGCGGGATTTCCACAAGATCGATTCCGGAGCCGACAATCATGCTGTCTATGAAACTACAACATGGCCCATTCGCCGCGATAGATTCCCTCGGAGCGATCGCGGCATTTTCCAGGCCGGCCGAAGCAGCTCCAGCCTGCCCGCGAATTAGAACGGCTGGTCCTGGATGGGGCCGAGCTGTCTCATGATGGGGCAGGCTCCGTTCGACTCCTGCACAATGTTCAAGTGGTTGTAGCCGCTACCGATAAGGTGCCTATGAGGATGGCAATGCCTGATAAGAGAGCCAGGCAGGCTGCAAGCATTCCCTGGGCAATGCAATTGAAGGCCGTCTCCGCGGAGGAACCGGCAAGGCTTGCGCAGATGCTCACAGGCGCGATTCTGGGCTGCGGTGGATGGGTCTTGAGCCGGGGCGCCAGCGATTCCGGGACGGTGACCATTCTCTTCGAGTTCGAGCGGCAGGCCTGCATCGACATCTACAGCGTGCTGATCGGGGCGGGGTTGGAGCTGAGCCAGAGCGGGCACCTGCGAATCACCGAACTTTGCCAATGCACGCGGAGCCACCTGGAGAAGTGCAGCCTGGAAATTGCCAGCATCGAGTTGGAGATTCACACGTATCCGGTAGGGTCCTTGCACGAGGGGTATCCGGTGCGGGTCATGTAGAAGCCGTTCGGCAAGAGCGTGGGCGCGCCGCCGCTCTTATCCGGCCTCGACCAGCCCGTATTTGCGCTGCCAGGAGTCCTTGAGGCGTGCCCAGACGCGCGCGCGCTCGGCTTCAGTGACTTCAGCGGAGGTATGGTTGGCGAAGCGTGCGGCCTCCTGCTTTGCCAGTTCCAGCAATTGGCGGTCGCGGACGAGATTGGCGACACGAAATTCGGGCAGGCCAGCCTGGCGGGTTCCGAAGAACTCCCCGGGGCCGCGCAGGGTGAGGTCCAGCTCAGCCAGCTCGAATCCGTCCTGGGTGCGAACCATGGCGTTCAGACGCTCCTCGCCGAGCGGAGAGACACGTTCACCGGTGATCAGAATGCAGTAGCTCCTGGCGGAGCCACGGCCGACGCGCCCGCGCAGCTGATGAAGTTGCGCCAAGCCGAAGCGCTCGGCGTGCTCGATAACCATGACGGTGGCGTTGGGTACGTCCACGCCCACTTCGATGACGGTGGTGGCGACCAGCACGTCGATCTCACCGCGCTGGAAGCGGCGCATGATGACGTCTTTGTCGTCGGCGTCGAGGCGGCCGTGCAACAAGCCGATACGCAGGCCGGCGAGTGGGCCCGCGTGCAGCTTCTCGTGCATCTCGACGGCGGATTTAAGGCCGGATCCACCACGGCGGGTGGAAGACCTGGCTTCCTGCGCAGCCAGCGGGAAAAGTTCTCCTGTCCTGGCTTTGCTTCCGGCGCGGCGCGGAGGCGGCTCCATCTCAACTTCGGTGTCGTCGCGGGAGAAGTCCAGCTCCGGCTGATCGTCTTTTGTGCCCTCGATGACCGGGTAGACAATGTATGCTTGGCGGCCCTGGGCAACCTGCTTGCGGATGAAATCCCACACATCCGGGCTGCGTTCTCCCGGAACACGGCGGGTGATGATCGGCGTGCGGCCCGGCGGCATCTCGTCAAGAACGCTCAGGTCAAGGTCACCGTAGAGCGAGAGCGCAAGCGTGCGCGGGATGGGCGTCGCGGTCATCACCAGCACATCCGGCTCCGGCTGGCCGGGCTTCTTCATCAGCTTGAAGCGCTGCAGAACGCCGAAGCGGTGCTGCTCGTCGACGACGACCAGGCCGAGATTGTCGAACTCGACTTTCTCCTCGATCAGAGCGTGCGTGCCGATGATGAGCTGCGCTTCGCCGCGATTGATGAGGCCGCGTGTATGGCGCTTGCGGTCGCCATCGAGCGAGCCGGTAAGGAGGACGATGCGGGGCTTGCGGCTGGAGCGCTCCAGAAGCTTGCGCGCGGCCAGGAAATGCTGCGTGGCCAGAATCTCGGTGGGCGCCATGAGGGCGGCCTGGTAGCCATTTTCGATGGCGACCAGCATGGACTGGAAGGCGACGATGGTCTTGCCTGAGCCGACGTCGCCCTGCAAGAGGCGGCGCATGGGGTTGGGCTGGCGCATGTCGGCCACGATTTCTCCGAAAACGCGTTTCTGCGCAGCGGTGGGGTGGAAGGGGAGCACTTCGCGGATGGCCTCGCGGGCCTTATCACTGGCGGCGAAGGTGATACCGGCGCGTTCCCTCATGCGGCGGCGCTTGAGTTCGAGGCCCAGCTCAAGGAAGAAAAGCTCCTCGAAGATAAGGCGGCGGTGAGCGGGCGTGGCAGCTGACTGTAGCTGGACGAAGGGAGTGCCTTCAGGCGGAAAATGCGCTTCGCGCAGCGCGGCTTCGCGCGGAGGCATACCCAGGCGGGCAAGCAGGGCGCCCGGCAGGCACTCCGGTACGGCGCCGCGCACGGAATCAAGCAGGTTGAAGATGACTTTGCGCTGCCAGCGCGATGTGAGGCGGTTGCCGCCGAGCGACTCGTAGATGGGCGTGATGCGGCCCACCTCAAGCAGGCGTGTCTCGGCATCGTCGCTGGCGTCCGGCAAAATCTCAAACTGCGGCTGAATCATCTTGAGATTGCGGGTGGACCGGGACGGCTCAAGCCGCCCGTAGAGAGCCACGGTCTGGCCCGCCTCGAACTTGCCTTGCAGGTAGCCGCCGTTGAACCAGATGCACTTGAGCGCGTGGCGGCCCTGGCCGACGGTCAGCTCGAAGATGGGCATGCGGCGGGTACGCAGCAGAATGGAGCCGCGCACTTCGGCAATGACGCTGGCGGTTTCTCCGGCTTTCAGCTCGTCAAGACTGCGCGGGTTCTGGCGGTCCTCGTAGCGGAAAGGCAGGTGGTAGAGGAGGTCTTCGGCGATCTGGATGCCTTTGGCGGCGAGCGTCTCCGCCACACGCGGACCGACGCCGCGCACGTACATGACTGGAGTATCGAGGCCGGGCACAACTTGGATGCTACATGGGGCGGCTTGGAGGGGACAATCATCAGGAGTCCGGATAGCCTTCGCCCGTGTATCGTTATATGCGTTGGAAAAGCATCATCGGGGAGGACATTGTGGGAACTTTGAATCGGAGGAGCTTCTTGCGGGCGGCGGGGGCGGCATCCGCGGCGTCGATGCTGGGAGCGCGGGTGCATGCGCTGGCAGTGGCGCAGGACGAGCCGGCGCGGCCGGTGGGGGCGAACGACCACATCCAGATTGCGCTGATCGGCGCTGGCGGCCAGGGGCAGGGCGATACCAAGGTTGCTCTGCAGGTGCCGGGCGTGAAGTTGCTCGCTGTGGCCGACTGCTACAACGGGAGGTTGGCGCACGCGAAGGAGTTGTGGGGTAAGGATATCTTCACCACGCGCCATTACGGCGAGATCCTGGCGCGCAAGGATATCGACGCGGTCATCATCGGCACGCCCGACCACTGGCACAAGCAGGCCAGCGTGGACGCAATGAAGGCCGGCAAGGATGTGTACTGCGAGAAGCCGATGATCCATCTCTATTCCGATGGTCCGGAGATGATCGAGACGGCGCGAGCCACCCAGCGGATCATCCAGATCGGCAGCCAGCGGGTGAGCTCGATTCTTTACGCGAAGGCCAAGGAACTGCTGGAATCCGGCGCAATCGGCAAGCTGAATATGGTGGAGGCGCATTGGGACCGCAACTCGGCGATCGGCGCCTGGGACTACACCATCCCACTGGATGCCTCGCCGGAAACCTGCGACTGGCCGCGCTTTCTGGGCACGGCGCCGCAGATTCCGTTCAGCGCAGAGCAATTCTTCCAGTGGCGCAAGTGGAAGGCCTACGGGAGCGGCGTGGCCGGCGACCTGTTCGTGCACTTGTTCAGCGGGACGCACTTCATCACCGGGTCGCACGGGCCGACGCGGGCAATGGCAACCGGCGGGCTGCGCTTCTGGAAGGACGGCCGGAACGTGCCCGACGTGATGCTGGGGCTGTTCGATTACCCGCAAGGGTTCAATCTGAGCCTCCGCGTGAACTTTGTGGATGGAGGCCAGGAGAGCCAGGGACTTACCTTTACAGGATCTGAGGGCACGATCGAGATTACCGGCAACTCCGTTGGCGTGAATCGCGTGCCCAGGTCGAAGGAGCCGGGCTTGAGCATCGCCACATTTACCGACGCGATGCAACATCGCATTCTGGCCGAATACCGCAGGAAGTATCCGATCCAGCACCCCGAGGAAGCGCCGGTGAGATACGAGGAGTACGTGGCGCCAGCGGGATACAGCGACAGCTACGATCACTTCAAAAACTTCTTTAATTCCGTGCGGACGCGCAAGCCAGTCGTGGAAGATGCGGTTTTTGGTTTTCGCGCGGCCGGAGCGGCGCTGCTGAGCAACCTCAGCTACGACCGCGGCACGGTAGTGCACTGGGATCCGGAGACGATGAAGATTGTGTAAAGGGGCCGGCCGTGCGCTCGGGGATTGCGCCCGAGCGCAAACGGCTACTTCAGGAAGTAAGAGTCAATCGCCCGCATCAACGCCGGACGATCGATATGGGGTTTCTTGCCCTCATAACGGGCGGCCCAGCATACCTGATTCACAATGTCGCGCGGATAGCAGTGGCGCAACTCCTGATTGATCGAATTCTTGACAAATTCCATCAGATCATTTGGAATCCACGGGTCATAGGTCACCTGCTTTTGTTCAGCAACTCTGCGGAAGATCTCGCAGAACTGATCGTCAGGCACCGCGCCGATATGGATCTTGGTGGGAATCCTTCTGTAGAAGGCGGGGTCCACTAGCTCAGCAGGATCTTTGTTCGAAGCGAAAACGACGAGCATCTCAAAAGGCACATCGATCTTCTTTCCTCCCACGAGCGTCAGGAAATCGACCCGGCGGTCGAGCGGAACGATCCACCGGTTGATCAGCTCATCCGGGCGCAACCGCTGCCGTCCGAAGTCGTCAATAATCAGCACGCCGTTGTTGGCCTTCATTTGCACCGGCGCGGCATAGTACCTGAGAGAGGGATTGAATTGCATATCCATCATCTCGATCGTGAGTTCCCCGCCTACCATCACGGCTGGCCGCTGACAGCGCACCCAGCGCGTGTCATATTCCTGGTGTTCGCTTTCCGGCGCCAGTTTGTGAATCGAGGAATCGAAGACCGTGATGATCTGTCCGTCCACTTCCACGGCGTGCGGAATCCACACCGCGTCCTCTGCGAGCACCCGCGAAAGCACCTCTGCAATCGTGGTTTTGCCCACGCCCGAAGGGCCGTAAAGAAAGATGGCTTCGCCTGAGTTCAGTGCGGTCCCGAGCTGGTCAAGCAACTCTCTGCTGAGCACCAAATGCGCAAAGGCACGTTCCACGTCTTCCGTGTGCACATCTACCTTCTGCACACTCTGCTTCCGCGTCTGCGTCACGTAGTTCTCAAATGAGACCGGCGCCGCTCCCGTGTATGAACTCTGCTGCAGCAGGTCCGTCGCCCTCGACCGCCCCTCGGAGGTGATCGCAATTTGAGGGATCGTGCCGGTCATTCCGGTGACCTGGCACAACAGAGTGGAACGCATCTTGTTGAAAAGCTCGGTGGCTATCTCATAGCTCAACTTCAGCTTTGAAGAGAGTCCAAGGACCGACATCGAGCCGTTCACATAAAGGGTCTTTAAGGCAATATCCTCCAGAACGGTCTGCCGCACGTCGAGTTCTTCTACCGAACGGGGTCTAAATTCGGGACCTGACCCTGGTTCCCCGCGAGTAAATTCGGATTCGGGGCCCCGTACGTTCGTCAATGTCGCCATGGTGTTTTTCCTCTCTGCCGTTATTAAAGTAACCTGTCCGCCGAGGTTTTTGAACCACTTTATGTACTTTGTGGAGTATCCCATTAGTACACAGGTGTCCCACACCAGAAAGAATCAGCGAAAAATAACTGACAGAACTGATGCCAAGTAGTCTAGTACAGAATTGAATGACGTTTTCGAATGATTGACCGGCGCGCCGACAAAAAGTAATGGTCGCCGGTTAACGGAAAGTAGCTTCCGGGGCCGGTTCGGGCAGGAACTTCATGGATCAATTCCCTTATATTTAAGCCGCATTCCTTGCCTCCGGGGGCGCGGCGAAGGGAGCTTTGCTACACTGCTCAAGTGACTGTTCCCCGGTTGATCCAGAGCCAATCTGCAGAGATAAACAGCGGGAGAACCCATGCCTGTTGTTGAACTTGCGGGAGTGACCAAGGCGTATGAAAGCAAGGTCGCTGTCAATAATTTGAGCTTGTCGATTGAGGCCGGGCAGATGTTCGGGCTGTTGGGGCCGAATGGGGCGGGGAAGACCAGTTCGATCCGGATGATGATGGGAATCACCATGCCGGACACGGGGCGCGTGAGCCTGTTCGAGAAGCCCTTTGAGCGCAGCAGCCTTGACCACGTGGGTTATCTGCCCGAGGAGCGTGGCCTCTACAAGAAAATGAAGGTTATTGAGCAGCTGATCTTCTTTGGGCGACTGCACGGGGTGTCGACTGAAGATGCGCACAAGCGCGCCACCGAGTGGGCCAGGCGGATGGAGATTGCCGGGGCGCTCGAAAAGAGGACCGAGGAGCTCTCGAAGGGTATGCAGCAGAAGATTCAGCTGATCGCCACGCTGCTGCATGAGCCAGAACTGATCGTGATGGACGAGCCCTTCAGCGGGCTGGACCCGGTGAACGCGGTGCTGGTAGAGAGTACGCTGCTGGCATTGAAGGACCAGGGCAAGGCGATTCTGTTTTCCACGCATCGCATGGAGCAGGTGGAGAAGCTGTGCGACACCATCTGCCTCATCAACAAAGGCGAGGCCGTGCTGTCGGGCAGGGTTCGCGAGATCAAGGGCCGCTACGAGCGCAATCGCGTGATTGTGGAGTTCGAAGGCAGCGCCGATTTCCTGCGCAGCTCCGAGGTGGCGGAAGCGAAGAATTTCTCAGGCCACGCGGAGATACGCCTTCACCCGCATGGCGACGCGCAGAAGTTGCTGCACGAGGCTGCGGCAATGGCCACGATCTACCGTTTCGAACTGGTTGAACCTTCGCTGGAAGAGATCTTTATCCAGACCGTAGGAGGCAAAGCCAATGCTTAATTTGCTGCCTCGGAACGTGATTCTGATTGCGCGGCGCGAGTACCTGGAGCAGATTCGCGGGCGGGCCTTCCGGTTGACCACTATCCTGCTGCCGGTGGTGTTTGTGGCGATGATTGCGGCGGCCAACCTGATCGAACACAAATCGAGCCAGGGCAGGCACGTGGCCATTGCCGCGGGTAATGCAACGCTGGCCGGGGACATTCGCGGCTTCCTGCTGGACGACGAGAGCGCACAATTCAGGGTGGATGTGGTCGCTCCGGCAACAGAGGAAGACCGCGCGCAGCTCTTGCGCCAGGTTCAAATCAAAGCCATCGACGGATTCCTTTGGATCGGAAAGTCGCCCCTGGGCACGGTCACGGCTACCTATTTCTCGCGTTCATCGAGCGATCCCGTCACGGTGAGCCGGTTGAGAAGCGCCCTGAATCGCGGCATGGTGGAACAACGGCTGATGGCGAGCGGCATGAGTGCTGAAGAGGCCGATGCAGTAGCCAAAGGCATCCAACTCAAGCTTCTCCAAGTGAACCGCGAAGGGAGAGCAGCGAAGAGCACGGGTAACGCGCCGATCTATAAAGGCATGATCATGGCTTTTCTGCTGACCATGACCACGCTGCTTTACGGTCTGGACGCGGCGCGTTCGATCATCGAGGAGAAGACGTCGCGCATCTTTGAGGTCATGCTGGCGGTGGCCCGGCCTGACGATCTGCTGGCGGGCAAACTCATCGGCGTTGGGGCCGTGGGGCTGACGCAGATTGCCATCTGGGTGCTGGCGGCTGTACTGCTGCTGGGAACCGCGTTTGCCGCGCCGATGTTGAGCGGCCAATTTTCGCTGCACTTCTCCTGGATGGAGGGTGTTCTGTTCCCGCTTCTTTTCGTGCTGGGTTTCTTCCTCTACAGCGCGCTGTTTTCCGGCCTTGCGGCCACCTGCGAAACGGCGCAGGAGCTGCAGATGTATATGCCGCTGGCTGCGGCGCCGGTCTGGCTCAGCTTCGGCATCATACCGCTCCTGTTGCGCGATCCCAACTCGGTATGGTCACTGGCCGCATCGTTTTTCCCGCTGACCGCTCCCTTTGTGATGGCGTTTCGCATCGGGATGCAGGTGCCTCCGCTCTGGCAGGTTGCGGTTGCGGTTGGCCTGTTGGCTCTGAGCGTGTGGGTGGTGATCTGGTTCTCAACGCGCCTCTATCGTGTGGGCATTTTGATGTACGGCAAGCGGGCCACCCTGCCGGAGCTGCTGCGGTGGCTGCGCTACAGCTAAAATCGAGTGAGTGACTGCTGAAGACAACCCCAAATTCACGCTGGGCCAGAGAATTGCGCTGGCCGTAGTTCCGCCGCTGATGTCGCTGCTGATCTGGCTGGTGGGGCTGACATGGCGCTTTGAAGTGATCACGGAAGAAGGGGTCGTGCCGATCCTCCTCGGCGAGCGGCCGGGACCGGAGATTTACTGCTTCTGGCACCAGTGCGTGCTGCCGTGTACGGTCTATTTCCGCTATTCTCTTTCCATCATCTTGATCAGTCGCAGTTTCGACGGCGAGCTGATCGCGCGCATCCTGAAGAATTTTGGTTACGGGGCCGTGCGCGGTTCCAGCTCGCGCGGCGCCCGGGAGGGACTGCTCGGGCTCCAAGACGTGATCGAAAGAGGACGGACGGCGATCTTTACCGCCGACGGACCGCGCGGGCCGATCTATCGAACCAAGATGGGGCCCATCAAGCTGGCGCAGATGACCGGCGCTCCCATCGGTATTTTCCATCTGGAGCCAAAGCACGCCTGGGCGATGAAGTCCTGGGACCGCTTCCTGGTGCCGATGCCGTTTACGCGAATCGCGGTGAGCTGGGCGCAATGGGTGCGCGTGCCTGTGGACCTTCCCGCGGAGCAGTTTGAGAGCAAGCGCCAGGAGCTGAACGACGCGCTGGAGCGCGCGCGGCTGCGGGCGCTGGAGCATTTGGGGAAGGCCGCGCAATGAGGGATCCCGGCATAGAGAATCTGCGTGTCGAGGATTTCGGCTTCGATCTGCCCGAGGAGCTGATTGCACAAAGGCCACTGGAAGAGCGGGGCGCAAGCCGGATGCTGGTGTTGGATCGCGCCAGCGGAGCCTTTCGCGATGCGCATTTCGTTGATCTTCCCTCGCTGCTGCGTGCGGGGGATCTGCTGGTTCTCAATGACAGCCGCGTGATTCCGGCGCGGCTTTTTGCGCGGCGAACTATGCGCAGAGATAAGGAAAAGCCGACCGGGCGGATTGAGGTGCTGCTCACAGAGCCTGCCGGAAGGAATAAGTGGCGGGCGCTGGTCAGGCCGGGCAGGAAAGTGGCGATTGGGGAGCGGCTGGTGTTTCCCGAGCCGGGCGGGGGTATTGCTCTGGAAGCAGAGGTGCTCGAACGCGGTGAATATGGCGAGCGCCTGCTGGAATTTGCGCCGGTCGCGGACTTTTTCGCGGCGCTTGAGCGCGTCGGCCATATTCCGCTGCCGCCTTACATCCACCGGCCCGATGCCGATGCTGATCGCGAGCGATATCAAACGGTGTTTGCGCGGGAGCGTGGCTCAGTGGCGGCGCCTACCGCCGGACTGCATTTTACTGCCGAGACTCTGGCGGAGTTGGCGGCACGGGGCGTCGAGTTGGCGCGGATTACGCTGCATGTAGGTCTGGGCACTTTTGCGCCGCTTCGCGTGGAGCGCGTGAAGGATGTGCGGCTGCATCACGAGCATTACATGCTGAGTGAACTGGCTGCCGATGCCGTGAATCGCGCGGTGCGCGAAGGCAGAAGGATTGTTGCGGTGGGCACAACGGTGGTGCGAACGCTGGAGGCCGCGGCGCGCGACTCCGGGGGCAGGGAACTGACGGCGCACTCGGGCGTGACGGATATATTTATATCGCCGGGCTTTGAGTTCCGCCTGGTGAGCGCTCTGTTGACTAACTTTCATCTTCCGGAGTCGAGCTTGCTGATGCTGGTAAGCGCATTTGCCGGGCGCGAGCGCGTGCTGGCGGCGTATCGTCACGCGGTCGAGGCCCGCTACAGATTTTTCAGTTATGGCGATTGCATGTTTATCGCGTGATGACTCCATCGGCAGGAAGAACAGCGAGATCCGTTGGGCAAGCGTTGGCCGGCAGACCGCGCGCGGCTCCGTCAAGAACGGAGTTTCGGCCGGTGGTATCTTGATCGCCGTAGAATGAGAATCGTCATGGATTGCGGAATCACGCCTCTTGATTGGAGCAGCGGCGCGCTTGCGGAAGGTCTGGCCTGCTACCGTGGCGGGGAATTTTTTCTTGCCCACGAGCATTGGGAGAGCGTGTGGCTGGGCTTGCAGGAGCCGGAGAAGAGCTTCCTGCAGGGGTTGATTCAGTTGGCGGCTGCGTTTCATCACCTGTGGCGGGGCAACGCCGCGGGCGCAACCTCGCTTTTGCGCAGAGCGCTGCGGCGGCTCGAATCGAGGCCCGCGGTATTCGGAGGCATCGCAGTAGCTCCGCTTCGTGCGGATGTGCGCGACTGGCTGTGCCGGCTTGAGAATGGCGGCTCCGACATTCCGCAGGACTTTCCGCAAATTCGCCCTATCGAACAGAGTTCGGAACCATAGCATGAGGCGATCCTTTTCGTCCCCGGCTTTTCGACCAGATTGGAGGCAAAGATGAACATCAGCTTTTCAGGCAAAGTCGCGTTGGTTGCAGGTGGCACTGGCGGCCTGGGCAGGGCGGTAAGCCTCGCATTTCTTGAGGAAGGCGCCAGGGTGCTGGTTACTTATCGCAGAGAAGAGGAATACACCGCATTGCAAAGTGCCGCCGGCCCGCATGCCGCGGCGCTCGAAGGGCACCGCGTTGATATTACTGAAGAGCTTACCGTCGCTGCCTTCGTCTCTGATGCACTCGCGCAGCACGGGCGGCTGGACGCTGTCGTGAATACGATTGGCGGCTATGCGGGCGGGATCAAGCTGTGGGAGCTGGAAACAAGGGTTCTCGATGCCATGCTGTTGCTCAATCTGCGTTCGGGCTTTACGTTGGCGCGCGCGGTCTTGCCGCTGTTGTTGAAACAGGGATACGGGTCCATCGTGAATGTGGCGGCAAAGGCGGCGGTCGATCACGCGGCGGGAGCGTCGGCGTATGCGGCGTCGAAGGCTGCCGCCGTGGCGCTCATGGATTCGCTTGCCGGGGACACCAGGGGAACCGGTGTAAGAGTCAATTCGATTCTGCCAAGCATTATCGACACACCGGCGAACCGGCAGGCAATGCCGAATGCGGACTTCGCTTCATGGCCGAAACCCGAAGAGATTGCGCAAGTCATCCTCTTCCTGTGCAGCGATGCGGCGAAGACGATTCATGGTGCGGCATTGCCGGTCTACGGCAATCGCTGAATCTCTTGCCCCCGGAAAAATCCGCCAATCCTGCTACGCGGCTGTTCCTTGGCCGCTGATCACAGTCCGTCGAGCACCTGCTGGTAGTAGCGAACGTACTGAGGCACCACCAGAGTGGCGCAAAAGCGTTTTCGCGCGGCGCAACGGGCCGCGGTCCGCATCTCCTCCAGTCGTTTGCGGTCGCTGAGCAGGCTCAATGCGCCTGTCGCCATTGCCTCCACATCGCCTGCGGGGAAGAGCAGGCCGGTTTCGCCGTCGTCGATCAGCTCAGGCAGTCCGCCGACGCGGGTAGCGATGGCCGGCACCTTGCAGGCCATCGCTTCCAGCGCAGCCAGGCCGAAGGACTCGAGCGAGCTTGGCAGCAGGAGGATATCGGCCAGGGGCAGCAATTCGTTGACCCTTTCCTGCTTGCCCAGGAAGTGGATGCGCGAGTGAATTCCCAGGTCGTGCGCCAGCCATTCAGCCGCCGAGCGATCCGGGCCGTCTCCAATCAGAGCGAGCTGCGCCGGGATTTCGTGCGTCACCTGCGCAAATATCTTCACCACATCGAGGACACGCTTCACGGGCCTGAAGTTCGAGAGGTGCATCAGCAGGGCCTCGCCCGGCCGGGCCAGGTACTCACGCGCTTTGACCCTTTCTGCCTCATCCTTGATGGGCGCGTACACGTCGCAGTTGACGAAGTTGGTGATCGTCTCGATGGGACGCGTCACTTCGAAATCGGCGATGGTCTTTTCCTTGAGATAGTTGGAGATGCTGGTGACGCCGTCGCTCTCCTGGATGGAGTGGCGGGTGATGGGCAGGTAGCTGCGGTCGAGACCCACCAACGTGATGTCGGTACCGTGCAGCGTGGTCACGTAAGGCAGGCGACGGCCGCGTGCGGCGAGCATCTGCCGCGCCAGCAGCGCGCTCACCGCGTGGGGAATGGCGTAGTGAACGTGCAGCAGATCGAGCGCATAAAATTCAGCCACTTCAGCCATGCGCGAAGCCAGTGCCAGGTCGTAGGGAGGAAATTCGAAGAGCGGATAGTTCGACACCGGAACCTCGTGATAGAAGATTCCGTGGTCGCGCCCACTCAGACGAAAGGGCTGCGAGTAGGAGATGAAATGCACCTCGTGGCCCAGGGCCGCCAACTCGATGCCCAGTTCCGTGGCGACCACGCCGGATCCGCCATAGGTGGGATAACATGTAATTCCGATGCGCATAAATCCCTTCCGAAATCGCTGTGCTGCTGCGGATTGCGAAAATGACATAATTCTGCCCGACGGCAAGATTATGTTTGTCTCCAAATGTTGTAGAGGCTTCTGAATTCTTTAGAAGCCGTACAGGACTCCCAATTCATCTTCCAAGTTACCAGTTCGTGGCGCGGATTGCCTGCGACCTGCGTGATTCGAGCGGAAGACAAGTATGACTCCTGGATCAACCCCCGAACTCCTGACTGGGACGGCTCTTATCGACAAAGTCCGTCCAGGTATGAAATCCGAAAGCGGTGTGGAGAGGATTTTGAGATTGGGGGAGATCGTGCAGGGTTTAAAGCCCGGTCTTCGTTTTGCTTTACCTGCGGCACGACTGAAGTCGTGCTCGGTTGCAAGACCCTGCACGCGTCGAGCTTTTCCGCAGCCTGCAAGCCCCGCCTTGGATTCCTTCGCGCACGGACGGTGGCTGGATCAGTAATCAGCCAAGCCAATCAGGTAGACTCGCTCAATTTGGCGGCGCGGCATTCGAGGGTACGCGCGAGAGGCATTCCTGCCGCCTACGAACGTACGGCATTCTGAAAAATACCCGATCCATCCCACGCAACGGCACTGAATATGACAACTGTTTCGCAAGCAGTACAGATGTTTGATTGTGGTGAAGTGTGGCAAAAGCCAACGATAAAGTTGGCTGAAAAGCAGAGGACGTGCTTCAGCCGGAAAGAGACACATCATGGCTACCAGAACTTATCAAAGATTTTCAACGTCCGCTCTCGTATTTGGAATCGTAGGTTGGCTCGCATGGCTGCCGGGGTCAGGGGCTGCCCTGGTTTCCGCCCAGAATCGTCCCATGCACACAGAAAATGCTGCACACGCGATCAAGGCTGCCGATATCGTACGTGATCCATCCGACCTTCCGCCGCCGATCGGCAACCGGCCACCCGCCGTGGTGCGCGTGACTCTCACTTCCAAGGAACTGGTCGGCGTGCTCGATCCCGAAAGCGGCACGGTCTATCGCTATTGGACCTTCGACGGCAAAGTACCCGGGCCGTTCATCCGCGTGCGGCAGGGAGATACTGTTGAGGTGACTCTCAAGAACGCGAAAGACAGCACGATGGTGCACTCCGTCGATCTTCACGCGGTGATCGGACCGGGCGGCGGGGCGGCCATGCTGCAGGTACCGCCCGGTCAGTCGAAGACTGTCACATTCAAGGCCACCACTCCGGGGCTGTTCGTTTATCACTGCGGCAGCCCGATGATTGCGCAACATATCGCCAACGGCATGTACGGGATGATCCTCGTGGAACCGCCGGGGGGACTGCCGCATGCGGACCACGAATATTACGTGATGCAAGGTGAGATTTATACGACGGCGCCGAAAGGAAAATCGGGCTTGCAGGAGTTCAGCGTCGAAAACCTCATGGCCGAGAATGCGCAGTACTACATCTTCAATGGGGCGGTGGACTCAATCACGAAGGAGTATCCTCTTCACGCCAATGAGGGCGAGACGGTGCGCATTTTCTTTGGCAATGCCGGACCGAATGCTACCGCGTCGATGCATATGGTGGGTGAGATATTCACTCGCTATTACCAGTTCGGATCGCTGAGTTCGCCGCCACTGGAGGGAATTCAGACCGCGACGGTTCCGCCGGGCGATGCGGGAATCTTCGAAGTCAAGGCCAGGGCACCCGGGCAATTCACATTTATGGATCACGCGATTTCCAGGATGGAAAAAGGCGACTTGGCCGTTCTTGACGTGCAAGGCCCTGAAAATGCCGCCCTGGTGCATGCGGGCCCGGCAACGCTGCCGGCGGGAACGCAGGAGATCAGTGGCGTCACGGCCGCCGATGTGGATGAAGTAGACCATATTAAGACGTCATCCGCCTCACTCACTGTCCCGGAATCGGCAATGAACATGGCAGGGATGAACATGGCTGCCATGGCAGGCATGTCTTCCGTATCCAGCGCGACACCACCCTTCAGCCTGCAATCGCTCGGCGGGCTTATCGGGTGCCTGACTCTGGAGAACGACGGCAAGGCGATGCTCGAAGTATTTCACTCGCAAAAGGTCTATCGGCTGGAGGCGCAGCCACTGCTGTTTTCGCAGAATGGCGGCCACATGGTCCATGTCACCGGTCACTTCGGCAGCGTCCTTCCAGTCGAAGATCCCCATGTTCCGAGCTATGTTGTCGATACTGTTCAGACGGTGATCCCAAATTGCTCAGCCAGGATATCGGTCGCGGATTTGAAGAAGGCATTGGCGCCTCCCGATGCGCCCATTGGCGGCGAGGTGACCATGGGAACCTCGTCGTTCACTCCCGCAACGATCACGATCTCCGCTGGAGAACAAGTGGTGTGGAAGAATGCCTCGGGTTACTACCATAACGTAGTGGACGACCCGGCAAGAGCTTTGAATCGCGTCGATGTGAGCTTCCCAAGCGGAACCGCTCCATTTGGCTCCAGCCTGCTGTCGCCCGGTACAACCTTCTTTCATGTTTTTGACAAGCCGGGAATCTATCACTACGTTTGCACGATTCATGAAACTGCCGGGATGAAAGGAACCGTGATTGTGCGGCCGGCACCACTGCTCGCTTCAAACAAGAAGTGAGTTCGCGTAATGTCACAGGCCTATTTCCGGTAGTATTGCGAGCGCGGGACCCAGGAACAGACCGGGCCCCGTGCTCGCTTAGAAATGCAAGGTGCAGTTGATGAATCCAGCTTTGGCCGATCCAAATACCCGAAAGTAATCAGATGAGGCGGCGCTGCAGGGCATGCGTGACTGCTTCAAGCCGGTTATGAGTGCGCAATTTCCGGTTGATGTGGTGAAGATGATTGCGCAGTGTTTGCGGGCTGATTCCCAGCGCCCTGGAGATGCCCGGCGCATCGTTGCCCGCCGCGAACATCCGCAAGATTTCAAGCTCCTGAGAGGACAGCGGAGTGATGGGCGCCGCTCCATTGGGCGACTCTTCCATCGCGCACACTTCTCGTGAAACAGCGATCATTTTACGGAATATTTCCTCTCGCTTCTTTTGTGGGCTGATGTCCCGCGCCATGTGAACGATGAGGGTCTTCTGGGTTCGGCGGTTCAGATACTCAATCGTAGAGATATTCACCCATTTCCGCTCCCCGTCTCGCGTGGTCACGCTCAGATCGAAATTCGGCATGGGCCTTGGTTTAAGCGTACCTTGTAACTCGGTGCAATGCTCGTGGCAAACCTGAGTGCCCAATGCTCCGACGCCGTGAAGGATCCCGGAGCAGGTTTTGCCCAGCACCTCTTCTTCAGGGTAGCCAAAGAGTTCCCTCGCGGCCCGGTTCCAAAAGCAAATCTCACCCGATTCGCGGGCGGCGAAGACTCCGTCGGTTGTGTGATCAAGAAAGGCGAATAGCTCCGCTTCCAGCATATGGATACCCCATGATGGAATCTTTACTCTGCGTACAATTGGAGGATTGCGCCTTCGGGTGCGAGCAGGCAGTGACTTTGGTCGCAGGGCAGCCGCAACCGCGCACCTGTTCGCGTCGGCAGCCGGCGATTGGATGTTGCTCAGACAGGTTTAATCTGCGGTCTTCACCTCCGGCCAGGCGATGGTGAGCAAAAATGCGCTCTCTTCCGTCGCCTCGACGTCGTGCTCAAGGCATCGTTCCAGCGTCAGAAGGTCGCCCGGCTTTATGTCTTCCGTACGGTCGTCTGGAAGATGCACTCGAATCTTCCCTTGAAGAGCTTGTATGGAAACAGGCCCTTCGGCGCGATGATGGCTCATGTAACTTCCCGCCTTCATCCGCACCAGAACGATGCGGAATTCCTCGTATTTGACGAGCGTTTCAGCGCTGCGGCCAGACTCACGCCGCCACGATGGGGCGTTTTGCAATTTTTCGAGTTCCTTACTAATGTTGTGCCGGATAACCTCTTCCGCAAGCTGGGGAAGGCGGGTGAGAGTTTCGCGTTGGCTGCTCATGGGAACACACTCCTGAAGGATTTGTCTGTGGTCTCTGTACGTTAGATTGTGGAGCGCTCTTACTGCTTCCGGCAATCATCAGTTTTCAGGCTATGATGCCGGCAGGCAGCGCGAAATGGTCTGAATGTCATCGAGGCAGGGATGCTTGTACCTAATCAGCTACGCCGAGTTGCGATTTGATTATTCATTCGGAACGTTCCCTTATTTGGCCAGCACCGCAACTCCATAAGCGGGCAGAGTTACAGATTTTTCCGCATTCCCCGAGAGCACGCTCCGTCTCACCGAAGGAAGAGTGAACGTCTCGGGGGACGTTGAGAAATTCTCGAAGATGAGCACATCCTTTGAATCTCCGGTGCGCCGCTGTACATCGACTCCTTCGGGAACCGAAGGCAGATCGGGAGTGACGCCACTCGACTTCATCATCCAACGGGCCGCTTTCTTCATCGCCGCCGCATCCATCCACACGCCGAAATACGTGATCGATCCCTTGCCCACCTTCCGCGTGATCACGGCCGGCTGGCCGTCGAGCCATCCGTTGTATCTTCCGAACCGCATCATGACCCGCGTGCCAGGATCGTCCACCTGGAGTTGCTCGGCGTAGGTTTTCGCCTCTGCATTGCCCCACTCTCCGGAGACCAGCACCGGCTTGGGCAGCGCGAAGTACTGCGCCACCGAACCGCCCAGCATCGGGCGCAATGGCCCCGGCTGCAGTGCCGGCCAGCGTGAAGCGTCGTCATCCAGCAATCCCGACCGTTCACCCAATACCAGGTTTCCACCATTCTGCACATAGCGCTTCAGGTTGGCGGCGGCCGCGGCCGTCAGCAGTTGCATCCCGGGCGCAACCACCAGCTTGTACTGCGCCAGATTGTCCGTGGGCGCAACCACGTCGATGGAGTTGCCCAACTCGTGCAGTGGCCGATAGTAGCTCAGCAATTCCTGTACAGGCTTGAATGGCGGTTCCTTGCCATTCCTCTGCCACTGCAGCGCCCAGCGGCTGTCGTAGGAATACACGATTGCCACATCGGCATGAACCGAGGTTCCGGCCAGCGCATGATCCGCCTTGTCAAATTCGCTTCCGGTCTGCGCGATCTCCTTGTAGATCGGCGCAGGCGTGCCGTCCGCATTCACGATCTGTCCTCGGTGGTACTCTTCGCTGCCGTTCAGCGCGTCGCGCCATTGCCAGTAACTCACGGTGTCGGCGCCATGTCCGATGTCGGCCCAGATCGCGGCCCGCATCTCTCCCTTGGCGATGTTGGAGCCGAATGTCGTCTCCATGATCCAGAAGTTCCGGTGCTTCAGGCTCCGCGCCAGGTCGTTTCTCGCCCCGTTATCCACCGGATCATAGAAGCCGCCGCGCTTGCCCAGTGGATCATCCCATGCGGCAAAGTCCAGATCTTTCATTACCTCGTACTGATTGAAGTTGTCGTACCAGCCCATCAGGTTGGTTGTGATGAGCTGGCGAGGATCGGCGTAAGGGCGGATTGCGTTCACTTCGTTCTTCTCAAAACTGCGCCACGTATCGGTCACAAACCTGTACCAGTTGATCTGCAGCGCCGGATATCCCGTATCCGACGCGAGAGGGATCTGGCTCCAGTCGGTATACCTCGTGCTGTGGTAATCCGTGTGCCATCGCCGGTTGAGCTCATCTAGGGTTCCATTGCGCACCTTCAGCCATGCCTGAAAATCCTTTCGCGTTGCATCATCGTAAGACGCCGGTCCGATCTCATTTCCAAGTTGCCATGCAATCACATAGGGGTTATGGCCGAAGCGCCGCGCGAGCTGCTCGTCGATCGCGCGAATGAACTGCCGGTACTTCTGGCTGGAAAAGTTGAACTGCCATGGCGCAGTATTCGGCGAGTGGTAGCCTTCGGGTGTTGCCAGAACCTCCGGATATTTCTGAATCATCCACTCCGGCGGCCGCTTGTTCGGCGTGCCAAGCACGACAAAGATTCCGTGCTTGCCGGCCAGGTCGATGGCGCGCTCCAGCCAGTCGAGGTCGTAGTGCCCCTCCTCCGGCTCCATCCGGTCCCAGGCAAATTCGCCCACCCGCACCAGGTAGA
>JAJZVZ010000294.1 GCA_021846945.1 Acidobacteriota bacterium | reverse complement strand
AGAAGTAGGGCAGATCGAGGCCAAGCGAAAGGCAGACATGCAGGAGATTCTTCTGGGGATCTGCTTCGTAGGGTTTTCCGTCGATGTAGATCGTGGCCATCAGGCTCTCCAGGGACAACGCTGCTCACGGATATGGCGTTCGAAGTCATCACGGAAGTATTTCAACGCGCTCTGGAGCGGTTCGGCAGCTCCCGGCGCAAGTGCACAGAACGTATTTCCTGGCGCGAGAAACTTGGTTTGAAACTGGAGTTTTTCGAGATCGCCAGATTTTCCGCGCCCCTCCTCCATTGCCGCGAGGATTTGTTTCGCCCAGTTCAGGCCGCTCCAGCATGGCGTGCACCAACCGCACGATTCCTGTGCGAAGAACTGGATCAGGTTCGAGACCATTCCCACCGGGCAGGTGTGATCGTCGAGGACAATCATGGTTCCGGTGCCAAGGCGGCTTCCCGCTTTCTGCACTTCGAGAAAGTCCATGGGAACACCAAGATGTTCTTGGACCAAAAAGTCCGTCGAAGCTCCGCCGGGAAGCACGCCACGAAACTTAAGTCCATCGCGCATGCCGCCGGCGTGCTCCTCCAGGATTTCGCCGAGCGGAGTGCCCATGGGTAGTTCCCAAAGGCCGGGCCGCTTAACCTTGCCGCTGGCCCCGTAGATCTTCGTACCGGGATCTCTACTGCGGCTCAAGCCCTGGTACCAGGCAAACCCCTTTGCGATAATGTGCGGCACGTTCACCAGAGTTTCGACATTGTTGATAATGGTTGGCTTCCCCCAGACACCGGCTACAGGTGGGAATGGCGGCTTGGAACGCGGGTTAGCTCGCTTGCCTTCGAGTGCATTGAGCAAACCGGTCTCCTCGCCGCACATGTAGCGTCCCGCACTCACGTGGAGAATCATTTCCAGCGAAAAGGCCGATCGAAGAATGTTCTTGCCGAGGTGGCCTGCCGCATAAGCCTCTGCAATCGCTTTTGCCAACCGTTCCTGTGCGAGCTTGTATTCACCCCGAATGAAGATGAATGCGACATCCGCCTGGATGGCGTAGCCGGCCAGGATCAATCCTTCAATCAGTTGGTGTGGGTTGCCTTCCATCAGATAACGATCTTTGAAAGTGCCGGGCTCCATCTCGTCGGCGTTGGCAATCACATATCTTGGCCGCGGCGCATCCGGGCCCACGGGGACAAAACTCCACTTCATTCCGGTTGGGAAACCTGCGCCTCCGCGTCCGCGCAGGCCCGATTTCTTCACTTCCTCTTGGACGCTCTGAGGCGTCATCTCACCCAAGGCCTTCTTCAGTGCCTGGTATCCTCCGGTCTGCTCGTATTCCCGCAGACCGAGTACCTCGCCATCGGATCGAATCGCAGCCGTAAGAGGTTTCTCGGCAGCCACGGTCATTTGCATTCCTCCAGAACCCTGTCGATGCGCTCAGGATCGAGGTCCACATGGAGTTCGTTATCGACCAGCATGGCCGGCGCGTGATCGCAAGCTCCGAGACAGACAATGGGAAGCAGAGTAAATCGGCCGTCGGGCGAGGTCTCCCCGAACTCGATTCCCAGCCGCGCGGTCAAGTGCTCGCGGATTCGTTCGTAACCCATGATCCAGCAACTCACGGAATTGCAGACCATGATCACGTGCCGCCCCACTGGCTTGCGAAAGATGAGGTTATAGAAGGTCGCGACGCCATCAAGATCGGCCGCAGACATCTCCAGTAATTCAGCGATGTCGCGAATACTTTCGTCCGAGACCCATCCGCGGTGGCGCTGTACGATCTTCATCGCGTCAATGCACACCGCTTCTCTGGTGGGGTAGTGGGCCAGCTCGGCCTCGATTTCCTGCCTTTCTTCAGCCGTCAACATGCGCGTCCTCGTCTTAGCGGTCTACGTCAGCCAGCACAAAATCCATCGCACCCAGGATGGCGAGCAGGTCAGGAATCATCCGTCCACGGGCCATCAGCGGGAGCATCTGCATGTGCGCAAACGATGGCGTGCGGATGCGCGTGCGATAGGAAGTGGTACTGCCGTCACTGATCAAGTAGTAGCCGTTATTCCCTTTTGTGGCTTCAATTGCGCCCAGAGCCTCGCCGCGCGGAACCACCGGACCCCAACTTACACCCAGGAAGTGCGTGATCAGCGTCTCGATATCGTGCATGGTGCGATCTTTCAGGGGCGGACAGGCCAGCGCATCAAGCGATTTGTACGGACCTTCCGGCATGTTGTCGACGCACTGCTCGATAATGCGCAGGCTCTGACGCATCTCTTCGACACGCACCTGGCCGCGGTCATAGCAATCTCCGCGCGTGCCCGTTGGAATATCAAAGTCGAACTGTTCGTACCCAGAGTAGGGTTGCTTCTTGCGGAAATCCCACGCCAGTCCGCACGCGCGCAAACCAGGACCGGTCACTCCCCACTCAATAGCTTCCTCTGTTGTAAATGCGCCCACGCCTTGCGTACGGCGCTTGAAGATCCTGTTCTGCATGACTTCTTTGTCGTACTCGGCGAGCCGCGAAGGGAGATACTTCAGAAAATTGCGGATCAGGCCATCCCAGCCCTTCGGCAAATCCTGGGCCACTCCGCCGATGCGGAACCAGTTAGGATGCATGCGCGCCCCGCAGATGGCTTCAATGATTCCGAAGGCGCGCTCCCGGTCATTGAAGGTGTAGAACACAGGCGAGAGCTGTCCCAGGTCCTGTGCAAAGGTTCCGTACCAGACCAGGTGGCTGATGATTCGAAACAACTCCGCGAGCATGACCCGAATCACCTGTGCGCGGGGCGGTACAGGGATTCCGGCCAGCTTCTCCAGGGCCATCAGGTAAGCCATGTTGTTCATCACGCCACCTAGATAATCGATCCGGTCGGTGTAAGGGATGTAGGTGTGCCACGATTGCCGCTCGCCCATCTTTTCGGCGCCGCGATGATGGAAGCCGATGTCGGGCACCGCATCGACGATCTCTTCGCCGTCGAGTTGCAGAACCACGCGCAACACGCCATGCGTGCCCGGATGTTGCGGCCCCACGTTCAAGAACAGAAAGTCCTGTCCGTCGCGGCCAGGCTTCATGCCCCACTCTTCCGGCCGGAAGCGCATTGCTTCCTGTTCAGCCTCTTCCTTTGCGTCGGGCAGTTGGAAGGGCCCCATCTCAGTAGCGCGTGCCGGATGGTCCTTGCGCAAGGGGTGCCCAATCCAGGTCCGCGGCATAAGGATGCGTTCGAGATGCGGATGTCCTTCAAAGCGGATCCCGAACATATCCCAGACTTCTCTCTCGTACCAGTTCGCCGCCGGCCAAAGATCGGTGATCGTGCCGATTACCGCTCGATCTTCCGTGAGAGCTGTCTTAATGCGAATGTATTTATTACGATCAAATGAGAGCAGATGGTACACCACGGTGAAGTCGCTGGCCGGGTGGTCCTGGGGATGCGTCCTCATGCGCTCATCGATGGCCGTGAGGTCATAAAGCATCCTGTACGGTTGATCGACTCCCGACTTCAAATGGGCAAGTGCGCCATGGACTTTATCGGGAGCAACCCAGAAGGTGGCGATTCCGTCCGCCGTGGTCTGCGGCGTAAGCACATCTTTTCCAACCGCCGCTTCGAGCGAGCCGGCGACAGATGCGGCTGCGGTGGATGGGGCACCGGATTTGGAGGCGACGGCCAGCATAGTCAGATTTCGTCTACCGGGCGAAGTGTTGTTGCGCCTTGTCTCTCTGCTCGATGGATGTCGCGTTGGGAGGCCAAGGGCGTGCGCGTTGTCTCTTGGGGACCAACGACCCAACTGAGCGGCCTCCGCTCGGTCCCAACCGCCTTTTGCAACAACAACAAACCTTGCTCAAATGCGTCGGGGCGCGGCGGGCAACCGGGAACGTACACATCGACGGGAAGGAATTTATCGACACCCTGCACCACGCTGTAGATGTCGTACATACCGCCGGAGTTGGCGCAGGAGCCCATCGAGATCACCCAGCGTGGCTCCATCATTTGCTCGTAAAGTCGCAGGATGACGGGCGCCATCTTGATGAAGACCGTGCCCGCGACCACCATCAGGTCCGCTTCCCGCGGCGTTCCTCGGATCACTTCCGCGCCGAATCGCGAGATGTCGTATTTGCTGGTCAGGCTCGTGGCCATCTCTACGTAGCAGCAGGACAGCCCAAAGTTGAATGGCCAGATGGAATTCTTTCGTCCCCAACCAACAAGGTCCTGGAGCCGCGAAAGAACGACGCTGCGGCGCACTGCGTTCTCAGTAGGATCCTCTCCAGGACGCACCAGTTCCGCAAGGGCATTGCGCTGCACAAAGGGAGACGGCATTAAGAACGCTCCTTTGCGTGCCCCGAAGCTGGATACCAGTCGAGTGCGCCCACGCGCCAGAGATAGATAAGCGTTACAAACAGGACGCCG
>JAJZVZ010000293.1 GCA_021846945.1 Acidobacteriota bacterium | reverse complement strand
GAGCTTACGCACGGGATACCAATTCTCCGTCCAAGACTCTACATCCTGTGGCATCATGGACTCCCGGCTTAGCTGTGTTGCAAACCGTCCCGCCTGGACCTCGCTGTAGGGGCCATCGTGGTCCGTCAGCAGACCGGTCCAAATGACTCCCTCACCGGAGACGCCCCAACTCCATATTTTCTTCCCCGTCATCTCGCGATCATCCGCATGATGCACAATCCCATAGGCGGACTTCGTATAGTACACGCCGTAAAAGTTGCGGTGGACGCCCACGCCAAAGATCTCTGTGGGTTCTCGGATATTCTTATATTGGCTATAATCTCGTCCCTTCCATACCGGATAGCTCCAATAAATTCCCGGCTCGTCCGGGCTTACTTCGCGCATCGGATAGATATAGTGCAAGTCGTCGGAGGCAGCTACCGCCGCATTGTCCCAAAACCAATAGAGGTTGCTGAACGGCGTCGGATTGAATAGAGTGACGCGCTCTTCCAGAGCGGCGACGCCCGGCCGCAGCGTCAACTCCACCTGCCAGTACATCTCGGATACCTGATCCAGATCGCCGATGACCACCGTCGCACTGCCATCGGCATTTCTGCGGTACGACGAAGAGACCGGTGAAACTGTATCCGTGGTATGCCCATTGGGAAAATTGAATTCGATTCCCCCTGAAATCCACGCCCCACGCAATCCGATGAGGCCATATTTGACAACATGGTTGCAATAGAAGACCTCGCGGTGATCAACCTTGTCGTACAGCGAATACAGTCTCGCCCCAAGGTCTGGCAGAATCGTCGCACGCAAAAATTCGTTTTCCAGCACAATTGCCCGGTACTTCTTCGGCTCAAGCCGGTTCGTCAAATCATCCAGCATCGCATAGGGATAGACGTCCCGCGAATTCACCAGCGCGAACGGGGGATTCGGGTCCTGTGGCCCCATGGGATACGTAGGAATCACAATCTCGGACTCCTGCACCTTCACCGGTGCTGCAACCGCGGGCGCGGCCAGTGACCCGACAACAGCTAGGCAAAGCAAGAGAAAAAAACTTCTGTATTCTGCGTTCATACTCGCCCTCCCTGTTTTACCTCACCCTCCGCCCTCACAAACCGGAGCACCCCGAACGAAGCCGGCTGATGAAATGAGGCATTGGCAAGCGGCATCGGCATCCAGCTCAACATCTTCTGCTCGCCTCCGCTTTGGCCGTCTTCTCCATCCGCGCGATAAAAATTCACCCGCCACTCTGTGCCTTCCTCCACGTGCGCCGCGTCCATTGACGCCATGGGAATCCGCATCTCTACCGTCCACTCCTGCCGTATCGTATCGATCTTCGTGGCATGCTCGAATCCGGAGTTCCATTGCATGTCATGCACCGGCGCCGGCTCTGCATTCAGGTCCACCACCAAGTCAATCCATTGATTGTTCGGGGCAACCTCGAATTCGTAGTAGCGGCTGGCCGGCTCGGCGTGCGGACGCACAAAGGCTTCAACCACATCGCGGCGCCACAACTGCCAGCGTTCCGCGCTGGGATCTTCGTCTTTGAAGGTATGCAGTCGAACATAATGGCAGCAGAATGCGAGGTAAAGATAGCTTTGTGTCCAACGGCTAGCCACCATCGTTTCCAAACTCGGATACGCAAGGGATGCACAAAACGCATCCCGGTCGAAGCTGATTCGCACTGCCTTCGCCCATACTGGTTTGCTCAGGTCTCCGTCCAGAAGGAAGTCAGCGCTCAGATACTCGGAGAACAGCATCTCTTTTGCACCCCAATTCATGTCTTCGCCTTACAGATACCGCACTAGCCAGAAACAGGGTGGTGAATATTACAACCCATATCCTTTGCCTATGTGATGGGCCATATTGCCTTCTCGCTTTCCAACTTTGGCCAGATTGCACTCCGGCGGATAGCAAACCGTCCGTTGGCTCCAATTGGAGGTGATCGCATTAAAATACAAACGCAAGCATACGAAATCATAGCGTTTGGCAGATAGGATTGCAAGGTCTCCGCTTTTCCGGCGAAACCGTCGTATTCAGTCAGTTTCTTCAATCGAAAGTAGCCTGAAGGGGGAGGATCATGCCGGGAAGGAAGCGTCAGAATGCATCAGGCACAGAAGCTGAATTGGGACAGGTTTGGCCGGCTTCTCCATGTCGGCCAGGATCTGCGGTTCGAAGGCGAGAACCGGGAGCAGGTACACGCATGGGTGGGAGGAAGTGCTTTTACCGGCAACAAAATCTCAGGCAGGGCAAGGCGGCCCGGGCCTTTTGCGATGCCACTTGGAAATAATAACCGGTCTGAGCCGGGCACAGCGGACGCAACGCATCACTCTCAATAAGAACGGTGGGCGGTTGCAGTCGACGATGTATCGAGATCACTGCTCTCCCAACCGCTATGCGGCGGCCACCGTGGCGCACCCGGTGCGGATCAAGCAGGCCCACAAGCGAATGAGATGCCCGACGACGCGCGGCATCAGCCCGCGCGAGCATGCTCCTTCCGGCAAACCATGGTCCGGCCGGTTGGCCTCGATTACGGTGACAGACCTGTAGGATCTGTGACGC
Source organism: Acidobacteriota bacterium (assembly GCA_021846945.1). Taxonomy (GTDB): domain Bacteria; phylum Acidobacteriota; class Terriglobia; order Terriglobales; family Acidobacteriaceae; genus Telmatobacter. The sequence goes on along the minus strand of JAJZVZ010000293.1, from coordinate 1,842 downwards.
AATTTGCGTTGTCGCCGGCTTGTGTTGCCATGTCAAAAGGCTCGGTCCCCGCAGGACCATCAGCGGGCGGCGCAATCCCAACCCGCAAGCCCAACCCGGTTTCTGTACTTGGAAGCCATACACCGCCGACAGGATAAGCCTCTCTGGAGTTGCTCATCGGGCTCGACCTTCCCAGCCAGAATCCGCGGCTCGGATCGAGCACTCCTACTCCGAAGCGCGTGGGCGTATCCCTGAGCGATACCGAGGCGAGGCGGCGTCTGCAACAGGCCAAGGTCAAACTCTCCGATCCACTCCACCGGCGTCCATGAACGCGCATCGCGCTTCCTGCATCGGCAGGCGCCCTGACAGAACGGGAACCTCGAAATGAAAGCGGACGCCACGTTTCGCCATTAATTCGCCTTCCTTGGATCTTTTTATATCGACTGAGAGTTAATCTTTACACTTTACTTCGTAAAGCAGATAATTCCTGTCATGAGATGGACACGAGCTTTGGCGTCATCGCTGGTGATTGTGTTGATGGTGGGCATGGCTTGGGCAGAGAAGAATGGTCTCGAGCAAAAGCCCGTTCTTGGTTGGAGCAGTTGGAGCTTCCTCGGTGAGTATCCTACGGCAGCGAAGATGGAAGCTCAAGCTCAGGCGCTGCGGTTGTCCGGCCTGCAGGAGATCGGATACAACTATGTGAACCTCGACGACTGGTGGTACGAATGTCCCGGTGGTCCCGACATCGGTCCGAAAGGTACTCCGGGGAGTCAGGGTCCCAACGTGGGCCGTTATGGCCGCTGGGTGATCGATCCGTCGAAATTTCCGCCGCACGGAGACACCAATGGCATTAAAGCAGTCGCGGACTATGTCCACAGCCTCGGGATGAAATTCGGAATATACGTTACAGCAGGCATTTCCCGCCAGGCAGTTCGCAGGAACACTCCGATTCAAGGCACACCGTACACGGCTGACCAGATTGCGGAACCGTCTGTAGCGGAGAACAACTACAACTGCGGGGGCATGGTCAGAATTGACTATCACAAGCCCGGAGCGCAGGAGTATATCAATTCATGGGCGGATATGCTTGCGTCCTGGGGCGTCGATTACGTCAAAATCGACGGCATAACGGACAGCAACGTCCCGGATATCAAGGCATGGTCACACGCAATCGCTCAAAGCGGCCGACCGATGGTCCTCGACGTCACCCAGGGAAGCTTCACCCGTGCCATTGCACCGGCACTGATCAAGTACGCGAATCAGTGGGAGGCCCCAGAAGACATTGAATGCTATACCTGCGAGACAAATAGCGGATTATATAGAGGCAAAAGTCTGAATAGTAGCTACCCATTGACCAGTTGGTCAAACGTTCAGATACGCTTCAACTATGCGGCGGAGTGGCAACCTTTTGCGGGCCCTGGAGGGTTTAACGACTTTGATTCCATTGAGGTCGGGAATGGCGGCAACGACGGACTTACCCCAGCCGAGCGTAAGACCCAAATCAGCCTTTGGGCTCTTGGAGCCTCACCCCTCATCCTTGGCGTCGATCTGTCCCACCTCAACCGGCTGGACTTGAACTACCTTAAGAACCCTGCGGTCCTGGCTGTCGACCAGGACTCAATCGCTGCTACAAGAATTGTCGACAGTGGCGATCAGCAGATATTTGCAAAGATGGAACCAAACGGAGACTGGATCGTCGGTCTATTCAACACCGGTGAATCAGCGGAACAGATCACAATTCAGGAGTCTGCTCTAGGACTACCCAGGAACCCACGCGGGTATTCCCTGTCCAACTTGTGGACAGGAGAGATGAAGAACGCCGTTGGTGTGATTAGCGCTGTTGTCCCTGCGCATGGAGTCGCC
>JAJZVZ010000292.1 GCA_021846945.1 Acidobacteriota bacterium | reverse complement strand
CCAGCCGCCGAACGGCGGCCAGCTTGAATTCCTTGGTGAACTGCCTGCGTGACAAACCCATGACTCAATTCTCCATTCGTTGGATTTTGAGTCTTATCCCTTTGTCTCAAAAATGGGGGCAAGTCCAGATCCATTCTCAGATCGTCGCACTTCAGCACTCCAGGTGCTTAGAAGAACGAGCCAAGCGCACAACGACAGCGAGGCGCCGTGACTCAATCGTGTTCGCGCTCAAGGGGTGGTTTCGGCTACTTCAGTCCTCACCAGCCCCGAGCTATGCGATCTTCGCGAACAGCATCGTAAAGCGGAGCGACACCGTTATCACCTTCAACTACGACATATCCCTCGAGCGAGAACTCAGGCAAGCCCGTATATGGGACCTCTCCGGCGGATACGGATTTCCCCTTGGGTATACAGAGACGCCGTCAGATGTTCGGGTGCTAAAGCTCCACGGTAGCGTGAATTGGCTTATCTCGTTCTTTGACGGCGCCATTGGGGGGACAACATTAGTCGGCCCGACTTCTTCGATGGGGAACCATCCGGTAATACTTGAAGAGGACTGCAAGAATCTGGGATATGAGGGATTTTCTGGCCACACGTACACAAGCGGCGGCGGGCTCCCCTGCCTCATCCTACCCGGTCGCAGCAAGGAATTTTTCTACGACACATCCTTTGGCCGCGAGTTTGAGGACTTCTGGAACAGCCTATGGGCGCAGGCAGAAGGCGCACTGAAGGCCGCCGACAAAATCGTCATCTGCGGCTACAGCCTACCAGAAGCCGACCAACGTGCCCGCGATCTGCTCCTCCAACGGCCGCGGCGCGATATCGCAGTTCAAATCCTCTCGGGTAGCCAGTCAGAACCAATCGCAGATGAATTCAGGAGCCACGGTTTTAAGTTTGTTTCAGCGTTTCCGGGCGGACGTTTTGCCGAATGGTGTAAAGCACAGCCAAACATGTCTGGCACGGCCGTGAGGCCAGGCGAGATCTGAGGCAGCGACGGATCCCCGCGGCTTCCAAGGCCATTGCGTACCTGCAAGAACAGACGGAGCGTTGCATGGAATGCGATCATTGTTGCCTTATATCCAGGCTACGTCGAGTGAAGAAATGGGGAGTAGGGAGATCCGTTGCCGCCAAGCATGACAATTTATTCACATGGAGTTCCCGGCACTCTCTTTCTCCGTTCTACAATCGTCTAAGCAGTCGCATGTGCCGTCAGCATCCAACGCGCACCCTGCTCCTTTCCCTCGCTATCCTTTGCCTTGCCCTTCCCCTCTTCGCCCAGACGAAGGTGCCTTCTTTCCCCATTTTGTTCACCGTAGTAGACGAAAACGGAATTGCCGTTCGTGGGGCCGCTCTCACCATCACCCAGCCCAACGCGCCAACGGTTGAACTGCTTACTGACCAGTTCGGACACGCACAATTCGTTCTCACCTCCAAAGCTCTTTACCAGGTTCTGGCTGACAAGCAAGGCTTCTACCAGACCACCAAGGGGAACCTCGACCCGGCCATCCCGGAGATGCAGATCACAATGGCCCATGAGCAGTACATTCGCCAGAAGGTCAACGTCACTGCCTCAAATCCAGCCATCGACCCTCAGCAGTTCGCTGACACCTCCACGATGAGCATGCCGGAGATCGTCAACATCCCGTACATCGTCGATCGCGATATTCAGGATCTCTTTCCCTTCAACCCCGGCGTCATTCAGGATCCATCCGGTCAGGCGCACGTGGCCGGCTCCCCCACCTACGCTACCCTGGACGAACTCGACGACATGAATCTCCGCTCGCCTGACAGCGGCGATCTCTCCCTGCACGTCAGCACGGATGCGGTCCGCAACATCGTCATTGAAAGCACCCGTTATCCCGTACAGTATGGCCGCGCAACCGGCGGCATCATCGCTTATTCCAGCGGAATGGGAGACAACCACCTGCGCTTCAACGCAACGGACTTCCTGCCCTCCTACATACTCAATAACGGCGTCCACTTTGATAAGTTCATCCCTCGAATCACGGTCTCCGGGCCTGTACGCAAGGACCACGCCTGGTTCTTCAATGGCTTTGATATGGAGTACTCCAGCGGATACATCATCGGGCTGCCCGCCAACGCGGACACTGATCCGCTTTGGGACGAGAGTGACCTCCTGCGCTTCCAATTCAAGCTCACACCGCGTAACAATCTCTTCGCCTCGGCGCTCTTCAACGACGATTACTCCCGCTACAACGGGCTCTCAACCCTGATTCCGCAGGCCAGCACCACCAAGACGGACACTGTCGCCTGGCTGCCCTACTTCCGCGACCAGCAAGTCTTCTCTAACGGATCTCTGCTCGACGTCTCCGCCGGCATCACCCGCGTCCACAATGGCTCAGAGCCGAACGGCGATACGCCCTACGCAATCACTCCCAACGTTGCCGAGGGCAGCTACTTTCAGAGCCTCACCGACACCTCCAGCCGATTCCAGGAAAACGCGATCCTTTACCTGAACCCGCGCAAATGGCTGGGAACGCATGAGGCCCAGTTCGGCGTGGACCTTGAACAGATTCGATTTGGCCAGCGCTTCTTCAACACATCCATCAGCTACCTCCGCGAGAACGGTACCTTGGTGCGCCAGAGCACCTTTCCCTCCGTGCCCGCCTTCCAACGGGGGAATGGAGACTACTCGGGTTACGCGCAGGACCACTGGCAGCTTTCCAAGAGCTTGGCTATAGAACCCGGCCTGCGTTTTGACTGGGATGAGATTGTGCGCCGCCCGCTCTACTCTCCACGCTTCGCCGCGGTCTTCGCTCCGGGCAAAGTCCCCTCCACCAAGATCTCCGCCGGCATCGGCGTCTACTATGAACATACTCAGCTCTCGTATCTGGAAGAGGCCCTGGACGGGCCACGCTACGATACCAACTACGCCGCAGACGGAGTCACCCAGATCGGCCCCGTCTATACAACCACGTTTACCGCGGACTACAGTCAGCTACGTGCGCCACGGGTCATCAACTGGAGCGTGGAGCTCGAGCAGAAGCTGCCGTTCTCCACCTACGCCACGTTCAGCTACATGCACAAGAGCGGAAAGGACTTTCTGGTCTTCGCCGATGAGAACCTTCCCTCTTTCTTTGGCAACTATGCACTCACCAATCAGCGCACCTCGAACTACCACGCCGAGACCATCACCCTGCGCCACAGCTTTCCGCACGGCTACGTGATTTATGGCGCCTATACCCGGTCCGAGGCCACGACAAACGCGGCCGTCACTTATTCACCAACAATAGGCGAACTGGGTCCCCAGCAGCCTGGCCCGGAGGCGTGGAACGTTCCCAACCGGCTTCTTGCCTGGGGATGGCTCCCCACATTCTTCAAAGAGTGGGATCTGGTCTACGCCCTTGACTACCGAACCGGCCTTCCCTACACCGCCATCAACGCGGACCAAGTCGTCGTCGGCAAACCGAACTCGTACACCTTCCCCGTTTATATGACCTTCGATCCTGGTGTTGAGTGGAAGTTTCATTTTGGCGGCTATTACTTTGGCCTGCGCGGTTTTTTCGAAAACATCACGGATCGGCAGAACCCCTTAGTGATCCAGAACAACATAGATTCCCCCGAGTTTGGCGTGCCTACCGAGCCCCTCGGCCGAGCCCTTTCGGCGCGCCTTCGTCTGATCGGCACAGACCCCAACAAGAGTGTTCACAAGAGCTGGTTTAGCCGCTTCTTTAAGTAACGTCTAGCGATGCAGACATCAGCGGCCGAGACGGGCGTCTACGGCGCGCCGGGCAAGGATTGGCTCATCGAAGGCCACGGCGTCGATCCGGACATCGTCGTCGATAAACTTCCTCCTGCCACCCACGAGGGCTCGGACGCGCAACTGCAAGCCTCAATCGACCTGCTCCAGCAGGAGCTCAAAGCTAACCCCTACTCCGTCCTGCAGGATCCGTCCTACCCGAACAAATCCTTTCAGCACACGCGGTAGCCAGCCGTCGTCGTCGGACCCTGTATAGCAACGCCGGGTCTTGAGGTCCGTATCGGAGCTAGTGGCCTCCATGCCCCACGCCCATGGAAGTAGCCCCTGGGCGCTTCCCGACAAGGCGTCTTTTCCAGCTACACGGCAAACCGATCTCCACTTCGGCGTATGATAGCGGCAATCGATATGTCAACCGTCTATGTCTTCGGTGCGGGAGCTTCGGTCGACGCCGGATACCCTCTAACCTCCACGATGGGCATTAGACTGCTCGAATACATGCGAAGTTCCAACGAGCGACAGGTTCAAACTTACGCAGAACATCTGACGGAAAACTTTGGCGAGCAACCGAACATCGAAGGCCTGATCACCAGGATTGGGGTTGCCCCCTCGGGTGAGACAAACAGATAAGACTTTATTCGCCGTTCGCTGCAAATTTCTCGACGGCAAGACCACTGTACAGCATTCTGACGATG
>JAJZVZ010000291.1 GCA_021846945.1 Acidobacteriota bacterium | reverse complement strand
GCAGACCAACCTGTCACCTTCATTTTTCGCTTGCATTCACGCGGCGGACCATACATACACAAAAGATTTACACCCTCGCTGCCAAGCGCTAAACGACCACCGACTGAAAGTCGCGGGTAGCGGCTCAAGCCGCCTGAAGCGCTCCCGGCTGAAGCCGGCTCAAGGCTCCGTGGGCGCTGTAATCTTAAAGCTCTCCGCATCCTCGTCCCATTTTTGATTCTCGATGTACGCCTGGATCGTCTTCTCATCCACCGCGCCCACCGTCGCGCAAAAATATCCTCGCGCCCACAAGTGCTGCCCCCAATACCGCTTGCGCAGGTGCGGAAATTCCTCCTGCAACCTCCGGCTCGACCGACCCTTCAAATACTGCACCAGTTTCGCCGGCGCCAACTGCGGTGGTGCCGCCACCAGCAGATGAATATGATCCGGCGACACTGCTCCCCGCACAATCGTTATTTCTCGCGCCGCGCATCTCTGCCGGATCAGATCGCGCGCCCGCTCCGCCACTTCCCCGCGCAGCACCTCATACCGATACTTCGTAATCCACTCTACGTGCTACTTCACGTCCCAAATCGCGTGCGTGCTCGTTCTGTACTCCACCATCACAGGCCAAATCTAGCACGGACGCTCAAAGCTTACCGCCTGAAAGCCGGTGGGTTTAGACCTGGAAGCTGGAACTAAACTGCCGCAACAATTACCAACAACGCTGCGCTCACCCATTCCGGTGCCGGAGCAGGTGCGTCCTGTGATTGAATCGTGGCGAAGCCTCTGCACAGATACTTCGCCGGAGGCCTTGATGTTTCCCACGTTTGGACGCGGGGAACGGAAAGGCGAAGCAGTACCGCGCTGGGGTAAGAACTTCCTGAAATGGCGGATTCGTCCGATTGCCCGGAAGGTCGGCATCCCAGATCGTCTCGTCACGTTTCAGGTGATGCGGCGCACGCTGGGGACTGACATGCAGAAGCACGGCTCAATCAAAGACGCGCAAGGGGCACTCCGACACGCCAGCATCAAGACCACTGGCGATGTGTACGTGCAGACCATCGAGGACAGCGTGCTGGGCGCGATGAACTCCCGTACAACTGGAATTCTTGCAGGATGGGAACATCCAGCTTTGACGGACAGAACCACGCCCGTGCAGGACACAAACGAAGCGGATAAAAGGAGAAATTCCGTGCGAGTTCCGCAACAACTGGATCAAGTTGAACCAACCTGTGAAGGGAGGGTAGGGGTAAGTGCTTGAAATATTTGGCTCCTCAGGTAGGACTCAAACCTACAACCCTTCGGTTAACAGTTGAAAATTCGGCCCGTTCAGCATTGCTCAGAATTGCTCTATGTGAATCATTATTAATGCTTTGCAGGCGCCTCTAAATTTCCCAAGACTGTGGGTACTACCCAGAATTTCGCACTTTTTTGAAGGAGTATACCCACAAAAGTCCCCACAGTCAGAAAAGGCCTTTGTCGATAAGACCTATAGCCTTTCAACAGGTGAACGGAGCGGTCGGTCGGGGGAAGAGTAGCCCAATCCTCTAAAACAGTTTTTATGTCAGAAAGCAGGCTTAAAGAAAGCTTGCGTTTGGAGGTCTTGAACCGGTTGCGACAAGGCCGCAGCTGTCGCCAGACGCAATCAAGCTGGGGAAAAGGCACTCCGGATGGCACAAAGCGAACGACGGTTCTTCCATAAATCCGCCCACGAAATGATAGATCTGGCTGCCAGGATTAGATCGGTCGAGTGGTGCGACGACCATGGCGAGCATTTGAAGCATTTGCATAGACGCGCAGGACATCGAAAATGCAAAGACGTTTTCGCGGGCTTTCAACGGATGGTTTGCTGGGAGACCCTCGATATACTTCGGATCGTCGAGTAATCCATCTCGTTCCAGCTGCACATGGCCGGGATCATATTGCCCAAGGCATTGCAGGCATGGACGACTGATCGTCGCCACATGGGCGCGCCAATCTGCGGCGACGATTTTTCCGAGGCGATTCGTGCGCGCGCTAATGCCGCCGTCTATCACAGGGATGAGGTGACTGTAAGCAATTAAGTTAAGGACGTATCGACCCCAGGGCCGATCCACGCAGGAAAACAACAGGTCACAGTCCAGCGCGGCGCGATAGGCCTCCTCTTCATAAACAGCCGCGTCCAGCGCTTCAACGCGGAAGTTCTCAGCCGTCGCGCATTGCTGCAGATACTCCGCTAGCGCCACAACCTTCTTGCGACCGACATCATGCCTGGTCGCATAATTCAGCCTGTCCAGATTATGTTTCTTAACAACATCGAAATCCATGAGCAGGACATCTTCAAAGCCTGTCCGCGCGAGCGCTTCGGCAATCATGCCACCAACGCTGCCTGCGCCGATGACCCCAGCACGCAGCCGTACGAGGTGCGCCTGACTTTCCTCGCCCCACGCGGATACTGTGCGAACCTGATGCTCCGAGGCGTGAGGTGGCGGCACTAGCTTGTCCAAATAGGAAACGCTCAACTGATCGCCAACGACGCGCGCTGTTGCACATCTATTGCGGAAATACGTGCGCGGCGCAATGCGTTCCCAAAAGCGGGCGCTCCATGTGCCGTCCCCGGCCAGCGTCAAACCGACGAGTGGAAAGCCCGTTGCACCGAAAACCGCGCCCGCGTTTCCTTGTTCGGCGGCGACGTCATCCGCGCTCATCCCCTGCCAGCCGCGCCCAAGCGGATGGCTGTGCAACAGCGCCAGCCCGGCTCCGCATGCGGCCGCTTCAGACAAGGCGCGTATCAGATATTCCGGTTCGAAGCTGGCATTGCCGTGAACATTGCGCTCGCCCTCGCGGGGAAGAATCAGTCGCTCAATTAGCGCTGTCGTGCGCGACCGGCCTAGGCTTTGGCGCCAAAGCGCGAAGCACAAGTCCTCCTGTCGGTCCTCACGCAGCAAGTGCGCCCGTGCGGCCCGGTCGATTTCTGCGGTCATCGCCGCGCTGCGGTCGGCACGGCTCATTGCGTATCCCAAAGCCTCCAGACATGGACCATGTAAGTGGGAACAGTCTTCTTGCTATTCCCCCAATCCTTCGGTGGCCGGGACCAGTACTGCCATTCGCCGCCGAGCGCCTGCTGGAAACTCACAGCGTGCGCGCGGTGAATTCCGCCGGTCGGATGGTCGCCTCCAGATTTTTCGGGATGTATCCATGCAGCAATATGGATGCCGCTCGGAGGTGTGACCGGAAAATCCGCGGGCACGATGAATCCGATCTTGACGCCCTTGCCCGCGAACTTCCCGCTCTGCACCTCGTAGTCGATGACCACATGCCCCGGCTGATTCGGCAGGGTGAAGGGCTGATAGCCGATCTCCCGCAGACCAGCGAGAAAAACCGAGATTCCGGTCTCCATATTCCTCCTTAACTGACCGGCGTCGGGCCGCAGGACACCATTTGGAAGTGTTCCCCGCTGTGCAGCGTGATCGGCTCATCGCCCTTGTCCTTGTAACTGATGTGGCTGTGCCCTTCGATTCTCACCAGATAATGCGTCGCAGGGTCAGCGTGGCCGAATTCCTGGATGATCTCATTAGGCGTCCACTCGCGCCGGTCTGTTTCCTGGCGCTCGCCGTCGAGAAAAAAGTAGATCTCGTGGTGAAAATGGGGCTCTGGTTGATGATGGCTTTCAGCGTGCTGGCCAGTGGCTTCAGGAGTCATGAACCGTTATCCTTTCTAGGGAGGTTTACTTCCTATATTAGGATAGCTTGCAAGGTGCCGCCCGTCAAGCTATATTGGGAAGTCGTCGTCCCACTACAGGAGAATGCTTTATGCCGGATCTCTACCAATTGATTGGCAACCGAATACGAAAACTTCGAGCCGAGCGGCCCGAAGGAGCCCTGAGCCAAGAGGCGCTCGCAAAAGAGCTGGAAATCGCGCCGAATACCGTGTCGCGGTGGGAGACTGGCACCTACAAGCCGACGCCGGAGGATCTCGACAAGCTGGCTCGGTATTTCAAGGTCCCCATCACGACATTCTTTCCCGACCTCCAGACCGACAACGCCCGTGTTCAGGCACTCACTTCTGCTACAGGCGGGCTCGGAGACAAGGACTTTGAAGAGGTCATCCGGTACGCCGAATTCCGGAAGGCTAGGCTGGCCCTAGAGAATGCAAAGCCCAAGAAGGGGAAACGAAGAACTGCATGAACCGCCGCGCCTATTACGAGGGACTGTTACATCTGGCCCGCGATAAGCGCGCGGAATACGGCGTGGATACTGCTTGCTTTGGCCTTCGTGAACTACGCGTCATTTACAAAAGGGAGGGCATACGGATCGATCATTGGCCCTTGCCTTACAAGGTCAAAGCGCTTTACATGTGCGACGACAATTTTCCCTCCGTGGCTCTCCAGCGGCGGATTCCAAACGAACCCAAGCTGTTCGCGCTCGTGCATGAACTCAAACATCATTTTTGTGATCGGGGTGCGCTCGGTTCTGG
>JAJZVZ010000069.1 GCA_021846945.1 Acidobacteriota bacterium | reverse complement strand
ACCGCCGGATTGCTGTTCGATGAGGCTTTGAATACCAAGATTGGGCGAACTGTTGAGTTCTATCTCTATTTGCGCCGCGCTCTGATAGACAGGAGGCGTCCGGAATACATAGACAACTGCGGCAATGAAACAGACGACCGTCACCGCCAGGATGGCGAAGCGCCGTTTCATCAGCACGCGCCACACATCCATGAGATTACGCCGCTCTTCTGAAAGCATGGTAGTTACCCGGCTTTGAACCGGCTCACCGGTTTGTAATTCGGGTTGTGGATCGAGAGACATTTACATACTCCTAACTGTGCTTGGCTCCGGTTCAAACTGCGGTTGCCGTGCTAACTCCTGAGATACACTTCAAACCGTTCGGACATTGGCCTCTATGTACCTTCGTAACCAGGGGGCCAGCATGGCGTCGAAACTCTATCTCTGACGGGCCGATGTTTCCGCAGACGCATTGCAACTGCAGTATGGCAGCCCGCTTAATCGCTCTACGGCTGAAGCGCATGTATACATGACCGAAATCCAGGGAAATGAGTGCTGAGAAAGTCTTCTCTGTAACTAAATAAGAAACTTCGCATTTATGAAATGTGTTCGACCGGCCGGGAGCTTTGCCCGTCTGCCTGCCGCGGAACGCTGTCTCGCCTTGCGAGGTGCAGCAAGGAGACAAAGACTTCATTGACGGCCTCCACTGCCCGGTTCATGGTATAGTGCGCGGTAAAACAAGGCCGCGCGCGGGCGGCCATCGCATCACGCCCGGCCGGCGACAATTCAAACCATCGGCGCAAAAGGCGCCTTGTACCTTCGAGCGAGTCTTCCTCCACCAGACCCACGCCGCAACTCTCAATCTCCGGCCAGATATTAACCTGGTTGCTGATAAGTACGGGGCGTCCGACTGAGAGAGCTTCAACCGCTGAAATGCCGAAGTTCTCCTGGTGAGATGGTAGGACGAAAGCATCACAGGCCCGTAGCGCTCCCCACTTAACCTCTCCACTGAGAAGCCCCGGCCAATGTACCCTGGCTGCTATTCCGTGCTGTTCGGCTTGCCGGATCAACCCAGCCTGCATTCCCATCTGGTCAGGTCCGGCCATCACAAGGTCCACATCCGGCGTTGACGCAGCGAGTTGCGCAAAAGCTTCGAGCAACAAGTCACAACCCTTCTTCTCATGAATGCGCGCCAGGAACAAAAGGTACCGGCGACCGTGAAGTTGCGGAATTCTACGATAGAATGCTTCGATTTGCCGGGCAGAGTCTTTTTCGCTCTCTCCGCTATCGATGATTCCGTAAGGAACAATGACGCTATTCCAATCATTCGGCCAAAAGCTGGACTTCGCTAAGTCACGCTCAGCCCCAGCCGTAAAGAAGACTGCCGCTGCATCACGAAGAACCGCATACTGCACCGGCCAATAAAGCAGTTTCTTGAGGTGCTTTAGCGGATACTTCCGGTTAAACCAGGGATCCAGCGCGCCATGAGTAAACACTCCATACGGTGTTCCCTCGCCCCGCGTTGCAGCCCACAAGGCTACTCCGGGAAACGTCCAGATACCATTCAGGATGATGCCGTCAAATCGGCATGCGTTCTCATGCAGCCAATACCAGAGGCGTGGCGAAAATGCATACCGCCCTAGCGACGATTGGCCAAGTGCATGCACAGGACAAGGAATATCGCTCAGAAACGGTTCACCTGGCTTGTCGAGGCAGACAACTTCAACCTGGCCACCACGCTTAAGGTCAGCCCTGATGAGCTGACGTACCGCTTCCGGAGGCCCGCCTGCAACCGGAGAGAAAGTGTCGATGACGTGCAACAGATGCATGGAATCCTGTTCGGGCAAATTCTAATAGAACGTTGACTGGTAGAATCTGCCCGCGTTTCGCAGCGTTTCAGAAACTTCCGCAATACGATTCACAGCGGATCAGCCAACTCGGTATCTCATGAAAGCACAGATCGCTCTTAGACGGCGACCTCATTCAATCTCATCAGGACATGTCGGCTATTTGCGTATTGGGCCGCGGTCGAACCATCTCCGATGGCACCAGTACGTCAAGCCAGAATTTAGTGTATGCGCGAATCGCGTCCTTGCTTCCCGAATAGGGTGGAGGCGCCCCTGTGATCAGTTTTGAAAATTCCGGATGCACCATCACCGTCACAGCCAGCGCCGCTGTCACGAGTGAGGAGTCAAGATTGCGCAGTTTCCCCTTTTCGATGTTGATGGCCAGGTAATGGTTGACGGTCGTAAAGATCGGCGAAAGATGTTCATGGCAAACGGCTGCCGCCTTCCAGTGGAGCTCGATAAAGGCAACTGCGATCAGACGTAGTAACTCTGGCCTGAGAATCGCCATATCAACAAACTGGGCCAGAATCTGCGGCAGGATAACCTCTGGACTCGCGTGCTCCTCAATGCCATCCAATAAATCCCGGCGCAATTCCAGTTCGCTCAGGCGAGAACGCAGCGCGGTCCAGAAGATGTCTTCTTTATGTTCAAAGTGCCTGAAGAGCGTGTTCTCGCTTACCTCGGCAACACGAGCAATCTCGCGCGTGCTAGTGCCATGGTACCCCTGGCGCGCAAACAACTGCGCCGCCGCGTGAACAATCTTAGTCGCTTGCTTGGAATTCTTGGATGAAAAAGTCATATTTCACACTCTCAATGCATGAGCATTGATTCCTGTTCAGGAAGGCGGATGGGGCCGGCTAACAGGACCAGGACGGCAACCTGGCTTGTGTTAGCGAACCTCACGGTCTTGATGCGGGATAAGTCAGGCAGTATCTCCCCTGCCAGCGCCCGTCGCGCGGATCAAATTTCATGCGCTGCGTTGAAGAAAGAGTCCGCGATAGCGCAGGAATGGGCTTTCGTCGATTCCCTGGATAGAACAGTGCTAGAAGGCGCCGCTACGTCGTGGCGCCGCGCAACGAGCAATCCGGAAAACTCAATCAATGGAGCTTCGTGGATGTCTAGAGCACAGCCTTCGTGATTTCGTAATCGCCTTATAACCCGTGCGAGCGTGGACGGCCGCGCGACAGCCGGTCTGGAGTCCAGCGCTACAGTTGGCCGATTACGCAATCATGCAAACGCGGCCCTAGACCGGCTCCAGATTTTGGGCACTGATTTCAACCGCGGCATGTTGACTGATCAGGTTGATAGTCAGCACAAATCGCAAGTTATTGTTCTTCCTGACCAGGACGCCCTCCAGACCCTGCATTGCGCCGCTCTTGATTCGAACCTTCTGGCCTACAACCAGTTCATGATAGGGCTCGACTTTTCTTGCACAGAAATCCGAGCGGAGAAACTCAATGGCTGTATCCGGAACCGGGAGCGGTTCCCTGCTATTGCCCACAATGCGCAGAACGCCGGGAGATGCAAGAACCTTCGACCTTTCCCGGCTGTTGATGCGCACAAATAAGTACGAAGGGAATAGGGGTAGAACGAGATGAACGCGCTGGCGATTCTTCCAGACCCTCACCATTTCATAAGTCGGAAGAAACGACTCGACCTCGCGCAGACCCAGATGCTTGACGGCTGACTTCTCATTTTGCGGAACGGTAAAGACAGCGTACCAGTGACGGCCAGCGCCACGAGGGGTTACTCCGGCAACCACATCCGCCTCCCGAACAAATGAGCGACATAAGCCCAATGGCGTCTCACCGATCATGCAAACTCCTTCCGGGGCGATCGCACCGCAAACCGCAGCCACCATGACATCCGTTGCCACTCGTCCGCGGCGGCGCTAGCGGACTTTTCTGTATTTTGTGCATGGCTTCGCCAGGCTGACTTAGCAAGCCATCTCCAGGCTAAGCCGATTTTTACTGATTCCCCAGATGCTCCCTGGCACGCTGCTTGCCCTGAAGCTCAACACGGCAGCCACCAGGTATCGTACACAAAGGCAAGTTCTACCGCCCTCTTCGAGTCGGACGGCTGTCCCGAAGCTTGTTTCAGAAATGGCTTTGGGATCTTTTCGACAACCGGGTTGAGTGTAAGCGAATGCTTCCACCGTTGCAATCACCTTTCCGTAACATCCCCAGGTACCGGATAGGAATTTTTGACGAATTTACACCGTAACTGCAGGACTTTCATGCTCTTTGGGACTGAATTCGCCATGCATCCATTACCAAAGATGTATGCACGTACTCCCACCTTTCTATGCAATGGGAAACAGAGCCGGCCACCAGCAGTGCAGGCATGACCCGCATCGTCTCGCCGAGGCACGTCAGATGTTTTTCAGGCAGCGTTTTCGCCGCCCCCCCCCGCGGTTACCAAGAAAGGTTTCCTTTCTCGCTGCTCAAGGGACTCAGGAGCGCCGCGATGGTGCAAGAAAGGGATGGCTGAGTTGTGGACCGCTATTCGAGGCCCCTCTTCGGGAAATCTCCCGCTGGCCTGGTTCGTGATCCTCGTCACCGACTCTGGGGCAAAAATAAGCGAAAAAAGAAATATCAGAGCGGACCGGCATGGCGCATTTCGACGGCTGGATCAAGGTTTTCTGCAAGACGAATGAGCCTGGACCCATGCTTCTCCTGCTCCCCCTGGAGAATGCTATGAGCACCCAAATACTTGGATTCATTCCGCGTCGAACGGCCTTGAAGATCACAAGCGCCTGTCTCGCTGTCCTTCTGCTGCCCGTCCTCAGCGGATGCAGCGGAGGGTCGAGCGCGGGCAGTACCGGAGCGAGCTCGTCACCCGCTTCCGCCACGAAGACGGCCGTTCAGATCAATATGGGTGATTCGCCCGCCGACTGGATGTTGGCCTTCTCGATGAACATCACATCGATGTCACTGACTGGAAACAACGGTTCGGCAACCGTTGTCTCAACCTCGGTGCCCACGGAGATGATGCATCTGATGGGCACGATGCAGCCGTTAGCGATGATCAACGTACCGCAGGGAACCTATACAGGCGCCTCTGTCACGATTGGCTCGGCCACGGTCATGTATATGGATCCAACGACCAAGGCTCCGGTACAAGCGACCATTCCCGGTCCCATGACGGGTACGGTGAACTTCAGCAGCCCGATTACGGTCGGCTCGACGCCCATGGCGATGGGCTTTGACCTCGATCTTGCGAGTTCCGTCACGAGCGGCTCAAACGGAAGTCTCACCATGAACCCTGTCTTTCACGTGACTTCCGGCACACAGGGATCAGGCAATCCGATGGATTTTGAGGATGGCGGCATCCAGCAGATGATGGGGTCGGTCTCCAGCGTATCGGGCAGCTCCTTCACCATGTCTTCAATGCAGGCGGCACAGAACTTCACCTTTGAGACGAACCCGTCCACCGTCTTTGACGGCACCTCGATGAGTTCGATGAGCAGTGGAATGCTGGCCATCGTGGATGCCACCCTGCAATCGGATGGTTCCCTTCTGGCGACGAAGGTGCAGTCAATGATCGGATCGGGCGGCATGATGGGCGGTGGCATGATCACCGCGGTGAGCGGACAATCCCCCCCATCGCTTACCATGGTGATGCAAAATGGGGTCGGCGCAGGCATGATGTCGTCGTACTTCGCAGAGGGAGCCACGATCGACTTAAGCGGAAGCACCACATATGACATCGATGACGATGGAATCGACATGTCCGGTCTGCCGTTTACGCCAACCTTTGATGCAAACCACATTTATCCCGGCCAGAGCGTCATGCCCATCAGTTCCAGCGGCATGATGAGCGGCGGCATGGGTGGAGGCATGATGGGTGGCAGCGCGATGGCCGGCAGCATCACCGCATCTCAAATTGCGCTGGAACCAGAGGGCCTTACCGGAACCGCAAGCGCGTCGATCAGCAGCGGAGCAACCACGAGCTTTACGTTAACTCTGCCGCAACAGAGCGCATTTAAGACACTAACCAATGCGCCCACTGTGACGGTCTTCCAGCAGCCGCAAACCATCGTATCGGGAACGTCACCAATTGCAAGCGGAACCGCGATGCATGCATTCGGCCTGCTGTTTTACGACGGTGGGCAGTGGAAGATGGTGGCCGAGAGGATCGGCGCCAATTAACCTCGCTTGTCAGCGCCACGGTCTCTCTGTTGCGCCGTGGCGCTGGATTCAGAGTCAGTTCGATGGCCGCCGGTGTCGAGTCTCCGCGCCTGCGCTGGAAGCCGCGAGCAATTTCTACAGCCTACCGTGCGCGCAAAATCAGCCATACGCTGTTGTCCGGCGCTGGCGATTATTCTGAAATGTGACTGCAGCATCACAGACATCCGCCGATACACCCACCGGGACACCACCTCAGAATTCGATTCTCCGATCCGTGGTTCGATGGCTTGCCATCGCGGTGGTGTCGCTTTGGTCGCTTGCAGCGCTGCTGCTGGTGGCGGCGCGATGGATCGACCCGCCGACCACCGCAGTGCACATCGAGCGCCGCCTGCAAGCCTGGATTCACCACAAGCCCTACCACGAGCGATACAAATTCATACCGCTCAGCCAGATCTCACCCGATCTACAGCATGCCGTCATCGCCGCGGAAGACGCGCGCTTCTATCAGCACCATGGCTTCGACTGGCATCAGATGCACATCGCCGCCGAAGGCGATCTGGACGGAGGCCGTGTGCGCGGAGCTTCTACCCTCACGCAGCAGCTCGTAAAGAACCTGTTCTTTGGAACCGGCCGCTCTATCCTCCGCAAGGGCGCGGAATTCACATTGGTCCCGGTGGCTGAACTGGTCCTTGGCAAGCGGCGCATCCTGGAGCTTTACCTCAACGTGGTCGAATGGGGCCCCGGCATTTACGGCGCCGAGCCAGCGTGCAGTTACTACTACGGAATCCCCGCCCGGAGGATAAGCCGGCAACAGGCGGCCCGGCTCGCCGCGATTCTGCCGGCGCCCCTGAGGTGGCGCCCCCAGCACATGGATCGCTACAGCGCGATCATCCTTGAGCGAATGCGGCAAATGGGTTGGTAATCGCGCAGCGCCTCCCTGTACTCCACCTGTTGATGCCGCCACGCTGACTTGTCCGGTTGAGCCATCCACCAGCAGTTCCGATCTGGAAGGGCGTCAGGCGCTTAATAATGTACGATCATCATGGTTGACATACGATTCTTGTCGTACTATTATCCTTTCCATGATTCAACAGCGCAAATCTTCCGGCAAAGTCCCGATGCCCACCGAAGCCGAACTGGCGATCCTCCAAATCCTATGGAGCCGCGGTCCGAGCACGGTTAGGGAAGTCCACACCGCCCTGCGCTACAGGCGAACCGGTTATACCACGGCCCTCAAACAAATGCAGGTAATGACCGAAAAAGGCCTCCTTACCCGGAGCGAGCGCTTCCGGTCTCATGTCTATGAGGCGGGAATACCGCGGGAGCAGACCCAGTTACAGCTAACCCGCAATCTTCTTGAGCGCGTCTTCGATGGTTCCGCAAAAAGCCTGGTCTTGGGCGCGCTAAGTTCGCAGCCAATCTCCTCATCAGAACTGGCCGAAATCCGGGAAATGATCGAGAAATTTGAAAAGGGGAAAGCATGACTGCCTTCGCACAACTCTCTACGCTGCCGCTGGTGCACGTCCTTGGTTGGACGCTCCTGCATTTCTGCTGGCAGGGTACACTTGTCGCTCTGCTGCTGGCGTGCGTATTGGGCTTTCTTCCTTCGCGCGCCTCGCATCCGCGCTACGTAGCCGCCTGCGTCGCCATGGCTTTGATGGTGGTTCTGCCGCTGATCACATTTGCTGTACTGGCCGCGCAGATGCAAGCCAGGCCAGAACTTTTTACCGCCGCGCCCCCCGCTCAGAACCTTGAACCGGCATTGAGCAATCCTCTGGCCACATCCGCAGAACCATGGACCGTTCGATGCGAGCGGGCTCTCAACCAGTCTCTGCCGGCGGTGATTGGCTTTTGGCTCGCTGGTGTCCTGGTTCTTTTGTGCCGGCTCAATCTCGGACTGATGGCGACGAGGAAGATAAAGCTGCTTGCGGTTGAGCCCGCGGTTGCGGAACTGGAGACGATGGTGCAGGCGCTTCGCGGCCGGCTCGGAGTTGCGCAAACCATCAGGCTGCTTCATTCTGCCCGCGTGCAGGCGCCCACCGTGATCGGCTGGCTGCGCCCGGTCATCCTCATCCCGCTGGGGTGCGTGACCCGACTGTCGTCTGCGCAGATCGAGGCCATTCTTGCCCACGAGCTGGCACACGTCCGCCGCCACGATTATCTGGTGAACCTCGTCCAGTCCGTGGTTGAAACTGTGCTCTTCTATCATCCCGCCGTTTGGTGGGTGTCCAGCCGCATCCGGCGCGAGCGCGAACACTGCTGCGACGACCTGGCAGTTGCAGTTTGCGGCGACCGCCTGGCGTATGCAAAGGCTCTGAGCTTTCTTGAAGAAAGACGCCGCCCGGCGCCAGCCGGAGCCTTTGCCGCTACCGGAGGAGTGCTGAAGATGAGAATCGCGCGAGTACTTGGCGTGAAGCAGGCTACCGTATTTCCGCGCGCAGCAGCCGTCATCCTGTTGGTTATGGTTGGTGCAGCCGCTACGCTGGCCGCGCTGGGAGCAGCACGCGCACAGTCGGCAACGGAGCAGAAAGCCGAGTCTACCGGGCAAATCACCGGCAAGCACGCCGCCATGTACAGGCAATGGCTCGACCAGGATGCTCGCTGGATCATCACGCCCGAGGAAAAGCAAGCCTTCCTGCGCCTCAAGAACGATCAGGAGCGCGACGAGTTCATCCGGCAATTCTGGGAGACTCGCAATCCAAATGCCGGAAGCCCCTCCAACAAGTACAAGCAGGAGCACTATCGGCGCATCGCCTATGCCAACATGCATTTCGCCCAAACAGGAGAGCCCGGGTGGGAGACCGACCGCGGCCATGTTTACATCGTCTTTGGGCCGCCCGATTCAATCGACGCGCATCCTTCAGGAGCAAATGGTTCAACGAAGCCATTTGAGGTTTGGCATTACCGATCCATTCAGATTGCAGGGCCGTCGGTGAAGAATCAAAATGGATCAGGCATTAAGGCGCGAGCTGCGGTCGCGCGAAAGGATGTTGATTTTCGATTCGTGGATGACTGCGGCTGCGGAGAATATCAGCTGCGATCACCTTGGCCATCGGCGATGGCTCCCGCGGGGGAAACCGATCTGTCTTCGACTGCCGCTCTCGCGGGGCTCGGTGTTCAGGTAATCTCAAATAGTGAAGGTGTAAATTTCCGCGATTGGCTCACTCGTTGGCGGCAAGCAACGGACAGCACCTTACGCGACTTAATGCAAATAGAACGTGGTGCTCCAGAACCTGGCGAGGTGATGATTCGCTTCAGAGTCCTGCCCAGCGGCCGCGTCATGGATGGCAGCGTGGTGCTCGAAAAGAAGTCGGGCGACGCCGCCTTTGACCGCGCCGCTTGGGATGCTATTACCGGATCGACCTACCCACCTTTGCCGATTGGATTTGGCCCTAACTTAGAGTTACGCGCAGTCTTTGCCGGCTCAATTCCCGCAGTGCATAGCAGTGACAGTCCGGGCGACGCCCCGCAACGCGACACACAGCGGTCGGCGGAGATGCGCTTGCAGGTGCGCAAGCTGGCCATCATCTCTAATGACCTGCCCCAGCATGAGCGGCAGGAGATTATTTATGCATACCAGGGTCGAACCTATCCGCCCGTGGAGTTGGCTGAGCGTATTCGGCAGAATTTGCGCGACCGTGGCTACGCGAAAGCACACGTCGAGATTCAAGCTCTTCCCGGCCTGTTGGCAGCGCCGCCAGCGCATCCCGTGGATATTTCCGTCCGCATTTCCGCCGGCTCGCAGTACAAGCTTGCGGGGATCGTGGTCGACGGCGCTCGCGCCTTTCCGCAGAGCGAGATCCTCCAACAGTTCCCGATTCACCCGGGAGACCTGTTCAGCGCAACCGCGATTGGCAAGGGGCTTGATCGCCTGAAGAAGCTTTATGCTTCAAAGGGATATGCCCGGTTGGGCGTGATTCCACGGCTGCGCATGGATGATGCACGGCACACCGTTACCTTGATGCTCACAATCATGGAGGGCAAGCCAAATTCCGTCTGACGATTGGCTCCGGCTCTGCGGAGTGCTCGGCAATGGATCGCAACAAGACCGTTCAACCGGGAAGCTCCTGCCCGGCGGCTGAGAGAGGCTGAGAGATCCATCACGCCAGAAATAGAGCGACTGTCCGCCTGTGAACAGTGGTTTCTCGATTTCGCACAGAACTTTTCTCTGGTTTGCCGCGTAGTAATTCTAAGTTCCTGTAAATTCGCTGCCTTCACCAAAGACAGTTTGGTTCAGGAATTGCTTCACTTTCACTACGCATCGGGCTTGGTATTTCTGCGTTGCAAAGGGAGTCGCCATGCAAACACTCCTGCGGGATTTGCGCTTTGCGCTGCGCCGGTTGCGCCGGGCTCCAGGTTTTACGCTGACGGCCGTGCTGACGCTGGCTCTGGGAATCGGGACAACGACCGCCATCTTCACCCTTGTCTACGACGTGCTGTTGAGGCCGCTGCCGTATCCGCAGCCGCAACAACTCACGGTCATGGAGGAGCGGGTCGCCGAGTTCCGGGACATCTACCCGTCGCTGCCGATAAACGCAAACCACTTCGAGTTCTGGCAGCAGAACAGCCATAGCTTTCAATCCATGGCCGTGATGAGAGCGGCCACCATGCCGCTGGGGACCGGCGGACATCCATTGCAGGTTGAAGTCCTGAGCGCGACACCCGGCGTATTTTCCGTACTCGGCGTCGCGCCGCAGATGGGCCGCCCTTTTCGCTCGCAGGAGGCTCAGCCCGGCAGCGACCGCGTGATCGTGCTTACTTACGATCTTTGGCGCACGCAGTTTCAAGGCGACTTGCACATCCTGGGCAGAGCGGTCACCCTGAACGGATTCCCTTATACCGTGGTTGGCGTCATGCCACGGCAGTTTCACATGCCCGTTATCGAAGACATCGCCGGCGTAGGTGGTCATGCGAGACCGGTGAACGCCTTTGTGCCGCTGGCCTTTTCAAAGGATCAGTTGCAGGAAGTGATGGGCGACTTCAACTATTTCGGGCTGGGCCGCTTGAGGCCGGGCATCTCCGCGGCGCAGGCAAACGCTGAGATCGATGCCCTGCAGCACACCATCTCAGCTCGCCTTCCCGCGGAGGCAAGGGGCACACTCTCCGCGGTGCTGACTCCCTACCAGCAGGTACTGGTCGGCAGCAATCGAACGCCGCTGTTGATCCTGCTCGCCGCGGTGGCGGGTTTGCTGCTGGTGGGGTGCATCAACATTGCCAACCTGATTCTGGCCCGAGCCGCGGGCCGCAGACAGCAGATGGCCGTGGCCGTCGCCCTGGGCGCAAATCGCCCCGAAATTTTGCGTATGGCGATAGGCGAAACAGCCGTGCTCGCCGCGCTTGGCGGCGGACTGGGTATCCTGCTGGCATCGATCCTCATCCCATTGATGCAGCGTTATCTGCCGCCTGCGCTGGATTTCCGCGGCGCTCTGCACCTGGATTGGGCCGGCGCGGCTTGTGCTTTGCTGCTTGCCGCCGCGGCAACATTGCTGGCCGGCTCGGCGCCGGCCTGGATCAGCTCCCGGACACAGCCGCACGAAGTGCTGCGCAGCGAGTCGGGTCTGGCGAGCGAATCGCGCGGCAGCAAGCGCATGCGATCGGCGCTAGTCTCCGCGGAAGTAGCCGTCAGTGTGGCCCTTGTGCTCATTACGGGACTCCTGACGGTAAGCCTGCTCCGGCTCATGCGTGTCAATCGCGGTTTTGATGCCGATCGCATCATGACCGCGACTGTCGATCTGCCGGCGCATGCATATCCCGACAATCAATCGCGAACGCAGTTCTACCACGCGGCGCTGGAGCGCCTGCGCCAGCTTCCGGGTGTGGAGCACGCCGGCCTGGTAAGCATCCTGCCGTTGGCCGGAGATTTCTGGATTGACATGGCTCGTGTTCAGGGCGATTCCCGGCCCTTCATGCAGCTTCCCACTGAGCATTTCCGCTGGATCAGCCCCGGATACCTTGAAACCCTCAGCCTGCCGCTGGTCGCCGGCCGGTACCTGAGCGCAAGTGACGAAGGCAAAAACTACGCCCTCATCTCGGAGTTGACGGCACGCACCTTATGGCCGGGCAAAGATGCCGTGGGCCGGCAGTTCTCCCGCGGGGACCCGACCAATCATCCCATTACGGTCATCGGCGTGGTCAAGGATGCGCGGACCATCACGCTGGCCCAGCCCGACCCGATGATGATCTATATGCCCTATTGGTACCGCTGCGACGATGCCGCCAGCCTGCTTTTACGCACGCGCCAGGATTCAGCCGAGATGGCCGATGCCATTCGCAAGGCTATATGGAGCGTCAACTCTGACGTGTCGGTGCCGCAGGTGCGCGCACTCGGCGGCGTGGTGGCGGAGTCGGTGGCCAACCGCCGCTTTGAGATGGACCTGCTGCTGCTGTTCGCCGCCAGCGCGCTGCTGCTGGCCGGGCTGGGCGTCTATGGCGTGGTGACATATTCGGTGGTGCAAAGGCAGCGCGAGATCGGCCTGCGGCTGGCTCTCGGTGCGCAACGCGCGAATATCTACGGCCTGGTGTTGCGCACGGGGCTGGCGCCGGTTCTGGCCGGAGCCGCCCTCGGAGTGGGCATTGCGTTTGCCTTCGCGCACGTTGTCGGGAGCCTGCTGTTTCAGGTGAGCCCGTACAACCCCACGCTGGTCGCCGGCGCAATCTGCGTTCTGGTTGCCGTAGGAGTTGCAGCCTGCCTGCTCCCCGCGCGCCGCGCCGCCGCCGTCGATCCTGTCCAGGTGCTGAAGGCCGAGTAACGGTTCAAGTGCCTGTTCAGGATGACAACGTGCATAACGAGGCGCGCACTGAATCCGGCATTGCTGGAGGCTCGCCGACTGCTCTTACCTCATGCGTTCTGAGACACCTTGCTCTGAAGCCGGCGCGAATCCATCTCTAATCGGATTTAGTCATCGTCATCGCCGGAGTAGTTTCTGGCAGCTTTGAGGAACGGTCCCGGCATGAGCACTTTCTTCTCTCCCGGATACGGGCGCGTCCAATTTGTCGCCGAATACCAGATCACATGATTCAGGAAATTCGGATCGACCGAATCGGCTTTGTCGTACTTCCCCATCATCACTTCGGCAGTGGCCTTGAGCCATGCTTTCTGCAGCGGCGTAAAGGCAAGGTTCTTCCCGGCCGGCAGGCCAGGCCCCTGGTCCAGCGGAATAACGGCCGGTAGGCAATTGTAAGGCGCAAGGTTCGGCGTATTTTGGAACGCGTCAAATATCGGCGATGCCACCAGGTCGAATTGCGTCAGCGGTTGCATGCCGAGAATGTTCTCGATGGTGCGATTGATGTTTTCTGCCGTGTACGTGGTGTGGATCGTCTTTCCCTCGCCCGGAGTCTGCGCGGCCGCTGTATACGGACTGATGATATAGACCGGTTGGCGATGGCCATCGACATGGTCTACCCCATCCTGCGAGTCATCTTCTTCGACAAAGATCGCCGTCTGCGGCCAGATACTGCTGTGGCTGATCGCGTCCACCATGCGGCCAAGTGCGAGATCATTGTCCGCCTGGTAGTTGATGGGATACGGGCGGCCCTTCGAGATGCCGGCCGTGTGGTCGTCCGGGAGCCAGAGGATCGTCAGGTTGGGAACCTTGTGAGCAGCAACCTCGCGCTGAAACTCCGGAATCCAGTAATCCATTCGGTACTGGTCAGGAATCGTCAGGTTGAAGGGCGGATAATGCGGGTCCATAATCTTCGCCGCCGAAGGAATCGAGGAGGAAACATGGACGGTAGCGTCCGGAACGATGCAACTGGAAGCCGGGGCCTTGCCTTCCTTGCACTGCGAAGTCTTGTAGAAATCCAGCCATGTGTAGGCGCTGCCGTCCGGCTTTTTCGCGATGGTTGTTCCGCTGCTCCACTCGCCATATAACCTTGCGGTGAGCCCTTTGGCTTCCGCGGCGGTCCATAAAAATCCCTGCGGCGTGTAAGTGAGCGGATCATCCGCGTCTCCGCCCGGATAGGAGCGAATCCAGTCCGGCGACAGGATGTCGTTGGAATAGAACGATCCCGACATGCCGATCCAGGGGTGCCCATCGGAGGACTGGCGGCTTGGAGCGTAAACATTGTCAAGCAACGGAAAGCGCTTTACGAACGCATGCTGATTCGGCACGGCGGACGCAAAGACCGCCAGCGCGGGAGAGCCATTACCCCAGGCGACGTCTCCCAGCATCGCGTCATAGGTGCGGTTCTCTTTAATGACGAGAAAAACATACTTGATCAGGGAAGGTTCCCCGATATGTTTGGGAACAGCCACCGGCACTGCATGGGAATTGACGTACAGCGGCCCAACCTCGATATTCGTGGTCAGGTTCCAATGGTTGTTGACGAAGACCTGTTTGCTGAACCGTGCAAGTTCGTTTGCGTTTGGCTCCGGTATCAGGTTCACGACTCCGGTATCGGCATGCGTGTAGTACCCGATCACACCGTTTTTGATTCTTGTGAGGCCCCGCGCGCCAAGACCCTTGTCATCAGCAATCAGGAGCTGCTTCTGTGCCTTGTCGTATGCGATGGACGTGGGGAAATAGGCAGTTGGGATATAGCCGATGACTGGATTCGCATCTCTTCCCTGCAGGTTGACGACAGCTACGGCGTTGGCTTCGCCCAGCGTGACATATGCTCTGCCATCCTCCGTGACGGCAACGCCATTTGGACCCGAACCAAAGACGCCGCGATCAATCGGAACGCTGAGGTTGATGGTGCGGACCACCTTGTCGGTGTGCAGATCAATCACAGACAGGCTGTCACTGTAAGCATTCGCGACGTATAGTTTCGATCCGTAGATCGCCATACCGGCCGGGTGCAGGCCGACCGGAATCGACTTGACTTGCCTGCCCTTCGCAATATCCACGACAGACACCGTGCCGGTAAGGGTGAAGGCATTTCGCCGGTCCACGACAATCGGTGTGCCGTCAGAATAGTTCGTGAAATCTGCGCTGGTAGCCGGACGCCCGCCTTCATTGCTCACGTAGGCATACTTGCCTTGAATCACCACACTGTTCGGAACATTGCCGACAGGAATCTGCGCGATAAGCCTGGCCGGAGATGACGCTAGGTCGATCACGCCGAGCGTGTTCACCGCGTTCAACGCTACATAAGCTCGCTTGCCGCCTGCTGAAAGTGCAATTCCACCCGGATTGATCGACTTCGCGTTGTGATAAGGCCGCCCGTCGGCAGGCGGTTTGGGCAGGCTCACCCTCTGCTCATCGGTCAGAAGGCCCGTCTCCCGGTTCACATCCGCGATAACGACATAATTATCGTCCTGGCTGAAGAGCAATTTCGTACCGTCAGAGGAGTACGTGATTCCCGCGAACGATCCGGCCCTCACATTTTTAGGAGAAGCCCCCGCCGCGCCGGTTGGAGTGAAGCGCTGGAGAACGCGTCCGGTAGCGGTGTTGAATACGATCACCGGCTGCGGCGAGCCCATCATCAGCACTGCGCCGCTATGCGTGGCGCTATTTGGATTGAGCGCAATTGCCTTTGCCCGCACCGGCGAACCGAGTTCAACGATCTTCCCTGCCGGCGTCAGCGTCTGGTTGTCTGACGCGACGATGGAGCCATCCTGCTGTGGGCCCACGGTGCGATCCGGGCTGTTCACCTGAGAGGTCGGAGCGCGGCCTGAAACCGTGTTCTTTCCAGCCAGCACAACTCCCGTCGAGGACTCCTTCAGCGGGCCGGTATTGAAACCAGAACTGCCTGTCTGGGACGGCTGCGCCTGGGCGTGAGCGAATGGAGAGGCTGCGAGAAGGCAAAACAAAATCGAATCAGCAGCAAGGATTGCAATCGAATACTTCAAGCGCATGGTTGACCCTCGTTTTCAACGTATACAACAGACTATTTCAAACGCGACTCAAAGCAAAACCAAAATTTGCGCAATACTGATTGAAGCGCCGGATCACCGCTCATTTTCATGTGCCTGCAACATGCGCAAGGCGATCGGCGTCCACTCGGCGCGACCAGAGGTCTTCGGCTCAATGCGTTCGCCGTCCGCACACTGCCTTTTCAGCACAATCAGCTAAAACAATTTGGCGCTATCCAACAGTACAGTCACCGGTCCCTGGTTAACCAGTGACACCGCCATCATGGCCTGGAACTGGCCGGTTTCGCATCGCAGGCCGCGCCGGCGAATCTGCGCAACGAAGTACTCGTAGAGTTCGCGGGCCCGCTCGGGGCGGGCGGCGTCGTCAAACGAAGGCCGCTTGCCGCGGCGGACGTCGCCGTAGAGCGTGAATTGCGAAACCGCGAGCACCGCCCCGCCAACATCCGCCACGCTCCGGTTCATCTTGCCGTCTCCATCCTCAAAGATGCGCAGCCCGGCAATCTTCCCGGCGAGGTAGTCCGCATCGGCTTCAGCGTCGCTCGCAGCAACCCCCAGCAGCACCAGCAGACCCGGACCGATCTCCCCAATCACCTGTCCTCCGACCGCGACGGAAGCGCTTGAGACACGTTGTACTACGGCACGCATTGCCGTTTCAGGGTAGCATTCCTGGCTCTGGCAAACTCGCGAATCGAGGCCGCGAACCCCAAAACAGGACCGGGCACTACCGTCGCAAGCCTCTCTATGTGCTACACGCAGCGTGTGCGGGTCAGTTCCACAATCTTGTCGATCATGTCTGTGTACGAGTAACCGGCCTTCCTGGCGGCCATGGTAAATTCGGCAGCGCTCGAAAGCCATGGATTGGGGTTGGCTTCGATGACGTACACCTCGCCTTTCTTGCTCAGCCGCATATCAATGCGACCGTAGTCACGCAGCTTGAGGGCGCGGTAGGCGGCAAGCGCGGTGTCCTGAAGTTTTGTGGTGGTCTCCTCGTCGAGGTCTACGGCCGGCGCGGATTTCGTCACCTTGTACGCTTCAGTCTCGTAATCGAACTTGACGTCCTGGCCGGCGATCCGCGGTGTGCCCTTGGGAAGCCTGGATAGATCGAGCTCAATCAGCGGGAGCACCTCGGCGTTCTCGTTGCCGAGAATGGCGGCGTAGATTTCGCGGCCTTCAATGTACTCCTCAATGAGCGCCGGGCTGTCGAATTCCTCGTGGATGTAGTGAATGCGCTCCATCAGGTCCTTCACGCTATCGACGACAGAGCTATTGTCAATGCCGATGGATCCGTCTTCGGAGACGGGCTTGACGATCAGCGGAAACGCGATGTCGTGCGCGTGTTCGGTAAGGCCTTTATAGGAAATTGCGAAATTCGGCGTCTTGATCTTGTGAAAATCGAATATCTTCTTTGCAATCGACTTGTCCTGCGCAAGATAGAGAGCCTGTGGCCCACTGCCGGTATACGGAATGTGCAGCAGTTCCAGATAGGCGGCGATGTTCTTGTCCATGGTGTCATCGCCGGCGTATGACTCTGTGAGGTTGAAGACAAGGTCGGCGCCGCACCTTGCCAGCGCAAGCAGAGACTGGTTCTTGCCGTCGAGAGCGTGATAAGAAGGTTCGTGCCCGAGCTTCGTCAGCGCCTCGAAGATCTCTTCGCGGTCGTGCATAGGATCTTTCTTCTTCCGGCGCTTGCCGTCTTTGCCGCGCGGCGCCTTGACCGGCTGTGGCTCAGGCTCAGGCGGGCCCTCTTCCCATACGTCGTGCAATATCGTTACTTTCAGGTTCGCCATGATCCCTCTACGCATTCTCTGTATCGCCCACATCCGCAGCCAATCGCGGATGGCAAACACTCGTCATGGCAGAATGAACTTGCCCCGGGTAAGGTAGTTCATCGCCAGCGCGGTTGCGTATACAGTGAGTTCGGTCAAGTATTCTCTTTCATATTTTATGTCGGCGCGCAACCCGAGATCACTTACTTTTGTTTCGATGGTCTCCACCAGCTTCTTAATCAGCGGACGTTGCACGCCCGTCCAGTAATTCACCTTGTCGACGAGGGCCTTGCGATTCTCGTGAAGAAGATCAACCGCCGGACGCACATTATTCCTGCGGCGCTTCGATACATTGAAGATGTCACGCAGATCGGCGTCGAGGGGAAGCTCGCCGAGCGTGAGTTCGTGATCGAGCGCGCGCTGATAGAACTCACCAACCGTCACATCCATTTCGTCTACGGTAATATCGGTATCGCCGCGTGCGACGACCGGCTCGGCGCCGCTGAGCTTATGGCCAATGCGATCCATGTAGAGCAGCTTCTTCATCGCACCCCAGCCTTTGTACCGCTTCCGCCAGTTGGAGCGAGGTGTGATCCACACCGCAAATGTCTCAGCGAAGTCCTCATCAGGATGCTTTTGCGCGTACCAGCCCTCAAGGTGCCGCACAAACTGGCGCGAAAATGGAACCGGCTTGTAGCTGTCGCGATAAGGCCGCCGGAACGGCCCGAAGAGCTGGCGCCATTCCGGTGTTTTATAGAGCGCGTAAGCGTAATTGAAGGCGTGACCGGCCTCGTGGCGCATGTACATCATGATCTGCCGCGCGTCTTCAATGTCGTTCATCTCCGATTCGAGGCGCTGCAGTTTAGGATCGGCCAGATAGAACGGAATCCCGATGACGGGTTCCATGTTCGGACAGCCCCACTCATCGGTGAGATAACATCGGGGCCGGAAGCGGTTGAGTCTCTTGGCCTCCAGTTCTTTGTACAGTTGCTGGACGAACCGTTCCAGGGGAGAGCCTTCCAGCTTCAAGCCGAGCTGCTGAATCGGCTTGGAAAGGATCTCCTGGACTTCTGCCGGCGTTTTTTCGAAGTTCGCCACCACAGATAGTCGAAGCGTAGCACAGGCGAGCCGGAGTTCACTGCGTGCGCCGAGAGATCGCTGCCAATCTTCCTTGTTGCCTCGGTTGCCTCGCTGGAGAGTATTTCTGAACTGCGTGCCGGCCGCTCTCTCTGATTCCAATATTCTTCGATTCCAGCATCATGCATGCATCCGGTCCAAATTATGAATATTTTCAGTAGGTTACGCAATCGCTGCACAATCTCAAGCGGGAAAGCTTCAAATCACTTTGGCCGGATGGCATACCCCTCATACAGTTCCCTGCTGGCTCTGCCGCGCTTTGGAGACCCCCTTGTCCAACGCCCCTCTATCCGCAGCGTGAATTGGAGGCTGGGTGCCTCGTGCGCGTCCGGGATTATGGCTGCGGATTCTGCCCGTCCTGCGACTTATGATTATGCCGTCCGAAGATCCGGGACCAGAAGCCGCGTTTCTTTTTTTGCTCAGGAGCCTGCTCCTCCTGCGGATTCTGCGTTGCCGCTGGCTGCGCCGAAGCCGCTCCCGCCGGCGCCGGCGTGAGCGGCTGAGCCGCATTCGGAGCCGCGGGCGGATTGGCAGGCTGCTTGCCGAGTCCAAAGATCTTCTGGAAGATGTTCGGCTGGTTGCCGGTCGAGTGATCGCAGGTGTCGGTCGGCTGGGTGCCAGCCAGGAAGGTGGCCGTCCAGTCATTCGGGCACGACGCATCCGCCAGCAAGTTGGTCGTGTCGTCCAGTTGCACCTGTACTACACCCGGCGGCGGAACAAACTGCTCCGTATCGGAGTATTGAGGCAACTGTACGGCCGCCTTCATAAAGTCGCCCCAGATTGGCCCCGCCGCCCTGTCGCCCTCGATGTTCAGCTCGCTGTAGTCGTCGTTCCCCACCCACACCACGCACAGCAGGTTACTGGTAAAGCCTGCAAACCACGCGTCGTGCGAGGTACCCGTCTTCGCCGCCGCGGGCGCCGTAAAACCCATCGTTCGAATGCCCGCGCCCGTCCCGTGCCGATTATCCAGCACCTGTTCCATCAGGCTCAACGTCAGAAACGCTGTCCGCGCATCCAGAAGGGGTGTAGTCTTCGGCGTGTAGCCGGCAATCACGTCGCCGTTGGGTGCGCGCACGCTGGCCAGCATCCAGGGATCGATCTTCACCCCTCCGTTGGCAAACACCGTATACGCCCCCGCCATTTGCATCGGCGTTGCGTCGTACGATCCGATGGCCATCGCCGGAGTCGGCTGTACGGACGTGATTCCCGCCGCCCGCGCCAGGTTCGCCACGTTGTCATAACCCACCATCTCCGCCAACTCGATCGTCGCGTTGTTCAGAGACATGTACAGCGCCTGCACCGCCGGCACGTCGCCGAAATATTCGTTATCGAAATCGTGCGGCGAATACGTCTGTCCATTACCGAAGGTAAACGTCGTCGGCTCGTCGTGCAGGATCGTCAGCGGCGTAAAGATCCCGCTCGCGCCACTGGGGTTGGTCAGTTGCGTCCCCGCCAGTGACGAATTGAACGCCGCCGCATATACAAACGGCTTGAAAATTGAGCCGGTCGGCCGGTGCTTGGTGGCATGATCCAGTTGGCTCTGCGCGTAATTCCGCCCGCCCACCAGCGCCAGCACCTGCCCCGTGTGCGGATTTAGCGCCACCAGCGCCACCTGCGGATACTTGAGCGGCGGCGGCTTGATTCCGTGCCTCTCGTCGTAGCGCACCCGTCGCTCGTAGCGCGCTCGCACCACTTCATCGGTATGCTTCAGCCCCTCACGCACCGCATTTTGCGCCACCTGTTGCAGATCCGGATCGAGGGACGTGTAAATGCGCAGTCCCTGCTCGTTGTAGTCCGGATCGCCCAGGCGCTGCCGCAGCTCACCCCGCACCAGCTCTGTGAACCAGGGCGCTTCACCCGAATCGAAGGCCCCTGGAACCACGTCGATTGGCGTAGCCTTCGCCTGGTCTGCCTGTCCTTTCGTGATCGCACCCGTCTCTACCATCGCGTCCAGCACCACGTTGCGCCGGACCATCGCCCGCTGCGCATGCCGGAACGGATTCAGCCAGCTCGGACTCTGGATCATGCCTGCCAGCAGCGCGCATTCCGGCAGATTCAGTTGTCCCACGTCCTTGCCGAAATAGGCCTGTGCCGCTTCCCCAAACCCGTCAATGGCGTAGCTGCCCACTTCGCCCAACGGCACCTCATTCGCGAACATCTGGAAGATCTGCTGCTTCGTCAAGCGATGTTCCATCTGCAGAGCGATGATCACCTGGAGGAACTTCCTGTGCCACGTGCGGTCCGGCGTCAGGAAGAACATCTTCGCCAGCAGCATGTCGATGGTCGAAGCACCTTCCAGGTAGTGATGTCCGGGCATCAGGTCGTTCAGCGCCGAGCGCAGAATGCCGCGATAATCGAGCGCGCCTTCCTGGAAGAAGCGCCTGTCCTCGATCGAAGTCACAGCCGGCACCATGTACTGCGGGAGATCGTTGTACGTCACCAGCCGCCGCTTGGCCCGGCTCTGATCGGAAAGCCCCGTCACCAGCAGCGGCTCCAGCTCATAGGCCGAGAGTTGTTCCCCGCTGCCGCCTGCAATCTGGCTGACCATCCCCTGGGCAAAGCTGATCGTCGCAGGATCTTCGGCATGGTACGAAGCCGGTCCTGGCCTCACGGTCACGGTTCCGGGATCCACGGCATACGTCCCCATTTTCGAGACCGGCGTCTGCCCCTCCGCCGTGTATCCCGCCTGCTGCAGCTCGTTCACTACCCACTGCGCTGTCAGCTTCTGCCCCAGCCGCACTTCCGGAGGCGCCGCATAGATCTGCGCCGTATGCTCGAACAGCGGCTCTTTCAGGCGGTTAGTAACGATCTGCCCGTACTTGTTCCAGTACCAGGAAAAGATCAAGCCTCCCACCAGCAGTGCGATTAGACAGACCGTAGCTGCGAGGATCAGGACTTGTCGCCGGGTGGCGCTGACTGCGAGGCGGGGAACTTTGACTATGACTGCCAAATCACAGACCTGCTTTCTATTCTAGTGGACCCGGCGGGGCTCGCCACGCCATAACCAGCACGGCCAGCGCATCATGACCAACCCGATGCTGGATCCTTGCGCCACGGCGTTTCCGGCGCGCATCTGCTTCATGCTTTATAGCAAAGCCGGGGATACTGTACGCCGCCTTCAAGACGACGCGCCCCCGGAAACAGCAACCAGGCAAAGAACTTACAAAGAAGCATCAGGATCGAGCAATGCTGATTTTTTCGGCGCGGGTAGCCTTTTCGCAGCTTCAAAATTGCCAGTAGTGCGGCCGGCCGACACGTCAAAGCAGTGCTTCGTGGGGTTCAAGATCCCGGTCGCGAACACCGATCAGGTAAAGCAATCCGTCCAGTCCCAGCCGAGAGATGGACTGCGGAGCACTCTGGCGAACCAGCGGTTTGGCGCGATAGGCGATGCCCATCCCTGCCAGTTTTAGCATGGGAATGTCATTGGCGCCATCACCAACCGCCACCACCTGCTCAAGAGAAATGCCCTCGGCCTGCGCGATTTCGCCGAGCAGTGAAGCTTTCCGTTGACCGTTGACAACGGGAGGAATCACGCGCCCGGTCACCACCCCGTCGGCGATTTCCAGTTCGTTCGCGTGCACATAGTCGATTGCGAGATTCTGCTGCAGATGACGCGCGAAAATGGTGAAGCCGCCGGAGAGAATCGCGGTCTTGTATCCGAGCAGCCGAAGCGTGCGGATGAGACGCTCGGCGCCTTCGGCGAGCGGAATCGTCCTGAGCACGGTCTCGACGCGCTCGGCCGGCAGACCCTTGAGCAGAGCCACGCGGCGCGTGAAACTCTGGTCGAAGTTCAACTCTCCACGCATGGCCGCTTCGGTGATCTGGGAGACACGATCGCCGACTCCAGCCATCTTTGCCAGCTCGTCGATCACCTCGCCCTGGATAAGAGTCGAATCCATATCAAAGGCGAACAGCCTCCGGTTGCGGCGAAAGATGCTCTCCCGCTGGAAAGCGATATCAATGGAGAGCGCCTGCGCGACGGCCAGAAATTCCGCACGCATGTCGGGCTCGCGCACAGCCGCGCCGCTGATCGCCAGTTCCACGCAGGCATCGCCGGGGGAGTCGGCCGGCGAAAGCTGGCCCGAAAGCCGCTCGATCCGGTCCACATTCATTTCGTAGCGGGCGATGATGCCAGTCACTTGCGCCAGATGCTCCGCCGTGATCGAACGGCCCAGCATGGTGATGATAAAGTGGTGCTGGTGCAGGCCGCGGAGCCAGTGCTTTAACGAATCCGGCGGGACGGTCCTGAACCGCGCCTGGAGGTTCAGTTCGCGCGCGCTTTCAGACAGCGCGGTCTTCAGCGCCGCCAATCGGCTGTCGGCGGGGAGTTCAATGAGAATTCCCAGCGAGAGCGCTTCATGCACGACTGCCTGGCCAATATCGAGAAGATTGACCCGATGACGTGCCAGGATGCTGGTAAGTTCGGCTGTCAGACCCGGGTGATCGTGGCCGGAGAAGTGGATCAGGACAGCCTTGCCGAGGTTGCCAGATGACATGCACTTTCGATTATAAGGGAAGCGATTCT
>JAJZVZ010000290.1 GCA_021846945.1 Acidobacteriota bacterium | reverse complement strand
AAAACAACTCTTCGCCTTGTAAACGCTACTGGGAAGCGCTGCACCCATATTCAGCCGGCGGCGCCTACGTGAACTTCATGATGGAAGAGGGGCAGGAGCGCGTTCAGGCCACCTACCGCGACAACTTTGATCGCCTGGCCTCGATCAAGAAGAAGTATGACCCCGGCAACTTCTTCCGGGTCAATCAGAACATCCGGCCCTCCGCCTGAAGCCGTTCCGCAAGGACTACAGAGCAGAATAAGAAAGCGACCCGCTGCAACCTGTAGCAGCGGGCCGCTTTTTTTTGCACCCAAATCTGCCCATGAAACCGTGACTTGCGTCTTAGTCGGAGCAAGGGACCGGGTACGGCCGCATCTGCTCTACTCGTACGCCAGCGCGTCGATCGGATCTTTGCGCGCCGCAATCCAGGCCGGGTAAAGCGCGCCGAGGACCGCCCCAACCAGCGCAATGACAGCCGCTTCGATGACCAGCGAGCCGTTCATATCCAGATAAAGCGTGGGGAATTTCGCTGTGATCATTGACTTTGCGGCAAAGGAAAGCACCACGCCCACCGAGACTCCGGCGCATGCCATGATTGAGGTCTCGCGCAGCACCACGCTGACAATCGTCGATTTGGAAGCACCCATCGACTTGAGAATGCCGATCTCCCGTGTCCGCTCCAGAACCGAGGTATACATCGACTGAAAGATCACCAGGAACCCGATGATGACGGCAATGCCGATCACCACGTTGACTGCAATGTTCAGGCCCGGCATCCGGTCGGGCGTCATCAGCGAAAGCCACTCATCCATCGTCATCACCTGGTAATTCTGCATGCCGGGCGCGGCGAGGATTTCTCTCGTAATCAGGCCTGTATTCTCCAGATTGTCTGCTTTGATATAGAATGCCGAAGCTCTCCCTTCGGAGCCGATCAATTTCCCCATGGTGTCGATGGAGATGAGCTTGCGCCCGCCTTTGCCGTGCGCGAAGATGCCCGATATCCGGAAGGGATGCTTCAGGATGAGGATTGTGTCGCCCACGTGGTGTCCTTTGCCGCTGGCGGCAAATACATCGTCCACAATGACGTCATACGGACCCTGCATCGGCCCTCCCGAGAGAAAGCGGAAACGACTCAACTGGCTGTAGCTGGCATAGTCGATTCCCCACAGCACCTCAAGTCCGTCGCTCATCGAAAGGCTGGTGATCACGGGCGAAGCAACGGCGACATGCGGCAGCTTGCGCAACACATCCACCACTTTCACAGGGATGGGTGCGCCGCCTACGCCATTCAAAAACGTGGTATTACTGGGGCGAACGATGATATCGGCGCCGATTCCGTTATTCATCCGCCTCTGGCCGGTGACCTGCCCCAGCATGATGGAGATGATTGTCAGCATCATGATGACTTCAATGGCCACCGCCAGGACGCTGATCAGCGAACGCAATGGGCGGTGAAAGAGATTGGCAACGACAAGCTTGTTCATCTTCGAAACCAGTTCCGGGACTGCGGAAAAGCGCGCAGCCCCACTCTTCTAGGGTAACAGTGTTGACGCTGCGGGGATGCCCACCGGTTCGCCGTCACCCATTGCGCCGGTAACCACGGCATGGACTTCGCGCCGCCTGCCCTAACCTTCACTAGCCGTCGAATGCGCCCGCGAAAATCCCAGCCCGGGAAAAGGAAAAGATTGGCCGGAATTGGTAACAAAAGGGGGACAAATCCGCACAAAACGCTTTGACTCCTTCCCTGGCCAGGTTTATCGTGTAGGTGAAATTGATTTTTTGGGCTCTCTGCCCTGGTTTTTCAGTTGCTGATGGGAAGTTTTGGAGAGGACCTGCGCACGGAGCGGTTGTCCCGCGGCGTGGCGCTTGAAGACATCACGGCAGTCACCAAGATCAGCCGGCATCACCTGCTTGCGCTGGAGCAGGAAAAGTTTCGCATTCTTCCGGGCGGAATTCTCAATAAAGGCATTGTTCGCGGCTATGCAGGCGCACTGGGCCTGGATGAACAGGATTGGACGGAGCGCTTTCTCAAGGCCTGTCGGGATTCCGGACAGACGATCGATGACGACCGCGGATGGGCGGCGTTTGCCTCCAACGTGGGAAAAGCTCGCATCCTGCGCCATGATGCCGCCGAGGCTCGCTTGCGCTGGGCCGGGGCGCTGCTGCTTCTGTTCGTCGTCGCCATTTGCGCCTTTCTCACCGTCCGCTACCTCGGTCTTCGCGCGGGCTGGTGGTCAACTCTTCTGCCCATGCAGAAAGCCTCTGCGGCATGCGACTCCGTGTGGTCGGTCATCCACACCGCCATGAGCCATGTCCTCTCCCGGCACAATGGCTGAATTACCCTCAGCAGCCCGTCGGGCAATTTGCAGATCCTTGCAAAGGTAGCCCTGCCAATGGAGGCCGAATCGCGGTCCAGCCCCCCTGAAACCCCGTTAAATGCACGCCGTTCCCCTTCCGCTGAGAATCGTTGCCACGCTGCTCTGCCACAAGTAGGATAGAAGAGGCACATTGGGCTGCGGTCCAGTGCGCGGGTGTGCTCGTTCTTCGCGGGCATGATGCCGGCGGAAGAATGGACTTCCTCTCTGCTCGGCAGATGATTTACTGCAAAGCCAGGCGGTGCACAAATTGCCGGAGATCTTGCGGCAGATCACCAAATTGAGTCCCTTCAATGGGTAGGAGTTTTGACGTTGAGTGACCGTTTCCTATTTACCTCTGAGTCCGTCACTGAAGGCCATCCTGACAAGATGGCCGATCAGATTTCGGACGCAATCCTGGATGCCTGCCTGGATCAGGATCCATACAGCCGCGTGGCTGCCGAAACCCTCACCGCAACCGGCCTGGTGGTCATCGCCGGTGAAATCACCACCAAAGCCTATGTCGATTTCCAGAGCCTGGTGCGCGGTGTGGTGGCTTCCATCGGCTACGACAATGCTTTATACGGCTTCGACGCCAACACCTGTGCTGTCATCTCGAGCATCAACAAGCAGTCGGGCGACATTGCGCAGGGCGTGGATACCGGCGGCGCAGGCGACCAGGGAATGATGTTCGGCTATGCCTCGAACGAAACCCCCGAGTTGATGCCCGCTCCCATCTCGCTGGCGCACAAGCTTACCCGCCAACTGACGACGGTCCGCAAAAGTGGCAAGCTGCCCTATCTCCGCCCTGACGGCAAGAGCCAGGTCACGGTGGAATACGACGAAAACGGCAGGCCCGCCCGCATCGATGCTGTGGTTGTCAGCAGCCAGCATGCCGAGAGCGTCACCAACGAAGAGTTGCACGCCGATATCCTCAAGCATGTCATTCAGGCGGTTTTGCCCGCCAAGTGGCTCGACGAGCACACCAAGTACCACATCAATCCCACCGGCCGGTTCGTTATCGGCGGCCCGATGGGCGACACAGGCCTTACCGGCCGCAAGATCATCGTGGATACCTATGGCGGCATGGGCCGTCACGGCGGCGGAGCTTTTTCCGGCAAGGATCCGACCAAGGTTGACCGTTCGGCTGCCTACATGGCCCGTCATATCGCCAAGAATATCGTCGCCGCAGGTCTGGCGGACAAGGCTGAGGTCCAGCTCGCTTACGCGATCGGCGTAGCCGAGCCGGTTTCTGTCCTTGTCGAAACGTTCGGCACGGGTAAACTGAGTTCGGCCCGCCTGACCGATCTGGTCCGCAAAAACTTCCCGCTGACGCCCAAAGGAATCATTGAGTACCTGAACCTGCGCCGGCCTATCTACCAGAAGACAGCGGCCTATGGTCACTTCGGCCGCACCGAGTCCGAGTTCACCTGGGAGGCGACCGACAAGGCCACCAAGCTGACCGAACAGGCCGAAGTCTTTGCTGTGGCCAAGCACAAGTAAAACCGGCAAGATGCATTTCCTGCCGAAAGATCATGGGACCCAGCATATCGAGGGTCCCATTCTTTTTTCCCCGCTCCGCGTCCATGACTTAGAATTTCCGAAGAGGCAGGAACGTCTCTTCTGGTGGGTATCTCCATGCGTTTTCTTGCGATTACTGCTCTCATGCTCGTGTGCGCGGGCTTCGGCGTCGCGCAGTCAAACGCCAACTGGTCCTATACCGGCCGGTACGGCCCGGCCCGATGGGGATATCTTGATCCGGCCTATAAAACCTGTACGAGTGGGCGCGAGCAATCCCCCGTCGATATTCGCCGTGCATTCTTGAACAAATCTCTGCAGCCGATCGAGTTCCACTATCTGACTGGGCCGGTCACCATGGAAAACGACGGCCACACCATTGTGGTTCACGTCGGCCCTGGCAGCTACATAGTGGCTAACGGCGTGCGCTACGACCTGATCCAGTTTGATTTCCACACCCCGAGCGAAGAAGAAGTTAAAGGCGACGTCTCCGACATGGACGTCCAGTTCGAGCATAAGAGCGCGGATGGCAAAGTCGCCGAGATTGCCGTGCGCCTGACCGAGGCACAAGACTTCCCCAATACCACGCTGGCGATGCTCTGGCCTCATTTGCC
>JAJZVZ010000289.1 GCA_021846945.1 Acidobacteriota bacterium | reverse complement strand
TAAGCAATTCGATTTTGCACGCGGAAAGAAGGTCGGCCGCCGGCATGACTTGATACGCCTCAAGCTGAGCTCGCCAGCGATTCGGCGCGGCAGGTGCATAATCCGCAGCACGAGCGCGGCATTGAGAATTCGGCCAAATACGGATCGCGTTTCCTGTCTTCGTGTCTACGAAACTCGCTGCTACCTTGCCGTAGTCCATCAGCCGCAGCGTGCGGTGACCGACTGAGCATCCCGTAGTTGCGGTGACTCCATCTACAAAGCAGCCGTCTGTCTCGACAAGCGTGTAAAGCCGCTTATCACGTTGAGGCAGTTCCAGGCCGAGCAATTCGCCGGCGTATAGACCCATGCGCACGCCCAATACCTGCCGCGGACATAGGTGCCTGTGCATCGCTGCCGTTTCTGTAAGAAGCGTCTGAACATCAGGAACAGTAGCCAAAGGATGTTTCTCCTTCTTGGCATCTTGGGTGTATGACACCTTCAAGTCCAAAATGCTGGTTGAGGATGGCGCCGGTCCTCGGCACAAATTACATCCGACTATTGTGCGCCAGAGTCCGGTTGTTGTTGCTTTGCAACCTCACCGAGCACGCTCGTCAACCCATTCAAGGGGCTGACCAGCGACACGGGAATGCCATGCCGATTCTTCAGATATTCTGTCGTGTTGTAAGTCAGCCAGACCGTGCCGGCCTCATCCTCCCAGGCCAATACTTTTGAGGGCAGATCGATCCCCAACGTCGGCGCGGCGATCATCATCGGCGTTCCGACTGCGGGATTTCCGAACAGCAGAACTTGCATGGGCTGCATCGAGATACCTGCTTCCGCTGCTGCTAGCGAATGGTCAATCCGGGCAAAAATATGCGTACCCCAATCCTTAAGTACAGATTCCAGACGATCTACGATTTCGGTCACGGAGCGGCTGCACCGAAGGTGGATCATGCCGTTACCATCAGCGGCGTCAGCAAGCATCGCATGCACCTCCACACTCCGCTCTCCGCCACAGAAGTGCGCTCATCTCCAGTTCAAAAGATAGTAGACATCGTTCCATCTAAGCTCTTTCCTGAAGTCTTCAAGGTGCGTCCGGTTGCCGATCGACAAAAACTCAATACCCGCGATCTGAGCGAAGTCCTCCAGGTGTTTCATTGTCAATGCCTGACTGAAGCTGGTGTGGTGCGAGCCGCCTGCGTAAATCCAAGCGGTCGCGGCGGCCTCCAGGTTGGGCTTCGGCACCCATACGGCTCGTGCGACAGGGAGTTTGGCGAGTGGCTTTTCCGGCTGGACAACTTCCATCTCGTTCGCGACGATGCGAAAGCGGCCTCCGAGATCGACCAGACAGGCGTTTACGGCAGGCCCGCTCCCTGCGGTGAACACCAAACGTACAGGATCGGCTTTTCCTCCGATCGATAGCGGGTGGATCTCAAGAGAAGGCCTCCGCCCGGCAATGGTTGGGCAGACCTCAAGCATGTGCGCGCCAAGCACCTTCGCCGGCTCTCCGAAATCATAAGTGTAGTCCTCCATAAATGATGTTCCGCCCTGGAGTCCGATGTTCATGACCTTCATCGCTCTGACCAAAGCAGCTGTTTTCCAGTCGCCTTCTGCGCCGAATCCATACCCCTTTGCCATCAATCTCTGGACCGCGATACCTGGCAGCTGCGCCAGGCCGTGAAGGTCTTCAAAGTTGTCAGTGAAAGCCTGGAAGCCACCTTCTTCAAGAAATGCTGTGAGCCCCAATTCGATCTTCGCGGCCTCGCGCAGGGCTGGCCGACACTTTCCCCCGCGACGGAGCGGCGGCGCCGTCTCATACACCTCGTCATATTCGGCCACCAACTTGTCGATTTCACGGCCCGAGACTTCCGCCATGCAGTCCGCGAGATCGCCGATTCCGTAGCCTGCAACCAAATAGCCCAGACGAACCTGCGCCTCCACCTTATCGCCCTCAGTCACCGCGACGTTGCGCATGTTATCTCCGAAACGGGCAATCTTCAGACCTTGGGAGTCATGCCAGGCAGCGGCGGCACGAGTCCAGATCCCCAGCTCCTTCAAGACAGCGTCGTCACGCCAGAAGCCCGCGATCACCTTTCGATTAAGGCCCATGCGCGCTCCGATAAATCCAAACTCGCGGTCTCCGTGCGCGGACTGGTTGAGATTCATGAAATCCATGTCGATAGTGGACCA
The DNA here is from genome assembly GCA_021846945.1 of Acidobacteriota bacterium. Classification (GTDB taxonomy): domain Bacteria; phylum Acidobacteriota; class Terriglobia; order Terriglobales; family Acidobacteriaceae; genus Telmatobacter. The sequence continues at coordinate 2,315 of JAJZVZ010000289.1, read as the reverse complement.
CGGCAGGGATCGGTTGTACTGAGTGTGAAGATGTGCGAGCGGCTTGTGCAAGGTGCTGAGACCCGCTATCCACATTTTCGCTGGAGAGAACGTATGCATCCAGGCAATCAGGCCAATGCAGCGGTCGTTACGATTCGCTTCGGCGCAAAGTTTAGTAATGCCGTCCGCTGTCGTCATCACTGGTTTCGGGATGATGTTAACCGGAATCTGTGAGGATTGGGACAATCCATGCGCTATATCCTCGGAATGCTCTTGAACCGTTACCAGTGTCTCGTCACCGTAGAGACTCTGGCTTCCGGCCGCGAACCACAACTCGAGCTGAGAAAGGTTCCGCATTAATCACTCCCATCTCCCTCCGAAGCGCACGTTCTTACGCAGAGTCCTCTTATCAGGTCTATTTGCTTTTCTTCTTTCGCCTCGATAGGCAATCGTCCGACGGTGGCCTCGAACAACTCAATGACAGCTTCAGCTTCCTCTCCCAGAAACTTGCAGGCAATAAAACAGATGTACCATCATATCCAACATACGTAACGGAGTATTTTGTCCCGGGCACTGCGCATAATGAACGGTGCCGCCCGTATGGTTGGAGTGGCCAGGATCTGCAGGCAATGTCCGTCTTCTAATTCTTGGCGCCGGGTAGTGCTAAACGGCAAAGACGAACTTGGCTGGAACATGATGAGGCTGAGCGAATCTACCAGGTTTGGCCAATCGCAGACGAGCACCCGTAAGGGCAGCCAACAAAAGGACAACCAGGAATTCAATCTTCCACCGAAGACTTGAGCGGCCAGAGGACCAACGTTGGGAGGCCATAGCATAAGCGGCAGCGTCGGAGGACATGAGCACGTTTCGGTGCTCTTGGCGCGGCTGCGGCTGGCCTGGTTGCTTGAACACTTTTCTCCCCGAGTTGTGTGGTCGGTTTACGTTCTGGTGAATGGCTTCTTGACGATTGCTCTGCTGGCACTGCTCGCGGTGATAACCGGGTCCCCCTTCGTCTTTCCGTCGCTCGGTCCAACGGCTTACTTGCTCTTCATTGCGCCTCTCCAACGAAACTCCTGCCCGCGGAATACGATCCTTGGCCATGCCATCGGACTCGTCTGCGGTTACGGCGCCTACGCCCTTACGGGTGCTGCCAGCCTGCCCTTTGGTATACATCCCGGCGTCTATTGGCCGAGGATCCTGGCTGCCGCACTTTCTCTTTCCTTCACCGGCGCATTCATGGTGCTGCTGCGCGCCGATCACCCGCCCGCGGGTGCGACAACACTCATCGTCTCGCTGGGTATCATCTCTAAGCCTAAAGAACTGGTCATTATCGAAGTGGCCGTCTTTCTGCTGGTAGCGCAAGCCGTCGTCATTAATCGTTTGGCTGGATTGCCATTCCCGCTGTGGAAGCATCATGCGTTGGAGGCCGGGAGCAGCGAAGGCTATGATTGACGTTACGTAGGAATCTTTTGCCGGCTTCCCTGCCCGGTTGAAGGGAGCGATCAGCGGTGTGCCACCTCTGTATTGATGAACCTCGTTCACCGCCTTCCATTCCGAGTGGTCACAGACGCACGCAACGTTGCCGCTGCGGTCACCATGTTCTCAAGGGCTGGCCGAACTTCCGCCCAGCCTCTGGTCTTGAGTCCGCAATCCGGATTAACCCATAGCTGATCGGGAGTAAGAACTTCCAGTGCCTTACGCAGGAGGTTTTCGATTTCGCACTTCTCAGGGACACGAGGCGAGTGAATGTCATACACGCCAGGACCGATCTGGTTCGGATAATGAACCCGATGAAATGCGTCCAGGAGCTCCATGTGGGATCGGGAGCATTCAATCGAGATCACATCCGCATCCATGTCCACAATGGAGCCGATGATGTCGTTGAACTCGGAGTAGCACATGTGTGTATGAATCTGCGTGCTGTCCGCGACTCCCGAGGAAGCCAGACGAAATGCATTTACGCTCCATTTCAGGTACGCAGGCCAATCCTCCCGGCGGAGCGGCAGGCCTTCGCGAATTGCGGGTTCGTCAATCTGAATCACTTTGATGCCTGCGGCTTCGAGATCTTGAACCTCGTCTCGAATTGCCAGCGCAATTTGCCGGCAGGTATCGGATCTGGGCTGATCGTCCCGTACAAACGACCATTGCAGAATCGTCACCGGGCCAGTCAGCATTCCTTTTACGGGACGGCCGCTCAACGATTGTGCATACTTCGCCCACCGGACGGTCATTGGCTGCGGGCGTGATACGTCCCCATAGATGATCGGAGGCTTGACACAGCGCGATCCATAGCTCTGCACCCAGCCATTTTCGCTGAGCATGAATCCATCCAGCTG
>JAJZVZ010000068.1 GCA_021846945.1 Acidobacteriota bacterium | reverse complement strand
ACAACTTCCGCACCATGGTGGAGTGCGCCGTCGAGAACCAGAAGCCGGTGCGCATCGGCGTCAACTGGGGTTCGCTCGATCAGGCCCTGCTGACGCGGATGATGGATGAGAACAACAGGAAGTCCGAACCGTTGCCTGCACGCGACGTGATGATCGAGGCGATGATCGCAAGCGCGCTCCAGTCGGCGCAGGCCGCCGAGCGCTATGGGCTGGGCCATGACATGATCATCCTCTCGGCCAAGGTGAGCGGCGTGCGCGATCTGATCGACGTCTACACCAACCTGGCCGCGCGCTGTGATTATCCGCTGCACCTGGGCCTGACCGAGGCGGGAATGGGATCGAAGGGCCTGATCGCTTCGACCGCGGGACTTGCACCGTTGCTGCTGGCCGGCATCGGCGACACCATTCGCGTGAGCCTGACGCCCAAGCCGGGCGGCGATCGTACAGAAGAAGTGCAGGCGGCGCAGCAGATTTTGCAGTCGCTCTCGATTCGCAGCTTTATGCCGCAGGTGACAAGCTGCCCTGGCTGCGGGCGCACCACGAGCACCTACTTCCAGGAACTAGCCGAGCAGATCCAGAACTACCTGCGCACCTCGATGCCAGAGTGGCGAAAGAAGTATCCCGGCGTCGAAGAGCTCAAGCTGGCCGTCATGGGCTGCGTGGTGAACGGACCCGGCGAGTCGAAGCACGCCAACCTGGGCATCAGCCTGCCCGGCACCTTTGAAGAGCCGAAGGCCCCTGTCTATGTGGATGGCAAGCTCTACACAACGCTGCGCGGCGATACGATCGTTGCCGAGTTCAAGCAGATTCTCGATCGCTACGTCGAGAGCCACTACGGCCAGCGCGCCCAAAGCGAGGAACTGGTTAACGCGCGGTAAGTAGAAAGAAACAACCAAAGAACGCGGAGCCCGCGCAGGCAAGCACCAAAGCCTGTCGGGCTCAAGTTTTTTTACTTCTCGCCCGGTCGCAACTTCCGATCCCGTCTTCTTCCATTGGTGGCATCGCTGCGGGCAGGGTTCCAGCACTCCCTCGTGTGTTATAGTTGCGACACTCATTCAGGAAGAGATTTTGTGACGATCTGCTGTGGATAGCATTGTGCCTTATTGCAGTCCTTTGCTGCATGTGATTCCATGCGCGCCTTTCTGAATGAGGAAACGCCATGACGAAATTCATTGCCTTTACTGCTGTTCTCTGCTGCCTGGCCGCGCCGGGGCTTGCGTTTGGCAGGCGCGCCAAGCCCTGTGTAACCGCCGATCAGGCAAGCAAGATGCTGAACAAGGATGTTTGCATTACGGCACACGTATATGAGGTAGTGAAGCTGCCCGACGGAACGCGCTTCCTGGACGTGTGCTCTCCCCAGACGCCGGACTCGGCGTGCCGGTTTACCATCATCAGCCTGTGGGCCGACCGCAATGACGTGGGCGAGCTGATGAAATACCAGAACATGGACGTGCACATCCGCGGCATTGTGCGGCCAATGCACGGGCGCTTGGGGATCGTGCTGAGCAATGTGCGCCAGTTTTATGGAGGTCCACCCAAGTTCAGGCCCAATCCTCGACTGATGCACGGATTCAATGCCGGCCAGGATTGGCCACCTCTCTACGATCCAAACCTGCACACGCACGGCGGACATCGCTCGTTTATGAATACGCGGGAGCAGGAAACGCGGCCCGCAAAGTAGCGGCTGTGGGCTGAGTCACCGCCAGTGGATGGCATTGCGGCGCAATTCGTCGAGAGGATAATGCGTACCGCGCCACACGACGCCGTTGCGGACAAGTGTGACGATCACCGAACGTACGAAGGCATATGAGATGATGGCCGCCGCTGGGGCAAACAAGACTGCGGCCAGCGGCGAGATGCCGTTGATGCCGCGGTTGGCTCGCATCGCCAGCGCGATGCCCGCATAGGTGAGCAAGCCTGCCGGCAACGCCCAGCCGCCGAGGATGACGGCGGCGAGCGGCACGACGATCAATGCAACTTGCGCCAGGAAGGCAGCGACGGCAATCGGCAGGCTATACCGGCAAGCGGCAAAGCCATTCTTCTCGGTGTTGGCGGCGATGCCCCAGAGTCCCTTGATCCAGTAGATGGATACGAGGCCCGGCCCGAGCGACACGCACGACCTGTGCCCCGCGCGCTTCACGATGCATCCGAAGGACATGTCTTCGATGACTTCCATGCGCAGGCCGGCAAATCCGCCGAGGCGGCGATAGGTTTCGGCACGAACCAGGTTGAACCCGCCCACTCCGATGAAGTCTCTGGCGCGTGGATCGGCTACCTTCCATAAGCGGACAAACCACGCCAGCGGAGCCTGTAGAGTGGCTTGCATGATGGCTTCGCCTATGCTCTTTCGGATAAGCGTGGGTGTCACGACAAGATGGTCCGCCTGCACTGCGATGGCATGACGGAGCGCCAACTCCAGCGCGTGCGGAGCAAAGGTTACGTCGGCATCTGTGAACAACAGCCAGGGCGCCCTGGCCTGCTGCGCCGCCAGATGCAGTGCATGAGGCTTGCCGAGCCAGCCCGCGGGCAGCGCCCGGTTGTGGAGGACATGCAGGAGATGCGGCGAAGGCTGCCGCGCAGCTTCGGCGGCGACCTCTTCCATCCGCGCGCCGGTGCGGTCGGTGGAACGGTCATCAACGGCGATGATCTCAAGCCGGATGCCGGTGGATGCGAGCAGCGCGCGGAGTGTGGCCTGGATGGCTTCCTCTTCGTTGCACGCGGGGATGATGACGCTGAGATGAGGCGCTGAGCCAGCCTCCAGCCACGGCAGAGTTTCCGGATTGATCCGCGTAAGATCGGGTAGCCTGGGCATGCCGCGCAACGCTGTGACAGCCTTCCAAAGCCAGGCGATAGCCAGAGACCAGGCGACGCAGGTAAAGGCCAGGATTGCAGAGCTTGCCGCGTGCATCCTTTCAAGTATCGCCGACCAGCGCCGGGTGGCGGCAATCGCTTCGAAATGTGAGTGGCACAATCAACTCGCCGGCGGCGAATCTTCAAGTGGCGGCGCAAAGCGTGCGCCCGCGTAAAGAATGGCCGCGGAGAGGACGAGGAAGATCAGCGTAGCGCCGAGGCCGATGCTGAGGTTGGTGCGGTCAGAGATGGCGCCGATGATTTGCGGTGAAAAGGTATCGCCGAAGCAGTGAATGAAAAACAGATTGAGCGAGATGGCGGTGGCGCGCACCGGAGCCGACACGGAATTGACGATGGCCGCGTTGAGCGGGCCGGTGTTGAGAAAGAGGAAGAATTCCGCGGCAAAGAGCGATGGGATGGCCCATGAACGCGGACCGAAGAAGACCAATGCACCGCAAGGCAGTGTGAGAACGACGCTCCAGAAGGAGAGCAGGTAGAGTGCGCGATGGTTGGTGCGCAGCCAGATCTGCGCCACCCAGCCGCCGGTAACGGTTCCGGCGATGCCGTCCACGACCGTGATGGCGCCAACCGTGAGACCGGCGTTGGCTACTGAAAGCCCGGAAAAGCGATGCAGGAAAGTCGGCATCCAGGTGGAGATGCCGCCCATGGCGAAGGTGAGCATCGCCAGGCCGAAGGTTGCGGTAAGAAACGCAGCGTTGCGGAAGAGGCCGAGTACGGTGGCTCGGTCGTGCGTGGGGCAGATGTGATCGCTGGCGCCGCGCTCGGGCTCGGTGCCGATCCAGCCGTAGAGCGCGGCAACGGCCAGGCCGGGCAGGGCGCAGATGAGGAACGGCGCACGCCAGCCTAAGCGGCTGCCGATTTCGCCACCCGCCAGATAGCCCAGCGCCGCACCGACGGGAATGGCCAGATAAAAGATGGTGAGGACGCGATTGCGGTCGCTCTCAGGATAGAAGTCCGAGAGCACGGCCGGAGCGAAGATGCCGAATGTAGCCTCGCCCACCCCGACCAGCGCATGGCGGATGTAGAGGGTCCAGTAGTCGTGGACCCAGGCGGTGGCCAGCGTGGCCAGGCTCCAGAGGATGGCGCCGGCAATGATCAGCGGCTTGCGGCGGAAGTGGTCGCCGAGCCAGCCGGTGAGCGGCGCGGCGCACATGTAGAAGACAAACAGCGCGGTGGTGAGAGCGCCCATCTGCTCATCGGTGGCGTGCAACTCGGACTGGATGAGCGGCTGCGCGCCGGGCAGGATGTAGCGGTCGATGTAGTTGAGCAGGTTGAGGGCGATGAGCAGCGCCAGCACACCCGCGGCGGGACTGATGCGGCGGCGGAGAGATGGGGTCAGTGTAGACAAAGAGCGCTCAGTCCTCGTGGATTTTGCGGTGTAGCACCACGGATATCATAGCGAGTCAGGGCCAGATGCGACTCTCAAAGATCCCGGGTTCTTGATGGCTTGAAGGCCGGCGCTTCCTCACGAGCAGACACTCACTCACGCCGGCGAGAACCTGGTCGTCGCGTTATAGCGTTTTCGATTCTGCTGTTTACAGAATGCAGGATGCCAAGTGGCTTTTCCCTTAAGGAAAAGCCACCTTGCACGATGCCAGAGATGTCAACAAGTGAATCGAAAGCGCTCTGGCTTGAGAACATCTGCTCCGAGATCGAGTAACTCTGGAGTCGCTATAGCCCCGGCTGCACGGGTTTTGCTCATGCGGCGCAGTTCCTTACCGCGATTTGGATGAGGCACCAAGTGTCTTGAAGGACAGGAACCAGTCAACAACGCGAAGGGAAGGATCTTTGCTTCCCACGCGCTCCTTTGCAGCTCCGCAGGAGCCGGGCGGCGGCACGATAACTTCTTCGCCGGGCTGCCAGTCGGCCGGAGTGGCCACGCCGTATTTGTCACTGGTCTGCATGGCGACCAGGAGCCGCTTGATCTCCTGGAAATTGCGGCCGTTGCTGAGCGGGTAATAGAGGATGGCGCGGACCTTGCCTTCCGGATCGATGACGAAGACGGCGCGGACGGCCTGCGTGGTGCTGGCGGCCGGCTGAAGCATTCCATAGGCGTGCGCAACGTCCATCTTGAGATCGGAGATAACAGGGAACAGAACTTCGACGTCGCTGTGGCCGCGGAACGAGACTTTTTCACGGATGGTACGCAGCCAGGCGATGTGGCTGAAGGTGCTGTCGATGGAAAGGCCCAGAAGTTCACAATTGAGCTTCTTGAACTCTTCCTGCATCGATGCAAAGGTGATGAACTCCGTGGTGCATACCGGTGTGAAATCTGCCGGGTGACTGAAGAAGATGACCCACTTACCCGAATAGTCGTCGGGGAACTTGATCCTGCCCTGGGTTGTTTCCGCCTCGAAATGCGGGGCAGCTTCACCGATCAACGGTAGATGATTGCCTGATTCCGTCATGATGATCACTCCTTTCGTGTACATCGAAGCATGGAATTGTTATTGAGCAGACTCTTTGCGGCTGCCGAAAAAACCATATCGCGCCAGCATTACCAGCCAGAGAATGACACCGGATACGAAGAGGACCAGAAACAGCGGAAAGACAGACCATTGTGTCTTTTCAGCAATTTGTCCCGGATTAAACCACGGATTGAGATAGGCGTCGCGCAGAAGGTCTCTCATCACCGACATGCATGCAATGACGACGGCTACGATCCCCGGCACGAGATAGGCGGCGACGCGAAGGTTTTCGTTGCGCAGGGCTCCGGACATGAGAACGATGGCAGCGACGCCGCCGGTGAGGCCGACGAGGAAAAGGGCTGTCGCCAGAGGGCTGTCTCCCATGAAGAGCATGCGCATGCCGCGCGGCAGGCTGATGAGGAACCAGATGCCCACGGCGAACTGCGCCATGGTTGCGTAGAGAAAGGATTTTCCGCCGAATTGCAGAACCTGACGGGCGTATTCGTGATCCCGCTTCCAGTTGGCCAGCGCCACGAAGACCAGGAAGAGCCCGCCCAGGGCCACGGCCGCGACAAAGAAGTGCAGGAAGCGCGGAATCAAGGTTGGCTCGGAGAGATTGAGGTTCCACCCGGAGGGATCGGCGAAGTATTTGGCGCCCCAGCGCGACGGCGTCTGGCTCAGCGTGAGGTTGTTGCTGAACAGGAATCCGATGATGAAGATCAGGATCACGCTCGACAGCATGACCGTGCCGGCCCTGCCCGGATGCTGCCCGCTGCGGAAGGAGACGTAATAAAAGCCGTAGTAGGCAACGGTGAGAAAGATCAGCACCAGAAACCACGGCCAGGCCATGATGACCGATGAGGTGTAGATAAACCGGCCGTAGAGAACCTGCACGAAGAGCAGCGGGGCAACACCGATCGTAATCGTTGCCGGCAAGAGCGACGGCAGCTTCTTGGCAACGTCGAAGAAGACGCGGTTGCCAAGCACTCGATTCTTCGCGCGCCATTTGGCCATCAGCGCCACGACGGCGCCGCCGAGCATGAAGTTCATGGCGACGATGTGGAGGACAAAGGTGATGATCAGCAACGACACGAAGACCCAATAGGGTGCTGGGAGTGGATTCGGGTCCAGAACTGGAATCAGGTTGGGTTGCATCACGATCAGTTTCCTCCTTCCATCGGGGCTTCGATCCCATGCGCGGTGCGCTGCGCGTTGACCCACTGCGCCAGAGCCATGCGCTGCTGTTCGGTCAGCTTCAGGTCGGGCATAAGCGGAAACAGGCTCGTCAAATCCTTCATGGCTTCGCTGGCCGTATTTGCATCCTTGGGCAGATTCTTGAAGAGCGCATCACTGGCGTTGACGCGATGGCACATTGAACAGTTCTGCATAAAGACGGTTTTGCCATCGGCGGCAACTGGGGCCGTGGCGGCGACTGGATAAATGGAGCTTACATAGGCGGCGAGCGCGGCGCGCTCCTGATCCGTTCCGGCAAAGGGCGGCATGATGCCGTTGTGCATGAATTCCAGGCCGCCAATCATGGCCTGAATCTTGTTCTCGTCCCACTTGCGCAAAGCCAGATAGTGCCTGAGCCCGCGGTAGGAGTTCGCCGTGTGGCAGCTTTCGCACTCTACGCGAAAGATCTCGCGGCCCACTGTAGCCTGATCGGCGGCAGTCAGTTCGCGAACCTTGATCCACTTGGCTGTTTGCAGGATGCCGGCGCTGTTCACCGCGTCCACGTTGAATCCGCCGTCGCCCTGAATCTGCTTCGCGTAGAGCGAATTGGCATACAGGTAGTTGGAAATGACATAGGGCTTGCGGATGGACTCGCGGACGAACTCGAAGGAACCCATCGCGCCCAGAGCAACCAGCGCGACCAGCAGGCTGAATGCCAGATGGATCCGGCCGGGCCTGATCAGCGACAACAACGCCAGCACAAAGGTGACGATGAGCAGAAATACCGCCATTCCAGCATAGAGCGTAGGAGTGGGCGCGGAGCCACTGGCGCTGGCCCACACATCCGGCGGAATCCTGTGAATATACCACCGTGCCAGCAGGGGCAATGCGGCGAGAGATGGCACGATCCACCATGCGCTCCAGCGCACGATGCGCGTCTTCAGAGCGGAGTCTTTCTGCACGCTGGTGGTAATAAGCGCGTAAATGCCCGCCAGCGCCAGCGCGATGGCAAAGCGAAACGCCAGCGACGGAAAGTAGGTTGGATTGAAGAAGCCTTTCCAGAACTCATAATTCTTCGGCCAGCTTCCGGAAGTGAGCATGAAGGTAATGATGCCGTTGATGATCACCATGCTGGCAAATGCGGCAATGAAATAGATCCAGCCGTACCACTGGTGCAGCCGCGGCTCCAGTTTGTCCCAGCCATACATGTAGAGCAGCGCGGCGGTGATCTCAAGGAAGAAGAAGATCCATTCGATCGCCCAGCCCCAGACATACGCATGAATCAAATTACTCGTTGCTACGGGACTGATAAGCCCGATGGTGAACCAGATGCCCACGCCGCTCACCGCACCGAAAACGACCGTCACCAGCACGAAAAACCTGGTGTGCCGTTTGAGCCAATCCAGAAGCTCCGCGTCGTTTTTGTGCCGCGCTTTGCGCTCGGTGAGCACCAGAAAAAGCCCCCCGCCTACGGCGAAATGCGAGACAAAGACGTGAAGGATGGCAACGAGGGCAATCAGAAGGCCGGCGCCAAATGCGACATCCCAGACCGGATAATTCACGCGGCTCCTCCTCTTCCGGCATTTCCGCGGGCGGGGTCGGGCAGACATTCCCTGCGGCGCCAGAGTCCGGATATTCCATTGCCCTCCCTTCGAGGTTGAAGCGCCGTGATTTCCGTCACATAGCCGGGTGATTTGGCGGGCGGAGCGGGTATTGAGGCCTGGCGGAAGCGCTGTATCCAGGCGGGAAACCTGGCTGGAGATACCGCCGCATTCATTCACGTAAAGGTTTCCAGATTGCGAAGGGCGGCACGACCGGAAAGGGCGGCGAACTACCCGCGGATTAGAGGAATTCTTACGGGCCGCAGAGCGATCAAATACGGGGCTCGGCAGCGAAACTCGATGGCGGTTCCATTGCCAGCGCTGAGAAGGAAAACCTTTTCGGTGACACTGGCATTTAGGGTTCGTTACAATCGCTCCACAATCTTGCGCAGTGTGCTCAGGCGCAATGGAAGGGGCAAAAACATTGCGATCGAAAACAGCACGATTTCTGCTTCCAGCGCTCGCCGTCACGACGGCTGTAGCGTATGCTTTGGCGTCTCAGAACCCGGCACCGGCGACGGCTTCGGCGGGGATGAACAAGATTCAGCACATCATCTGGATCATTCAGGAAAATCGAAGTTTTGACAATTACTTTGGAACCTACCCCGGCGCTGACGGATTTCCGCCCGGCACGTGCCTGCCTGTGATGCCGGGCTCGTCACGCTGCATAAAGCCCTTCCATCTGAAGCCCCCGATGCCGGCCTGCGATCTCAGCCATTCCTGGGATGCGGCGCACGCCTCTTACGATCACGGAGCGATGGACGGATTCGTCTGGGCCGAGGGCAGTGCTTACACGATGGAGTATCTGGACGGGAGCGACATTCCCGCCTATTGGGATTACGCCCGGCATTTCACTCTGGCCGACCGATTCTTTTCCTCGCTGAATGGCCCCAGCATGCCCAACCACGTTTACACGGTCGCAGCCCAGTCCGGCGGCCTGACCGATAATGTTTGCAATCAGGACCACGAACTCGAGCAGCTTAAAAAGGTCATGGACGACCCCGATGGCTTCAGCTTCTCTTCGGTGGTCAACCGGCTGGCGAGCGAAGGCGTTTCGTGGAAGTACTACGTGGAAACCACCGGAAGCCCGCTTAAAATCTCCGATCCCTGCCACGTCAAGGATCCCGCTCCAACGCAACTGGGCTTGTGGAATCCGCTGCCGGGCTTCAAGAGCATCCGGGATAACCCCGACCTGATGTCGCGACTGGTCAACGAGACCCAGTTCTATAGCGATCTGAAGAACGGCACACTGCCGCAGGTCAGTTGGCTTATTCCCGATTTCCAGGACAGCGAACATCCGCCCGAGCCCATTGACCAGGGAATGTGGCGCGTGACCAAGCTGATCAACGCGCTGATGAACAGTTCCTATTGGAAGAACAGCGTAGTTTTCCTGACCTGGGACGATTACGGCGGCTTCTACGATCACGTTCCTCCGCCGGAGGTGGATGCATTCGGTTATGGTCCGCGTGTTCCGCTGATTGTCATTTCTCCGTATGCCAAGCCGGGGTACATTACGAGCCAGCCGGGGGACTTCACTTCGATTCTCCGGTTTATGGAGGAGCGCTTTCATCTGCAGCACCTGACGGCGCGCGACCATCGCGCCAGCGATATGTCGGACGCCTTCGATTTCGACCAGAAGCCGCTCGATCCGCTGGTGATTCCGATCCCCGCGTATCCACCGTCGCACTACAGGCAATACAACTGTACCTATCAGCCAAGCGTCCCGATCGGTCCCCATTCCATCAGCCTTGCACCGGCGGCTGCAGGCCAGACAGGCCGCCAGGCCAGACGGCGATGAACTGAATCCTGCAAGGAAGCGCAGGAGGACGCCCTGGCCAGTTCACTGGGGCTGTCCTCCTGCATTTTCGGGATACTTCGACACCGCAATTGGATGGTCAGGTTTCGCTTCGCGGGCATCGATCGGGCTATCCTGCCGCCTGTTCCCAAGAACAATGTATCCTCCGCCTGCCTGCCCCATTGACCATGGTGTTGGGCGAATGCGCCCATCGCATTTGCAATGATTACGGGCGTCAAGAATGGATGGCTCGACGCCGGGAAATTCGGTTCTGCGCCGCTGAAGGCTTCGGCTCCGTTGCGGCCGTGTCCAGGCCGCTGAGAAGTCTCTTCATCGGGCTGTTTCGTGTTGCTTGCGTGGTGTTCTTCGGGATTCCCCGCTACGGAAGCGGTTTTCTTTATCTTGTGCTGCCGCGCGCCCGCTGCGCGGGGTTTGCTCAGAATGTAAGGGCCGTTATTACTTCCGGAAACCTCAGTTAGTGCGGGGATGTGCTCATTGTCGGGGCCTGATTCGGTGACGCAGCAGCTCTCTTCCTTTCGCGAGCGCGTTCGATCAATTGCTGATTGCGATTCAATTGATCTCTCTTCCATTCGAGGAAGTCTTCGGCTGACAGAAGAACCGAGGCAGTTATCTGTTTCTCATTTACGTGCAGATTCTTCAAGCGCCTTATGCTGTCTTCGTCTCGCGCGACTTCCCGGATAAATATGCGCCCGAACAGGGCGGCCTTGCCATTGAGATTAGCGGTTTCGGACTTAGAGTTGGTTTGCAGCGACAGATCAACGCGGATCCTGGAATCGGCATGGATTCCCAAAATCAGAAAATCTGTGTCATCGAATAATATCGACCAGGGGCCATCCGATTCCAAAAAGGCGGCCTGAGGATTTTCCGGCACGAAGGCCACCAGGTTCCAGCAATTCACGTCGGGTTTAAGCAGGCCCAGCCGATCCATGAGGATGGGATCTGCCGGGACGCGATTCTCGAAGCGATTCAGGGCCTGCTGCACGATCCAAGGCGTTCCGAAGACCACAATTCGGTCCTCCAGAATCGCCAACCAGCGGGTGTCCGTCATGTCCAGCCTTTCACGCGCGAATGGCTCAATTGCGAGAACGGGTTCGGCTAGATATTTGAGAGGTTTGGCCCCGTTCAGCTCCGCTGAGCGGAAGATGTGCTCTCGGTCGAAGCTTCCATTGATCAGGAGAAGGTGTTCACTCAGTGTATCTCCGGGGGGTGCCAAGGCCACCTGGATTATTTCGCTGAACGATCTATTGGGATCGACGCCGGCAAGCGCGACCCAATCGTGGAGATCGAGAATATTATTTTGGGTGACTAACTGCAGCGAACTCCCGCCGGTCTTGTACCGATTCTGTCTGGCCAGGAAGCCCGACACGATCTGGGCACCGGGCGGAACTAGCGGCAGCGCATTGAAATCCACAGGCGCCGCAATGGCGGGATTGCCACCAATCGCGGCAAGGAGAACGATGAAGACGCAATCCGCTAGAAGGGGGCGCATGGCTATTCTCCTTTCCCCGCGCGGGAGCACAAACCATTGCGTCACGTTGATTTGCCTCAAACGAAATTCACTGACGTTCCAAATTGACGAGTTCAGTGCATTTCACGAGTGCCGGCTCGAACCCAGGAGAAACTTATGGGCATCTGACCGCGCCTTCTGAATACTCGCGAGAGCGCCAGATTCGTTCGAAAGCATGTTCCCTGATGAGGAGGACCGGACACACGATTGGGAGCTTCAGGGGCATCACTTTCCGTCATTGTTATTTTGGAAAGTCGAGCACCGGCTGTATACTGCCAATTCTGTCAGCGGGATGATGCCAGCGGAACAGGAGTTGGCCAGAAGGAATAAGGCTGATGCTCTCGCCCTACCTCGCATTAGCTGATCGCCGCAGGTCTGGCTCTGTCCTTTGTATTGCCTTGCTGATCGCGCAGGTGGAGGTGTCGGAGCGCAATAAAAAAGAGCCCGCCGAACAGCAATGCTGTCGGCGAGCCTCCTGTGTCAGTAACCAGACCGACTCAAAATTGCAGGCTCAACTTCCGAATCTCCGCATGCCTAGTGTATTGGCCTTGCACCCGGTGCACCCATCTTGATATTCAGGCCGCCAATGTACCTGAAGTTGTTCTGGCCTGAGTTGGTGAATTGGTTGGTGAAATGCGTATAGAGCCAATCGAACTGCCCAACCCTGAAATCCACCCAGTTGTTGATCGGTATGTCGAGACCGCCGCCTAACGCCTGGGCATAGGCATCTCCGTTCGGCGACCCGGAGACGGAGCAACCTCCGGCTGTCGGCTGACAGATGGTCTGATACGCGTTGCCGTAGAGGGAGCTGTGGGCTCCTCCGAGCAGGAAATGGAAATACGGATCGGCTCGACCAGTACGGAATTTCACCACCGGGCCGAACAGATAAGTGAACAGATTGCCCGAGACGGATCCGTGGTAGCCGCTCGGGAACTGATCGTTAGCCGGGATGTCGAACATAGTGGTATTGCTGTTGTACCCCTGCAGGTCCATCATGATCCCGAAATACTGACCGAAATTGTACTTGAACTGCCCACCACCACCGTTGAAGCTGTGGCCCTGGGTGTAGGAGGCGCTGGGCGCATAGCGCGCGAAGGAGTAGTCGAAGGCCAGTTCCGCTTTCGGTGCCTCCTGCGCCCATGACCATGTTCCCAGGAGCAGAACGGCCGCAAAGTGCAATACAGGACGAATTCTCATTTCTACCTCCTTTACAAACGAGATCCAGGGTGGAGCCTGAGCGAACGCCTAGTCCGAAACTCGACGGGTAGACGCCCGGGAATGCCCTCTAACTCGGCGCTTACGCTGGAGCCTATGCGGAGTATCGGAGCTATGCGCGCTGAGCCGATACTTGCAGAAGTCATAGAGATAAGGTGGAAAAGTCTAGGAGCTTCAGGTGCGCTCACTTGGCGCAAAGTTGTTCAGCATAGATTTTTCCCCCGATATACGGATCAAGGCCTCGCTCGGTACGCTCGGCCTCCGCAGAAACGGAACATGGGGGTGAGCTGACCGGCTTTTACCTGTACCGAGTCCCGGCCGAGCGCTGGTTTATTGGGGCGGAATATTCCGATAGCTTCCAGAATAAGAATCAAGACCTCGGCCCAATAAGCTCATGCCAGGGAGCCTTCGCCTTGCCAGACGCAATGGTCGTCATAGTCCCCGGCCGGAACGTAAGCCACTCCGCGCATCGAGAGAGAGCACGGTTGAGTGATGTCCTTCATTCCTGTCGCATCAGCGATGCCTTGGAGGCTGTGAAAGCGATCATTGGCTCCTGTGCCCAGTCGCCGGGCAGCGCAGGCTCGGGTGCATGGGGCCAGTCAGGAATCGTCACCTTGTCAGGCGTATTGAAGCGGGGCTTCGATCGCCCGCTGAAGTCGAGATATAAATGGTTACGCATCCAGCGCTCCGGACAATGACCAAAGCGCATTAATGGATACTTCATTGAAGGCCCGAACAGCTTGCGGCCCAGCATGTAGTAGTACAGTGGAACTCCAACATTGAAGCGCCACTGCACCCAAGTGCTCTTGCGGAAGAAATCCATGTTATAGCGCCAGCAGGTGAAGAAGAACTCCCACTGCGCGTCCGTCAGTTTCGCTATTCGGGCTCCCTGCTCTGTATCCAGCTTTGTCTCATCGAGGGGCACGAACAGGGTCGGTACCACGCACCACTTCGCGTCCTTCAGGGCAAACAACAGATCGAGCGATTCACGCGTGTCTTTCGGCGTTTCTCCGGGCAAGCCGAGGATAAATGTGCACATCGGGAACCAGTTGTGCCGGTTCAGTGTCTCCATCCCCTTCAACACTACGTCCGGCCACTGCTCCGGCCGGAACGGGTACGACTTTCCCTTCATGTACTCCTTGAACAGCCTCACGGAACCGGTTTCGAGCCCGACAAACATCATCGCGTAGCGTTTGTCAGGATGTGTGGAGGCGTCGTGGCGGTGTATGCTTCGCCCGACCGCAATGGGAGACAGCTCCTCCACGAGCGACGGATCTGCCACTACCGGGGCCATGGTTCCATGCGTCAGGCCTATGTAGGAAATGCCTTCAACACCAGCTACCGATTCAAAGAGCCGCTTTAATGCGGGTACGTTCGGCTGAAAGCGTGAACTCTTCTGGTATAGAAAGAGGTCTTCGGTGGTGAGCATGATGGAGTCGGCCCCTTCTGCGGCCTGGGCGCGCACGTTTGCGACTATCTGCTCCAGAGGCATGCTCTTTCCGTGCCGCAGCGACACCGAACAGAATTGGCAACCGCGTCCACATCCGCGGGTAATCTCCACCACACCCAGCGTGCAGCGATGATGTACCTGCGGAATGCTGACCAGCTTCGGGCTGTTGCCTGTCACCTTGCGCGGAATCTCCTGCCCGCTCATGACAGATCGGAAGAGTGGCCGGATGATCTCTTCAGCTTCACCGCTGACGAGACAAACAATATGCCACTCGTCCTGGAGGCCATTGTGCTCGATCTGCCAGGCGCCTGGCCCCCCAACGATCAGCTTGAGGTGCGATCTGTGGCGTGCGAGCGCGGGATGGGTGATGAGCCGTCGAAACTCCGCCGCGTTGATCGGCTCGCAGTCACGACCGCTCAGTCCAGCGTAGACATCAGTAGCGAACGTAATGCCCAAAGGATTGTGTGCATGGATACCCACAACGCGCGTATCGCTGCCGATGAAAAGGTCCAGCTGGTCGGCATAACAGACGGCTAAGTCCTCAGGTGAATAGTCCTCAAGAAGAAGTGCTTCTACTACACGCAGGCCATTAGGCACATACTTGGCCTGCCCATCCTGATTGATTTCGTTCTTACTGTTCCAGTCGGTACCCAAGGCCCTGGCATACCGCGCTGGCAGGGTGGCCAGCAACATCTGGCGCCACGCGCTCCGCATGTATTCACTGGACTCCGAATCACTTGCGGCGAGGACAATTCTTCTGCCTCGCCCGCTCTCCCGCTCGGCCGCTGACATTATCCATTAGTCCCCCTTGCACAGACTCGTACAACCGCGCAATTGAGGCGAGGTCCCAGGGGATGCCGCAGGAGTCACTGAATCACTCATAATACGCCATCGAAGGCATTCGCGCTCTAGCAAAATTACCAGTGGGATTTACTTGAGACTCCAGCAGTTGGTGAGCCTCGCTGGCGCTGTTCGGGCACGTGAGACGAGGACCTCGGGTGCGCGGAACCTGTCTCATGAGTTTGCCGGTGTTGATGTTGACACAGCATCCATCCTGCAGATGCATTTGACGGAATATCAAAGGGGCGTCGTGTCGCGCGCCCGCTCCGGTGTGGCAAACATTCCCGATTCTGAGCGTCCTGCTCTGGCAGTTTTGCCAGTACATAAGCAGGCGCATTCATCCTAGTATCCATCCCAAGTGTCCGGGTATGAGACTGTCGCCCCGGCAGAAAACGCAGTACGGCGGCGTCGTGAGCGGCGGGGGAGGAGGCGAGTGCTTCGTGTCGGAAGAATCTTTGCGTCCGCCGGCTGGGGCTTGCGGCCGCTCGATTCTCTGCTTCGATTGCACCAACGCGGGGTTTGGGAGGAATACCATGATACGGGGCATTGGGATTGCCGGAGCGGCGATCATGCTCGTGATGGCGTGTTGTGGCGCGAATTCGCAGACACGACCAACTTCCTTTGATAGCGATTCAAACGATGATCCTCGCGCAAACGTCCATCTCGGCACGCCTATTGTCATTCCCCTGAATCCCACTGCGCGGGCAGTTCATCTCGGATTCGGACTGAACGTTGGCGGCGGCTATAACTTTACGCGAAAGCACGGCATGGTTGGGGAGTTCCTGTGGAATGATCTGTTTCCCACGAATGAAGCGATGGACAAGATCCGTACCGAGCTCGACGACCAATCGCTTGATTTGGGCGTCGGGCTGATGAATCTCACCGCGAACTACCGCTATGAATTGAGAGGCCGATATCTCGGCACCTATCTTATCGGCGGAGCAGGACTATATTACCGCCATACGCATCTGTCCAAAATGGTGACCACGGGCAAGCAGGAAATTGAGTGCAACTCCACGTGGTTGTGGTGGGGTTTCGAATGTACCAGCGGGTATGTCACGGAGAATCAAACGGTTGGAAGTTGGTCTGCGTCTGGCCCGGGGTACAACGGCGGCATAGGATTCACCTTTAGAGTAGGCGAAGCGCCCTACCGAGTTTATATGGAGTCGCGTTATCACTACGCACCCAATCCCCGGATCAATACGCAACTGATCGACATCACCTTTGGCATCCGGTACTGAGCCTGTTACACCCGAGCAGAAGCGTGAAAACCACGGCGTCAGTCATCGGCGTACAGCGCAATTTCGACTCAATTTGCCAGACATGAATGCGTAAGATCTGAGCATGATGCTCTCCTTCCGGCGAAATGAATGAAGCCTGATATCCTTTTTCTTGCTTTCGAGAACTGATGCGGATGTTCCCGAATCGAAGGGAAGGAATGATGGCTGCTCGGAATCGCCTGGGTCTTATTTTTGCAATGTTTCTGATGCTGGCAGGTGCTGCCTGCGTGAACGCAATCGGTCAGCAGGCCACGGAGATGCGGACGCCAAAGCCGCCAGACGCGCCTCGCATTCATGGGCCAAAGATTTACGGGGCACGGCCGGGCCATCCTTTTCTTTATCGCATTCCCTGCACGGGCATCCGTCCGATTCGCTTCTCTGCAAAGCATCTTCCGGCGACGCTCAAGCTCGATCGCCAGACGGGAATCATCACGGGCGAGGCGCCGGAAGCGCACGGAGAATACGTGGTCAAGCTTGAGGCGGCGAACTCGCATGGCAAAGACAGCCGCACCTTCAAGATTGTGGTTGGCGACACGATCGGTCTGACGCCGCAGATGGGCTGGAACGATTGGTACACCTTCTACAATCGCGTGACCGCCAAAGACGTTCGCAGCGCGGCGGACGCCATGATTTCCTCGGGAATGGCCGATTTTGGCTATCAGTATGTGGACATCGACGACTGCTGGGCAAGGAAGCCGGGATCGCAGGATCCGGAGTTGAAGGGACCAGTTCGCGATGCGGACGGCAACATACTGCCCAATGCGCGCTTTGCGGACATGAGCGGCCTGGTCAAGTACATTCATTCGCTGGGATTGAAGGCGGGAATCTATTCGTCGCCCGGGCCGCTTACCTGCGCCCGTTACGAAGGCTCCTATCAGCACGAGGCCGCGGATGCGCGCCGATTCTCACAATGGGGATTCGATCTGCTGAAGTACGACTGGTGTTCCTATGGCAGAATCGCGAAGGACAAGACGCTGCCCTCGTTTCAGGCGCCATACAGGAAGATGGGATCGATTCTGGAGGGGCTGAACCGCGACGTGGTGCTGAACATGTGCCAGTACGGGATGGGCGATGTTTGGCAGTGGGGACGGCAGGCTGGCGGCAATTCCTGGCGGACCACAGGCGATTTGGGCGTGGTGAAGGGAAATGTGCTGCCAGGGTTTTACTCGATCGGCTTCTCAAACGCGGAACATAGCAAGTACGCCGGTCCGGGAGGCTGGAATGACCCGGACTATATCCTGATTGGAACGGTGGGCAATGCCCGGGACATGAACGCGCCCGCCCGGCACACGCAGTTGACGCCGGAAGAGCAATACAGCTACATGTCCATGTGGTCGCTGATGGCGGCGCCGCTTTTCTACTCCGGCGACATGACGGCGCTGGATGCTCTTACGCGCAATGTCCTGTGCAATGCCGAAGTGGTCGACATCGATCAGGACTCGCTGGGCAAGCAGGGCAGGATCGTGCGGAAGACGGATGAGGAGTTCATTCTCGCCAAGCCGCTTGCGGACGGGTCGCTGGCGGTGGGGTTGTTCAACCTGACCACTGCGCCGCGCTCGATCACGGTGAACTGGCGCGATCTGGGCGTTACCGGCAGGCAAACGGTCCGCGACGTCTGGCGGCAGCATGACCTGGGAGTCTACGCCACCGACTACTCGACGCAGGTTCCCGTGCATGGCGTGGAGTTGGTGCGGCTGATTCCAAAGAAGCGCCTGTAGCTTCAGCGCGGAGCCGGTTACCGCACCTTCAGCACGATGATGGTTTCGTCGTCGAAGCGCTCGCGGGAGCCCTGAAAACGGGTGACATCGGCCAGAACAGCGTCTGCGATTTCCTGCGCGGATTTATCGCGGTGGCTGCAGAGCAGGCCGGCCAGGTGGTCCTGGTCATACATCTCTTCGTTTTCGTTTTCGGCGTCGAGGATGCCGTCGGAGACGAAGACGAGAGCATCGCCTGGCTGAGTGGCGACGTTGAACTCTTCGTAGACCACATTGGGAAAGAGACCCAACGGAAAGCCTTCGGCGCGCACTGCGACTGACTGGCCGGCGCGGCAAAAGAAGGGCTGGACGGCGCCCGAGTTGGCTACCTGAAGTGTCCGGTTTTCGTCATTCCACAGGGCGAAGAGCATGGTGACGTACTGCGATTCGAGCTTGCGCTCCTGCAGAGCGTCATTGAGCAGAGCGAGCATGCGCGCTGGTTCCGGATGCTGCGCGGCCGCGGAGCGCATGATGCCGCTGACCAGGGCTGCGAAGAGCGCGGCGGGCGCGGCCTTGCCGCTGACGTCTCCCAGCACGATGGCGGTGCGGCCGGGGCCGTAGTCAAGAAAGTCGTAAAGGTCGCCGCCGATCGTGCGCGCGGGAAGAAAGCGCACGGCGAGATCCGCATGCGGATGCTCGGGCGCCATGGGCGGCAGCAGGCGCAGTTGCACCTCACGGGCCATGGTGACGTCTCGCTCCAGTTGCCTTTCCTGGCGGCGAACGGCCTGGTAGAGGCGGGCATTCTCAATGGCGATGGCTACTTGCGCGGCCAGCGTGGCCAGCATACGCTCGTGCTGTTCATTGAAGAAGGCGGGACGCGTATGTTCGAGATCGAGTACGCCGATGATGCGCCCTTTATAGAAAAGCGGCACGATCAGCTCCGAGCGGGTCTCGGGGTTCAGCGGTAAGTAGCGCGGATCCTGGAGTACATCGGGGACATTGATCTGGCGCCATTCGCGCACAGCCGCGCCCACCAGGCCACTGTTGACGGGGATGCGGCGCAGTGGCGCGTGAGCGTAGCCGAAGCGCCATGCATAGCGGGTGATGAGGGTCTCGCCTTTTTCGTCGAGCAGCATGATCGAAAACATCTGGTAGTCGATGAGTCGGCGGAGCAATTGGCCGACGCGCTCGAAGAGCTTGTCGAGTTCGAGGATGGAGGCCAGCTCAATGGAGATTTCGTTGAGAACCTCGAGCGTTTGCGCCTGGCGCGAGACGCGGGCATACAAGCGGGCGTTTTCAATGGCCTGCGCAATGCGGGAGGCGGTGAGCGTAAGCACGCGAAGGTGTTCGGGCTTAAAGTAGCCGGTCTCTTCGCTTTCGAGATCCATCACGCCGATCAGGCGGTTCTTGGCGATGAGCGGAACGGCCAGCTCTGAGCGCACATCAGGGTTTGCGCTGATATAGTTTTCGGCGGTTGTAACGTCGTTGATCAGCAGAGGCTGGCGGCTGCGCGCCACCTGGCCGACCACCCCCTTCCCAAGCGGGACACGCATCCGCCTTACATCGGCGGTGTGGCCAATCTCAAACCTGACGCGCAACTCCTGCGTGCGGTCGTTCAGCAGAAAGATTGCGAAGATTCGGTATTGAATGAGAGCGCGCACCAGCTCAGAGGTGCGTTTGAGCAGAGTATCGAGGTCGAGCGTCGTGTTGAGCGCGTCGGAGAGCCGCATCAGATATGCGAGATCGACCGGCTCGACGGGCTTGCCGGAGGCGTCCAATGGCGCGGGAACGGCCGGACGCTGATCGCCCTCGCGTTCGGGTTCCTGGGGCGAAGATGGAGGAGATGCGGTCATGCGTGTCGAAGGGAATGATAACGCAACAGGCTGTTGTCAGGGATCAGGGATTACGGATCAGCGATCAGTTTTCAGTCGCGAATAAGAGGCATTCAGTTGCCACGTGCGGGCGAGCCATCAAGTACTGAAAAGAATGGCACGGCGCGAACTCACCACGCTGAAAAAATGGGCAAGCGGGTTGCAAGATATACCGTTCAACCGGCAAGCAACAGAAGTGATCCCTGTTCCCTGATCTCTGATCCCTGACAACTGTTCCTACTCGGCTCCCATCTCGCGCACAATCGCGACCGATGCTGAAGTGCCGATCCGGTTCGCGCCTGCTTCAAGCAGAGCACGGACAGTGGCGACGGTGCGGATACCGCCGGCAGCCTTGACGCCGCAACGGCCCCCAGCCACGCCACGCAGCAGAGCCACGTCAGCGGGGGTTGCGCCGCCTGGAGCAAAACCGGTGGACGTCTTGATGAAGTCCGCGCCGGCCTGGATGGAAATCTCGGCGCCGCGAAGAATTTGGTCGACGCGGAGCAGCGCGGTTTCAAGGATCACTTTAAGCAGAACCCCGTCATGATGGGCAATCTCCGCCACGGCGTGGATCGCATGGTGCACGGCATCATAATTGCCGCTCCTGAGCTGGCCGATGGGAAGCACCATGTCCAGTTCACACGCGCCCAGCCGGATGACCGCGGCCGCCTCCTGGCGCAGGGTGGAAACCAGCGAGGCTCCCAGCGGAAAGCCGATAACTGCGCCGACGGGAATGCCGGTGCCCGAGAGCACGCTCACTGCGGCGGGCACCCAAATGGGATTGACCATGGCGCAGGCAAAACGGTAACGAATCGTTTCGTCACAGAGGTTTTCGATCTGCTCGCACGTGGCTTCCGGTTTGAGCAGCGTGTGGTCGATGATGGTTGCGAGCGACTGCCAGTTGGTCAGCGCCTGGGAAGTAAAAGCTGCGGAATCAAAAGTGCCGTTATCAAAATCAAGATCAGAATCCTGCAGGGGGACGATTGCAGCCATGAAAACTCCTTATCGGGAAAATCACCGCTCTTCGAGGCCGGTTTACCGCTCAGTCTCCGGAAAACGAGTATAGAGCCAAACCGAGTGCCGGGTAAAATGCTGCCCGGTCAGACCGTCCGGCGGCGCTCCGTTGCGGATTCACAGAGCCCTCGGCGCTACACTGGCAGTGCCTTTAATTCAGACGGCTGGCGTGGCTGAAGGAAATCGGCGGCCGGGGAGAGTGCGCAATGAAGGCGCTGGTAAAGAGCAGGCCGGAACGGGGGCTTTGGCTTGAAGAGATTGCCGAGCCGGTGATTGGCATCAACGACGTGCTGGTACGGGTGCTTTACACAGGCATTTGCGGTACCGATGTGCATATCTACGAATGGGATGAGTGGGCCCGGAAGACGATCCCCGTGCCCATGGCGGTCGGCCACGAATTTGTGGGCGAGGTGGTGGCCATTGGATCGAACGTGAACGACTTCTACCCCGGCGATATTGTAAGCGGCGAGGGGCATGTTGTCTGCGGCCGTTGCCGCAACTGTCTGGCCGGACGCCGCCACCTGTGCGCCGCAACGCTGGGCGTGGGCGTGAACCGCCCCGGTGCCTTTGCCGAACTGGTTGCGCTGCCGATGAGCAATATCTGGCGGCATCATCCGGGCATTCCGCTGGAAGTCGCGGCCATCTTCGATCCCTTCGGCAACGCCGTGCACACGGCGCTTTCCTTCCCGGTGCTGGGCGAAGACGTGTTGATCACCGGGGCCGGCCCGATCGGAATTATGGCGATTCCTGTTGTTCGTCACGCAGGCGCGCGGCATGTTGTGGTCACCGATCTTAATCCCTTCCGGCTCGAGCTGGCGCGCAAAATGGGAGCTACGCTGGCCGTCAATCCCAAGGAGCACCCGCTGCGCGACGTGCAAAAGCAGCTGGGTATGCTGGAGGGATTCGATGTTGGGTTGGAGATGTCCGGCAATCCACAGGCTCTGCGCGAGATGATCTCCAACATGAGCCACGGCGGCAAGATCGCCATCCTCGGCATCCCGGCATCAGAGACGCCGATGGATTGGCGGCAGGTGATTTTCAACATGCTCACGATCAAGGGAATCTACGGGCGCGAAATGTACGAGACCTGGTACAAGATGAGCGTGATGCTTGATTCGGGATTGGATATTTCTCCGGTGATTACGCATCGCTTTGCCTATCACGAGTTTCAGAAAGGGTTTGATGCCATGGTGTCAGGCCAGGCGGGCAAAGTGGTGCTGGATTGGACCGGAGCGCGGGAACGGGCCTGATCCACGCTGGCAGCCAGTTTTCTGCATGCGCCAGACTCAACTTCATTTTGCGGCGTTCGCGGCCACCCGCAAGTCAACACCGGACTTCTCGCCGGGCAGAGTTTTTTGTTTGGCTGTTTGCATTGATAGACTCGGAATGCGATGACAATCAGCGAAATTCAAGAGACGATTGAGCGGAGCTTTGCGGCGGGGCCGTCCGCTGCTGGCGATCCGACGGCCATGAAGGCTTTTCTTGCCTTGCGCACAGCGCTGGAACAGGGTGAAGTGCGCGCTGCTTCACCCGATTCCGCTGCGCCCGCTGGCTGGCGGGTGAACGCGTGGGTCAAGCAGGGAATTCTGCTCGGTTTCCGGCTCGGCGTGCTGGAAGAGTCGCGGGCCTGGGGACATGCTTTTGTCGACAAGCACACATTCCCTGTGCGCAGTTTCTGTGTGGATGATGGCATTCGCGTGGTTCCCGGCGGGTCTTCAGTCCGCGCGGGGAGTTACGTGGCGCGGGGTGTGGTGTGCATGCCGCCCATGTATATCAATGCCGGTGCGTATGTGGATGAGGGCACGATGGTGGACTCGCACGCCCTGGTGGGTTCATGCGCGCAGATCGGCAAACGCGTGCATTTGAGTGCGGCCGCCCAGATCGGCGGGGTACTGGAGCCGGTGAACGCCAGTCCCGTGGTCATTGAGGATGACGCACTGGTGGGCGGCAATTGCGGCGTGTACGAGGGAACGGTGGTGCGGAAAGGCGCGGTTCTGGCGGCAGGCACGATTCTGACCCGCGGCACTCCGGTCTTTGATTTGGTGAAGGGCGAGGTGCTGCGGGCGACCGATGAGTTGCCGTTGATTATTCCGGAAGACGCCGTGGTTGTACCCGGATCGCGCGCGGTCGCAAAGGGCAAGGGAAAGGAATGGGGACTCAGCGTGTATGCGCCCGTAGTCGTCAAGTACCGCGATGGAAAGACCAGCCTGAGCACGGCCCTTGAGGATCTGTTGCGTTAAGCGCTGCATCGGTCTGGAGCGGCCCGTTCCGTCCACTCTGACTCTGTGCAGTACTCCTTTTCCGGCTCAATTTCTGGGCGGCGATTATCCCGATCCGCGATCCCCTCGCTGAAGCCCGTCGCGACGTAGATAAAATAGTAACCCGATTGGTACATTATTCAGAAGGAAGAGCATTTGCGTCTGTATTGCAGTAGACACGTTCAATGCACAGATTTGCGAGGCGTGGACCCAGAGGTGCCGCGGCGTCGCAGTGTAGAGAATCTGACCGCAATTTTGAGGCAAGTATCTTCGAGTGTTGTTACAATTTGGATCAGTTTAAGGGTAATTCAGTCGAGTGCAAGCAACTCTTTGCTCTT
>JAJZVZ010000067.1 GCA_021846945.1 Acidobacteriota bacterium | reverse complement strand
CGTGGCCATGGGCCTTTCCGCCATTAACCAGTATGTCGGCCTGAAAGACGGGGCCAACTCCGTGAAGGACTATGTGGACTATGTCCGCAATGACCTCATGGGCGTGACCCGCGAAGACCTGGTGGCTAACATCGCCCGCCACGTTGACTCAAGCGTGCATCTCTTCGAAAAGTGGGGCCTGCCCATCTGGAAGGATGAGGCCGGCAAGTACGTGCATGAAGGCCGCTGGCAGTTGATGATCAACGGCGAGTCCTACAAAGTGGTGGTTGCCGAGGCTGCGAAGAACGCGCTGCTCGGCAGCGGCGTGGGACAGATTTTCGAGCGTGTGTTCATCGTCGGACCGCTGATGGACGGCGACCGCTGCGCCGGCGCGGTGGGCTTCTCGGTGCGCGAGAACAAGGTGTATATCTTCCGCTCCAAGGCCACGCTGGCGGCCATGGGCGGCGCAGTCCACGTCTTCAAGCCCCGCAGTTCGGGCGAAGGCATGGGGCGCGCCTGGTATCCACCGTGGAACTCCGGCTCCTCCGCCTACTTCACGCTGAAGGCGGGAGCGGAGATGACCTGCCAGGAAGTCCGCTTCATTCCCGTGCGCTTCAAGGATGCGTATGGGCCCGTAGGAGCGTGGTTCCTCCTGTTCAAGTCGCGCGCCACCAACGCCATGGGCGGAGATTACATGGTGGAGCGCCGGCCCGAGTTGGAGAAGTGGGGGCCATACGGCAGAGTCAAGCCGGTTCCCGCCAACCTGCGCAACTACCTCGGCATGCTCGACGTGCTCGACGGCAAGGGACCGATCTCGATGAGAACGGAAGAAGCCCTGACCAAGATCGCCGAGCAGTACAAGGACGATCCCAAGGCCTACCAGAAGAAGATGAAAGAGCTGGAGTCGGAGGCGTGGGAAGACTTCCTGGATATGACGATCTCGCAGGCGATTCTCTGGGCCGCATCGAACGTGCAGCCTGAGCAGAAGAGCTCCGAGATTGCCGCCGCCGAGCCTTATTTCATTGGCTCGCACTCAGGGGCATCGGGCGCCTGGCTCTGCGGTCCTGAGGACCTGCAGACCGGTGAAACCAAGTCCGAGTACTTCTGGGGCTACACCAACATGTCAACCGTCAAGGGCCTGTTCTGCGCGGGAGACGCCTCCGGAGCATCGAGCCACAAGTTCTCGTCTGGCTCGCACGCCGAGGGACGGATCGCCGCCAAGTCCGCGATCAAGTTCGTCGTGGAGAATAATGCCCTGCCCAAGCTGGATCAGGCCGAGGTCGACAAGATCGTCGCCGAAGTCCTGAAACCGCTGGAGACGTTTGAACAGAACCGGAAGCTGACCACCGACGAGGACGTCAATCCCAACTACATCAAGCCGCGCTCTTTCATGTTCCGGTTGCAAAAGATCATGGACGAGTATGCGGGCGGCGTCACTGCCCAGTTCAGCACCAACAAAGCACAGTTGGAGCGGGCTCTGGAACTGCTGGCTTTCCTGAAGGAAGACTCGGAGATGCTGGCAGCCGCCAATACCCATGAACTGATGCGGTGCTGGGAGAACGTCCATCGCATGTGGCAGGCCGAGGCTCACGTCCGCACCATGCTGTTCCGCGGCGAGACCCGCTGGCCGGGCTACTACATGCGTACGGATACGCCGGCTCTGGACGAAGAGAAGTGGCACGTCTTCGCCAACTGCCGGTGCGATCCCAAGACGGGGAAATGGGAGATGCTCACGCGGCCTATCTTCCGTATCTTCGAGCAACCGAAGGCCGAGGCGCCCGCGCCCCAGCCAGCGGCGGCCGCGCGCTAACGCGAGTGAGGTTCCGGCCACGGCCGGAACCTCATTCCACTTCTTTTCGAGAGAGCAGGTTATGGCGCCAGAAACCGATCCTCGTTGCCCGCACTGCCATAGCCTCATGCGGCGATGGGCCAACCCCCAAATCACCTCCTGGGACGGCGAGTACCAGTGGGTGTGTTTCAACGACGATTGCCCGTATTTTGTACGCGGCTGGGAGTGGATGAAGAGCCAATTCAACGTCACCGCTTCCTACCGTCACAGGCTGGAGCCGAGGACGGGCGAGAGCGGACCGCTTCCCGTGTGGTCGCGCGATGCACTGAAGAGCAACATTCTTCCCGGAGAGGCAGGCCAGGATGCCTGAGTTCACTGAGCAGGAAATTCTCGAAAACAGTTCGCGCATGGGCCTCGATACCAGGTTCAAATTTTGCTGCGGTCCCAGCGTGGAGTGTTTCAACCGTTGCTGCGGCGATGTCGCGATTCTGCTTTCCCCCTACGACGTATTGCGGCTCAAGAATGCGCTGCACATGGACTCCTCGGAGTTCCTCGAGAAATACACCCTCAGCATGCGCTCCCGGGACAAGCATATTCCGGCCGTGTTTCTGCGCATGGACGATGAGACGCGCCGCTGCCCCTTTGTCACCGAGTCCGGCTGCGCTGTTTACAATCACCGGCCCTGGGCATGCCGCATGTATCCGCTGGGCATGGCGGAGCCGAAAGGCCCGAATGCCGCGGCGCAGAGGTTCTACTTCCTGGTACAGGAGGAGCTCTGCCAGGGACATCGGGCGGCCAATGAGCATTCGGTCCGCGAGTGGATCGCGGCACAGAAACTCGATGACTTTGACCGGATGCAGGCTCCGTTTCTGGAACTGATGTCGCATCCGGGCTGGGAAGGCCCGGAGCCGCTCAGCCAGCAGAAGCTGGACATGTGCTTCATGTCCCTTTATGACCTGGACCGCTTTCGCCGGTTCATTTCGGAGACCCGGTTTCTGGACCTGTTCGAGGTGGACGAGGCGCGCATCGAGGCGATTGCCGAGGATGACGAGGAGCTCCTGGACTTTGCCTTCGACTGGCTCGCCTTCAGTCTCTTCCACGAAAAGCGCATGAAGTTGAGAAGGCCGCTGCCAGCCAATCCGGCAGCCGCCTCGGAAGTTGAGGCAATGAGCAATTTGCCCGGGTAGATATATGGTCAATCTCGATACAGGAAACGAAGAGGGCGACGCCATCCTGGTGGTGGGCGGAGGGATTGCGGGCGTCACCAGCGCGATCGAAGCCGCCGAGGCCGGATGCCAGGTGGTTCTGGTCGAAAAGTCCGCGTATCTGGGCGGGCATGTGGCGGCGTTTCATCGTTACTTTCCCAAGCTTTGCCCGCCACCTTGCGGGCTGGAAATTGATTTCCGGCGTCTGCAGAACAATCCACGCATTACCGTCTACACGCTGGCCGAAGTGGAGAGCCTGAACGGCTCCCCCGGCAACTACGAAGCGGTGATCAGGATCATGCCGCGTTACGTGACGGCGGCCTGCACCTTGTGCGGCGAGTGCGAGCGTGTCTGCCCGGTTGAGATTCCGGACGCATTCAACTGCGGAATCACGAAAACCAAGGCCATTCATCTGCCGCATCGCATGGCCTTTCCGGCGCAATACATGATTGACGACGACGCCTGCTCCAATGATTGCAGCCTCTGCGCCGACACCTGCCGGTACCTCGCAATTGATCTGAAGCAAAAGGAGACAAAAAAGACTCTGCGCGTGGCTTCGGTGGTCTTCGCCACAGGATGGGCTCCATACGATGCAGCTAAGATCGACAATCTCGGGTTCGGTACCTGCGCCAATGTCGTCACCAACGTGATGCTGGAGCGCATGGCGGCTCCGGACGGCCCCACCGCCGGCAGGATCGTGCGGCCCTCCGACGGCAAGGCGCCCCGCGCCGTGGCCTTTGTGCAGTGCGCCGGATCGCGCGATCGCAATCATCTGCCCTACTGCTCGGGCGTTTGCTGCACAGCCTCGCTCAAGCAGGCGGGTTACATCCACAGTCAATATCCGGAGGCGAAGATCTCGATGTTCTACATCGATCTCCGCACTCCCGGCCATCTTGAAGATTTCGCATCCAAGGCCATCGCGGCCAACGGCATTGAGTTGATCAAAGGCAAGGTGGGCAAGGTGCAGGAGCAACCCGTAAGCCGCGATCTGCTGGTGACCGCCGAGGACGTCCTGGGCGGAAGAAAGATCGCGCGCGAGTACGACATAGTCGTCCTCGCCGTGGGGATCGTGCCGCAGAGCGCCGGTCTGCCGGGCTGCGTCGCCCTGGATGAATTTGGTTTTGCCTCAACCAATGGCGGGCCCGGGGTTCTTGCGGCCGGTTGCGTAAAGCGGCCGGCGGAGGTGGCTGTTTCAATTCGCGATGCTACAGGCGCGGCATTGAAGGCGATGCAGAGCGTAGCAGGCAGGGCAAATCATGGATAAACGGCTGGGCGTTTACATCTGCGGCGGCTGCTCCATCGGGGAGTCCCTTGACGTGGACCGGCTGGCGAAAGTTGCGGCGACAGGACATAAGGTTCCGGTGTGCCGTACGCATGCATGCCTGTGCGGCGAGGAAGGCGTTGCCCAGATTCGCGGCGACCTGACGGGCGGCGCGGTCAATGCGATCGTGATTGCGGCTTGCTCCCCGCGCGCCAAGATGGAGTGTTTCAACTTCGGCTCAACTCAGATCGTGGAGCGCGTGAACCTGCGCGAGCACGTTGCGTGGTCGCACCCCCCGAAGGATGAGGACTCCCAGGCGCTGGCGGAAGACTACCTGCGCATGGGCATGGCAAAAGCGGAAAAGATGGAGCCGCCCGAGCCGCTGTCAGAAACCATCTCCCGCGCGATCCTCGTGGTGGGCGGCGGCGTAACCGGTATCAATGCCGCGCTCGAGGGCGCCAAGGCCGGCCACGATGTGCTCTTGGTGGAAAAGGAACCGCAGCTTGGCGGCTTTCTCGGCGGCCTGAAGAAAGTCTTCCCAACGCATCCTCCCTACACTGAAGCCGAAGACAACCAGCTCGCGGAAAAGATCAGCGCGGTCAGCGCGCATCCTCGCATCAAGGTATTCTGCTCGACGCAAGTGACTCGGACCGAAGGCCAGCCGGGGATGTTCGACGTCACCTTGCGCAACGGGAATGATGCGGAGACGCATCGCGTCGGCGCCATTGTGATGGCCACCGGCTGGAAGCCCTACGATCGCGCCAGGCTGACCTTGCCCGGCTGCGATCTGCCGGACGTTGTCACCAACGTGGAGTTTGAGCGGATGGCCGCGGCTGGCTCCGTCGCGCGGCCTTCCGATGGCCAGCCAGTGAAGAGCGCTCTGTTTGTGCAGTGCGCCGGTTCGCGCGACCCCAAGCATCTGAGCTACTGCTCGTCGGTCTGCTGCATGTCCACCCTCAAGGAAGCGGAATGGCTGCGCGCACAGAATCCCGAGGTCGAAATCTTCATAATTTATCGGGACATGGTGACCCCGGGGACGTATGAAAGCTACTACCAGAGCCTCCAGAACCACGCGCTCAATTTTCTGATGAAAGGCAGCGTCACCAGCCTGGAGCGGGATGCAAACGGCAAGGTGGTTGTGAGCGTGGACGGCAGCCTGATCGGCTCTCCGATCCGTGTCGCGGTCGATATGGTTGTGCTGGCGACCGGCATGGTGCCAAATTCGGCTGACAATGACGCCATTCGCACGCTGCGCGATGCGAGGCGGACCGTCGAGCGGAATGAATCCGAGACGCAGCGAGCCGAAGCGGAAAAGATTGTCACTCTTTTGCAGGATCGGGATGGGACTGAGATTTTGAATCTCAGCTACCGCCAGGGCCCCGACCTGCCGGTGCTTCAAAACGGCTTCCCCAACTCCCACTTCGTGTGCTTCCCGTATGAGACGCAGCGCACGGGCATCTATGCGGCGGGCGCGGTGCGCTCGCCCATGGACTCCGCGATGGCCGCCGAAGATGCCTGCGGCGCCATGCTGAAGGCCATCCAGAGCGTGCAGCTCGCCACAAACGGGCAGGCGGTTCATCCGCGCGCGGGAGATCTCTCCTATCCGAACTTTGCGCTGCAGCGCTGCACCATGTGCAAACGCTGCACCGTCGAGTGTCCCTTCGGCGCTCTGGACGAGGACGAAAAGGGGACGCCTAAGTTCAATCCCTACCGCTGCCGCCGCTGCGGCATCTGCATGGGCGCGTGCCCGGAGCGAATCATCTCCTTCAAGAACTACTCGGTGGACATGATCGCCTCCATGGTGAAGGCGATCGAGGTGCCGGACGAGTTCGAGGACAAGCCACGCATCCTGATCTTCGCCTGCGAAAACGATGCGTATCCCGCCCTCGATCAGGCCGGCATGATGCGAGCCACCTATGACGCCAGCGTGCGCGTGATTCCTCTGCGCTGCCTGGGCTCAATGAACATTGTCTGGATCGCCGACGCGCTCTCGCGCGGCATTGACGGCGTCATGCTGATGGGCTGCAAGTTTGGCGACGACTATCAATGCCACTTCATTCGCGGCAGCGAGCTGGCCAACCGCCGCCTGGAAAACGTAAAGGACACGCTGGAGCGCCTGCAATTGGAATCGGGGCGGATCGAACTCGTGCAGTTGGGGATCGACGAGGGCGATCGCGTTCCCAGGATAATCGACGACTTTGTCGCACGGGTCCGCGAGTTGGGCCCGAACCCATACAAGGGGTTCTAGATATGGCTGACGCGTTGATGCTCCGTCCGGATCGGGAACTCATCCGCGAAGTTACGCAGAACAGCGGCGGAGAGCTCAAGAAGTGTTTCCAGTGCGCAACCTGCAGTTCGGTCTGCTCACTCTCGACTGAGGCACGGCCGTTCCCGCGCCAGCAGGTTCTCAAGGCGCAGTGGGGGATGACGGATCAGTTGATCGGCGATCCCTCCATCTGGCTCTGCCACGACTGCGGCGATTGCACGGCCCGTTGCCCGCGCGGCGCGCGGCCGTCGGCGGTAATGGACGCCATCCGCATGGCAACCATCCGCCGGCTCGCCTTTCCGCGCTTCATGGGGAATATGGTAGGCAGGCAGGAGAATGGGGCGATCATGTTCGTGCTCTCCGCCCTGATCCTGCTGGCCATCGCCATATTGCCCGCCATCCGCTCGGAGGTGCGCCCTCTGGTCTTTGCCCAGATGTTTCCCAAAGACAGGCTGGAGCCGCTGTTCTTTGCCGTCAGCGCCTATGTTGTGCTGGCGTTGACGATAGGCGCTCTGCGCTTTGTGAAAGCATTGCGCGCCTCGGGAGCAGACGGGCCGATTCTGCCGGCTCTCGTTCCCGTTCTGATTGAGATCATCCGCCATCGCCGCTTTGCGAGCTGCGGCGCCGGGCATGTCCGGCGCTGGGGACATCTCCTTGTGCTCTCCGGCTTTCTGGGCCTTGCCCTCATGGGCACCACGGTGGGCATCGGCAGCCTGCTCGGCCTGATGGATACCCCGATTCCGACGCTGAATCCACTGAAGATCTTTGCGAATCTGTGCGCTCTTCTGCTCGTCATCGGCGTCTCGTTGCTCTTCTGGAATCGCATCACCAACCCGGAAAAGCGCGCAGGCAGTTCGTATTGCGATTGGTATTTCCTGGCCCTGGTGGGCAGCGTCGGGCTGACCGGATTCCTCTCGGAGATGTTGCGCCTGGCGCAGAACCCCGACTGGATGTTCTCGGTCTACTACATCCATCTCTCCCTGGTCCTGACGCTCTTTTTGTGTACGCCCTATTCGAAGTTCGTTCATTTTCTTTACCGGACCTTGGCCATGGCTGCTACATGGCGCGAAAACCAATCACCCGGCCAGGCGCTCGTGGGTGCTCGTGGTTCCGAAATCACGTCCGCTTAGAGTCCCGGCCCTTACCGCGTTATTTGAACGAGGTCTTCCTATGCACAAACTCGTCTCTCCGCACGGCAGTACTGACCTGAAGCCCCTGCTGCTTGAAGGTCGCGATCGAACCGAGGAAATCCAGCGGGCCGCAAAGCTGAAACATGTCCCGCTCACCAGCCGGGAAACCGGCGATCTCATCATGATGGGCATCGGCGCCTTCACGCCGCTCGATGGCTTTATGGGCCATGACGATTGGAAGGGCTGCTGCGACAGTTACACACTGGCCAGCAAGAACGGAACCTTCTGGCCGATTCCCATCACGCTTTCCACCGAGGAAACACTGGCCAACTCCATCGCTCCGGGCGAAGAAGTGGCTCTGTGGGACGTGGAGACCGATGCGCTTGTCGGCACCATGAAAGTCGAGGAGAAGTACACCATCGACAAGGAACACGAGTGCAAAGAAGTGTTCCGCACCACCGACCCGAAACATCCCGGCGTTCAGAAGGTGATGGAGCAGGCCGCCGTCAACCTGGCCGGACCGGTGAAGGCGCTCTCCGAATCCTTCTTCCCGGAGGAGTTCAAGGGAATCTATCAGCGTCCCGCCGACGCCCGCAAGATCTTCACCGAGCGCGGCTGGAGCACTGTGGCGGCACTGCAGCTGCGCAACCCCATGCACAATTCGCACGCTTACCTGGCGTGGATTGCGATTGAAGTTTGCGACGGCGTGTACGTGCACCAGTTGCTGGGCAAGCTCAAACCCGGCGACATTCCAGCCGATGTGCGCGTAAAGGCGATCGACGCATTGGTCAATAAGTATTTCCGCAAGGAGCGCGTGCTCCAGGGTGGCTATCCGATGGAGATGCGCTACGCCGGCCCGCGCGAGGCCCTGCTCCACGCCGTCTTCCGCCAGAACTACGGCTGCTCTCACCTCATCGTGGGGCGCGATCACGCCGGAGTCGGCGACTACTACGGCCCGTTCGATGCACAGAAGATCTTCAACGAGGTGCCCGCCGGCGCTCTCGCAATTCAGCCGCTGTGCATGGACTGGACCTTCTATTGCTACGAGTGCGGAAGCATGGCCTCCATGAAGACCTGCCCGCATGAAAGCAAGGCGGTCATCGACGAGAACGGGAACTACAAGGGCGGCGCGCGCCTGTTGCTCTCCGGCACCATGCTGCGCAAGCTGATGAGCGAAGGCAAGCCGGTGCCCGCGGAGTTCTCAAAGCCCGAGGTGATTGAAGTCCTGAAGAAGTATTACGACACCCTGGAGGAGAAGGTGGAAGTCGCGCTCCACTCAGCGGCTACCGGCGATGTGAAATCGAAGCGCTGAATGTGAAGCACTGTGCGGAGGCCGATTCATTAACGGGAAGCAAGTTGGGCCACTACCGGCCCGCATCCTGCAACGATGCGGGCCGGCGGAGAATGGGACGGCACTATGTCGGTCATCACGATTTCCAGAGGGTCTTTCAGTGGCGGAAAAATGCTGGCTGAGTGCCTTGCGGCAAAGCTGGGCTACCGATGCATTGATCGCGACGTAATCGTCGAGCGCGCGGCATCTCATGGAGTAACCCAGGATGAACTCCGTGACGCGCTGGAAAGGCCGCCTGGCTTTCTGGACCGCTTCAGTCACAAGAGATATAAGTACCTGGCCCTGATTCAGGCCGGCCTTGCCGAAGAGGTGCGGGACGGCAAGGTCATCTATCACGGACTGGCCGGCCATTTGCTTCTGGGCGGCGGCCGCCACATTCTGCGCACGCGCATCATCGCGCCCATGGATTACCGCATCCGGCTCGTGCACGAGCGTCTTAACTATAGCGCCGCCGAGGCCGCCGCCTACATCCAGAAGATGGACGACCAGCGCCGCCGCTGGACGAGCTTTCTATACGGAGTGGATTGGGGCGATCCGCTGCTCTACGACCTCGTGGTGAACCTCGACCACATGACCCTGGAGACTGCTTGCCACATTATCGCGGCAGCCGCGCGCCGGCGCTGTTTCGAGTTGACACCTGCCTGCCGGCGAGCGCTCGCGGATCTCGCGCTGGCGAGCAAAGTGCGAGCTGCGGTGGCGATCACGCCATCAACTGAGGGTCTGGAGCTGGAGTCGACCGCCGACGATGGCGTGGTTTCGCTCAAGGGAAAACTTGCGAGCGTCAATCAGCTCGAAGAAGTCAGGCGCATTGCAATGGAAATTCCAGGCGTAGTCGATCTCAATCTGGATGGGCTCACACCTCCCGTCCAGGGATAACCCGCTTGCGCCATCGACCATGAAAGGCGGTCGAACATGGATCTCTATCTGCCGGTTGCTGGAATGAGCATCAGCCTCTTTCTCGTTGTCTCAGTCGGAGGGCTTGTGGGCTTTCTCTCCGGCCTGGTGGGTGTGGGTGGAGGCTTTCTGCTGACTCCGATTCTCATGATGGTTGGCGTTCCTCCCACAATCGCGGCGGCGTCGGGAGCCTGCGCGCTGGTTGGCACGTCTTCTTCCGGCACGTCGGTACACTTCCGCCTCGGCAACGTGGACCTGCGGCTGGGCGGCATCCTCCTGATGGGAGGATTGGCCGAAGCCGCTCTCGGCGTGCATATCATCAAACTGCTGCGCGCTATGGGAAGCGCCGACCTGGTGATTACCTTCACCTATGTCGTGATGCTCGGCAGCATCGGCGCCTTCATGTTCGTAGAAAGTCTGCAAAGCCTCCGGCGCGGAATGCTTGGGCACAAAGCGCCGCATCCGGTCCAGCAGAACAGGCTCCTCAGCAAGCTTCCGTTTCAGATGAATTTTCCGCGTTCCAATGTAAGGCACTCGGTCTTTGTGCCTTTCATTCTCTGCGCTCTGGTGGGAGTTTTGGCGGCCATCATGGGTGTCGGCGGCGGCTTCATCATGGTACCGATGATGGTTTACCTGCTGCGCATGCCCATGCACGTAGCGGTGGGAACCGACCTGTTTCAGATTCTGTTTACCTGCGCCGGCGCTACGCTCATGCAGGCGGCCACCAACCAAACCGTTGACGTCGTTCTGGCGCTGCTGGTGGCCTTCGGTTCCACGGTGGGCGCGCAGGTGGGCGCGCGCATGGTCCGGCTCCTGCGCGGAGAACAATTGAGGATTGTTCTCGCCAGCATCGTGTTGGCGACAGCCGTAAAGATGACGCTGGACCTATTCATTGAACCCGCGAGTTTGCTTTCGAGCATCGGAGGAAATTAATTCGAGCCAGGCATTTTGATGGGTTGCAAGTGAGAGAAAAGACAGGGCAGGAAACAGACAGCGATACGGTAAGAAAGGTAAAAAAATGCAAGTCTGGTGGAGGAGACAAGAGGCGAAAGCTGCTTCTCCGGAACAGACAATCCGCTCCAAATACGCAAGCTTCAGGAAGTTGCTGTCTCTCAACAACGATTGCCTGGAGGTACTCGCCAGCGTTCAGGAGGATCTGCAGTTTGTCCCCGCAAGCCGCAAAGTGCTTGGCGACCAGACCACCGTCATCTTCGAAAAGCTTGATGACATCGTCGCCACACTCGAGCGCCTCACCGGAGATCACCTGACGCGCCTGGCCGTGATGGTTCAAGCGCAAAGCAGCGAAGTTGAATCCTACATCGCTGCGCGCGACGAGTTGGCCACTCCGCCGCTGGCGCGATCACTCTCTGAAATCGACCGCCATGCTGAGCCGGAGGTCGGCGGCAAAGCCGCTGCTCTGGGAGAGATCAAGAACAAACTGCGGCTGCCGGTGCCCGACGGCTTTGTCCTGACCGCCGAGGCCTATCGCCAGTTCTGCGGCATCCCCCTGTGGAAGCAGGTTCGCGACGCAACACACAACCTCGACCTGAATGATCTGCACGCGCTGGAGGAAGTATCAGACAAGCTGGCCGCGCTCATCCGGAATCACCCCGTTCCAAGAGCGATTGAAGTGGCCCTGGTCGAGCGGGCGCGCGTTTTCCATGCGCCCGAAGCCGGCATGGCCGTGCGCTCCAGCGCCGTGGGTGAAGGCGGCGAACGCAGCTTCGCGGGCCAGTTTCTCAGCGTTCTCAATATCCCGCCGGAAGGGATGGTGGACGCTTATCGCGAGGTTGTCGCCAGCCGCTTCGGCGCCAAGGCGCTGTTCTATCGTCTCTCCGCCGGACTGCCGGAGGTGGAGAGCCCGATGGCGGTACTGTGTTTGCGCGTGATTCCTGCACAGGCCGCGGGCATCATGTATACGCGCGACCCGAAGAATCCCAAAAGCGACGCGCTATGGATCACGGCCACATGCGGTCTCGGCCTCGATGTCGCCAGCGGACGCGCTCCCGCCGACCTGATGGTGATCTCGCGCAAGCGGCCCCATCCCATCCTCGAACAAAATATCGCGCGCAAGGAAGAGCGGATCGCGCTCGGCGCCGAGGGCGGCATCACGCGTCAGCCCGTATCGGACGAACGGGCAAACCGTCCGAGCCTCTCAGAAGCCCATCTGCAGGCGCTCTCCGAGTGGGCCATCCGGATCGAGGATCACTTTGGCTGTCCCCAGGATGTGGAATGGGTGCTCGATGAGGAAGACCGGTTATGGGTTGTTCAATCGCGTCCTCTGGCTCTGGCGGATTCCAGCGCCATGCGTTTGAAGTCGCGCATACGCATTGACCCGATTCTGTCCGGCGGGCGCACCATCTATCCCGGGCGCGTCTCAGGCACCGCTCACCTGGTCACGGATGCAAACCTGCTCAGCGCGACCCCGCAGGGCTCCATTCTGTTTCTGCGCAAAGCCTCACCGGAAATTGTTGAGGTCTTTCCGCGCATCTCGGGCCTGGTGGCGGAGTGGGGCAACCTCACCGGTCACGCCGCGGCGCTGCTGCGCGAGTTCAAGATCCCATCGGTCTTCCAGCTCACCGGCGCTTTTGAGAAGCTCAGTAATGGCGATCCAGTCAGCCTGGACGCCGTGCAGCCGCGCGTGTACCCGGGCGCTTTGTGGCCCGGGCGCAACTTCGAGTTGCCCCTGCTGGAGCGCTACCACGAAGGACCGAATAATCCCATCGGCGCCCGTCTGCTCACATTGCATCTACTCGATCCCGCAGCGTTCAATTTTCACCCGTCCGGCTGTAAGTCAGCCCACGATGTGCTGCGCTTTTGCCATGAAAAAGCCATCGAAGCCATGTTCGCCCTGAACGACACCGAGATAGCGCACGGCTCACCGCACGCGAAGAAGCTTTTAACGCCCGCGCCGATCAATCTCCACGTGCTCGATCTGGGCGGCGGGCTGGCGCCGGCCGATGCCTCCGCCGTCGAAGTTACGCCATCGCAAATTATCTCGCGGCCATTCCAGGCACTGTGGAGAGGCGTCACCCACCCGGGCGTCACCTGGACACGCGAAATTCCCGCGAGCCTGGGCGATCTTGCATCCGTGATGGCTACATCCCTGACGTCGTCCGCGGGCCCCATCCGCGCGCTCGGCGAAAAGAGCTACCTGCTGGTCGCCGACGAATACATGAACCTGAACTCGCGGCTCGCGTATCACTTTACGCTGGTCGATGCCTGCGTCTCCGATATCCCGAGTAATAACTACATTTCCTTCCGCTTCGCCGGTGGCGGCGCGACGCGGCGGCGGCGTAATCTCCGCGCCTGCTTTATTGAGAATTGCCTGGCGCATTACGGCTTCCGAGTTGACCGCCGCGGCGACCTGGTCAACGCATGGTTTAAAAAAGCGCCCGCTGCGCAGACAGAAGCCAATCTCAACATCCTTGGCCGGCTGATGGCCTGCTGCAGCCAGCTGGACATGTACATGACAGGCAACGAAGCCGCGGGCTGGTATGTGCAGCAGTTTCTCGAGGGCAACTACGCATTTCAAATGTCCGGCCCATCTTCGGGGAAAAAGGAGGTCATGGCGTCATGATCGGGGCCGCAAAAATTTATCACGAGGAGGCGGGTTGATGCCGATTCTTCTGCCCATTGCCGGAATCACCACCAACCTCGCCGTCGTGATTGCGATCGGCGTGGTGATTGGACTGCTGTCGGGACTGCTCGGCGTCGGCGGCGGATTTCTCCTCACGCCGATCCTGATGATGATCGGCGTGCCCCCTACAGTCGCTGCGGCCTCGGGTACAAACGCCATTGTGGCGACGTCATCCTCGGGTATGGCGGCTCACTTCCGGCTGCGCAATGTTGATCTCCGCATGGGCACGATCCTGCTCTCTGGAGGGCTGGCCGGTTCCGGCGTCGGCGTCCATTTCGTCCGCATCCTGCGGAGCATGGGCAATGCGGATTTTGCGATTGAGATTACTTATATCCTTATGCTTGGCTTTGTCGGAGGTTACATCGTTCGCGATAGCTGGCGTAAGATGCGCCAGGGACAGATGGCCAATCCGCGGCGTGGACGCTCGCGCAGCCGTGGCCTGCTGTCAAACCTTCCCGCTCAGATGGAATTCCCTCACTCGGGCGTTCGCCACTCGGTGTTCGTGCCCTTCATTCTCTGCTTTCTGGTCGGCCTTCTGACTGCCGTGATGGGGGTGGCCGGCGGCTTCATTCTGGTGCCGATGATGGTCTACCTGCTCAGCATGCCCGCCCACGTCGCGGTGGGCACGAGCCTCTTCCAGGCGCTGTTCACCTGCGCCGGCGCCACATTCATGCAGGCCGGC
The DNA here is from genome assembly GCA_021846945.1 of Acidobacteriota bacterium. Lineage (GTDB taxonomy): Bacteria > Acidobacteriota > Terriglobia > Terriglobales > Acidobacteriaceae > Telmatobacter. The sequence goes on along the minus strand of JAJZVZ010000067.1, from coordinate 9,153 downwards.
TCCAATCGTACCGTTGACCTGGTCCTGGCGATGATTGTGGCCGTGGGATCTACCGTTGGCGCTCAGATCGGAGCGCGCATGAGCCGCCTGTTGCGCGGCGAGCAACTCATGATTCTGCTGGGCATTCTGGCGCTCGCAGTCATGCTCAAGATCGTCGTCGCTCTTGTGATTACGCCGTCCATACCGATCTCTGAAATCGCAGCCATTCATTGCCTGCCACCGATTCAGCATGTTGGCGCCGGCGCAGTCCTGCACTTCGGGAGGTGTTTGATGGGGTAAGTGCTGTCAAATTCTACAGGGAGTGCCTGTGGCGCGGCTGGTTGCTCAGAGCGCTGGCCCTTGCCGTATGCTTCGGGGCTTCGGCCATCGCCCTCCCAACTGCGCCGGCGGATCATGCTCCGGCCGAGATGCCGCCGCCTAAGCTCATTCCCGAAACAATCGAGATGGGCGCATTTTATGAGGGTTCCCATGTCCGCATTGAAGGTACGGCGCCGGATGGCGCAGGCGTTCTGGTCGTGATCCGGGGTGACCGGAAGGATGAGTTCTTCAATCGCAAAGGACGCGTAGGACCCATCTGGCTGAATGTCGACCGAATCCATATCAAGCAGGCACCCTCGGTCTTCCTCAGCTTCGCTTCCGGCGATGCCAGCACGATGCTCGATCGCGCATCGCTGGATGAATACCGGCTGGATGAATCCGCGATCATGAAGCGGATCCATTGTCTCTGCCGGTGCAAATGCAGCCTGACCGAAGGCACGCGGCAAAGCGGTGACCGCGATATGCAACCGGATCCCGAATATGCAAAGCTCCTGCAGGGCGACTTCTTCCACCTCAAGGAGCGCGAGGGATGTTATTGCGTTCGTCCGCACTCTGTAAACCTCACCGCCAGCGGTTCGAAGACCGCCTATGCTCTCGACTTTGAGTGGCCGAGGATGGCGCCACCCGGCGACTATCAAGTCGAGGTGTACGCCTGCCGGGGAATGTGTGTGATCGCGCGTTCTGCCGCTACCCTTCGGTTCGTCGAGGTTGGGTTCCCTGCGTATATGGCCAGCCTCGCCTCCAACCGGCCGTGGGCGTACGGAGGGGGAGCGGTGCTGGTGGCGATGCTCGCAGGCTTCCTGACCGATGCGCTCGCTTCCAGGCTGCGCCGCAAGCGCAGACCGCGGGCCAAAGACGGCACCACCGCGGCCAGCGCCCGGGGAGGCGCGCCTGAAGAGGCTGCGGTCGAAACACACGAAGCCGAAACAACACATAGGGACTAAAATGAAAGCAGCTTTTCGACTGCGGATTGCCAGCGTGGCGACGGGCCAGGGGCCGACGAGGAGACGAAAGGTGTGCTTCCACTGCATCCGTCGTGGGATGCCGGCCTATCTACTGATTGTGTGCTGCCTCTGTGCGCGGTCTATCGACTGCCAAAAGGCATGGGAACACATTCCCGGAGATGGCGCTCTGGTGGAGGCGGCTGATCAGAATTTTCCGCGGGTGGCCTTCAGGAGCAACGGTATGCTGATCTCCAACCGCGAGGGATCAAGCCAGGTCAAGGTCCAGGGTTATCTCCAGGCGGATGGACGTCTTTTCGCCGCCAACCTGAATGGCCTTCAGCATGATCAACTTCTCTTCCGCCGTGTCCGCCCGCTGGTCGAAGGCACCCTCGCGGACCAGATGTACTTCCGCTTTATGCCCGACTTTGGCGAAGGCAATACGGTCATCCAGGAAGTCTACGCCGAATCTACCTCACTGCCCTTCGGAAATTTACGCCTGGGAAAATTCAAGACGCCAATCGGCCTCGAGGTGCTGCGTCCGGATCGGGACCTGACCTTCGCCGAACGCTCCATGGCCTCCGATCTGCTGCCCCTTCGCGATCTGGGGTCGCAGTTTGAAGGCTCGTTCCTCGGCGATGCGATCACCTACGAGCTTGGCTATTTCAGCGGTACGGAAGACGGCGCAAATGCCAACTTCGAGTGGCACGGCACAAATGAGGGTGTCGCCCGTGTCTTCGTCGAACCGTTCACCGGAGCCGGGATCACCTCGCTGCAACCGTTAGGCGTGGGCGTTGCCGCCTCCGCGGGTCATCATTTCGGCGATCCTCCCGTCTTCAGGACAATCGGACAGGAGATCCTCTTTCATTACGCTGCCGGCACCATCGCGGACGGCATGCATAAGCGCGTATCACCACAGGCAAGCTACTTCTTCGGACCGGTGGGAGTGCTCGTTGAGTATGTTGTCTCCGGCGCGACCCTCTCCGCCGGTGGCGTTCATCAATACCTCTCCCACCACGGCTGGGAGCTTGCCGGCTCCGTCATGCTCACGGGAGAAAATAACACGTACAGCGATTTTCGGCCCAGACACGACTTCGCGCCTGCCGAAGATCTGCATCATTGGGGAGCCTGGGAACTCGCCGTCCGGCACAGTGGGCTGGATTTTGACGCAAATGCGTTTCCGAACTTCGCGTCTCCAGCCAGTTCTGCCAAGAGGGCCAGCGAATCGGCCGTCGGCATGAACTGGCACATGAACCGGCACACAAAATTAATCGTGGACTACGAATACACGTCGTTTCACATGGCCGCGGGCAATATTCCCCGCATACATAGCGAGCGGGTGGCGATGACGCGCATCCAGTTGGGCTTCTGAACTCCACGTGCTGCGAACGTGGTTCGTCTCCGGCAGCGGCACGCGATCAGCGAATCATTGAATCCGGCGCACTGATTCCCGCCAGCCGGCATCGAGCACAGCTGCAGTCCGAAAGTCCCGCAGGGATTCGCGTGCCGGCGCCACAATCTCGCTGGTCTGTTGTTATGGCTGCGGCAGCACCATCACCCGCACGCCCGAGGCCGCACCCTTCTGGTGGAAGATCTGCTCGGTCGCTTCCCGGAAATCGCCCGGTTTGGCGTACGGAATGTCTGTGAAGATCTGCGGATTGCGGTCCGTAAGCGGGAACCAGGAGCTTTGCACCTGCACCATGATGCGATGCCCGCGGCGGAAGGTGTGATAAAGATCGGGCATATTGAAATCGATCTCAGTGATCTTCCCGGGCGTAAGCGGCTGGGGCTTCTCCAGGCTGTTGCGGAACTTGGCGCGGAAGGGCTCGCCGCGCAGCAGTTGCTCATAGCCACCCATCAGCAGCGGAGGCACTCCCAGAATCCGCTTGCCGGACTCGCCGCCAGAGCCGGAATTGACATAGTCGTTCGGATAGACGTCGATCAGCTTCACGTCAAAGTCGGAGTCGGTGCCGGAACTTGCCACCTTCAGCCTCGGCGAGATGGGACCAGCGATCGTGACGTCTTCCTTGAGCGGCTCGGTCTCATAAACCACCACATCGGGCCGGTAGCGGGCAAAGCGCTGGTCGTCCACCATGTAGCGCTGCGGCACCGTATTGGTTGTATAGCCCACGAAGGGCACGGGATGGTTGGGATCGCTTACGTATTCGTCTTCGCTCCTGGCTTTGGCCGGCGGATCGAAGCTGAGTTTGCCGTCGGCGTGGAAATAGAGCATCTTCGGCGTGGCGGCCTTGGGCGGCCATGCGTCGTATCTGCGCCAGACGTTCGTGCCTGTTTGAAAAACGATGGCCCTGGGCAATGCCTCGCCTTTGCCCTTCAGATAATGCTCGAAAAATGGAAATTGGATGTAGGTGCGGAAGTAGTCGGCGGTCTTGGCGTTGAACTGCACATCGCCCAGGTGGCTGCCATCGCTGCGCGCCCAGCCGCCGTGCACCCATGGACCCTCGACCAGCGTGATCGGCGTCGTGGGATTGAATTTGTGGATGGCGTAAAGGGTGCGGTATGGGCCTTTCAGATCCTCTGCGTCAAACCAGCCGCCCACCACGAGCACCGCGCAGCGCACGTTCTTCATGTGGCGCGAGAGGTCGCGCGACTGCCAGTACGAGTCATAGGTGTCGTGCTTCCATTGGTCATCCCAAAGCCAATTCGGGCGCGTCAGGTATGAATCCAGGTTGGCCACGTTGCCGGCCTTCAGATAGAACTCGTAGCTGTCGGGCGTGCCAAAACTGAACGGAGCTCCTGGATGGGGCAGCACTGGATTGTTTTGCGGATAAAAGAAGGGTGCATAAAAGCCAAAGCCCGCCGAAAGCATAAAAGCGCCGCCGTGGTAGGAGTCATCTCCGCGAAAGAGATCGGTCATGGGCGCCTGCGGGCTGGCAGCGACCAGCGCCGGCGGCGAGTCAATGATCGACGCCGAGGTGTAGAACCCCGGGTAGGAGATGCCCCAAATGCCCACCTTGCCGTTGTTATTGGACACATGCTTGAGCAGAAACGCGATGGTGTCATCGGTATCCGACGATTCGTCCACATCTTTCGGGGATTTTTTGACGTCGATGTGAGGACGCATCTCCACAAATGTGCCCTCACTCATCCACCGTCCGCGCACATCCTGGTAGACGAAGATATAGCCGGACTTCTCAAACTCATCGGAGGGTCCGAGATGCGCCGGATACTGATCCTCACCGTAGGGAGCCACGCTATAGGGCGTGCGCTCCATAAGAAAGGGATACGGCCCGTGATCCTCAGGAAAGGCCGATGGCTTGGGCACGTACACCGCGGTAAACAGGTGCACGCCATCGCGCATCGGGATGCGGTACTCGTACTTGGTGTAGTGAGAGCGGACGAAGTCCTCGCCGGACGTCTGGGAAACTGCCCTCCGTGCGCTGGTAGCGCCAAGAGTCAGAAAAATAACTACCAGTGCAACAATAGAAAAACAGCCCTTCTTATGCATCGTATTCCCGCATTCTCCTGAAGAAACAGAGTACTGCACAACCGCGGCCAGGTTGCGTTCAGCGCGGCTGCTCTTCCTGCTTCGCCCCACTCGGCGTCTCATGCTGTGCCAGCGGCCTGGCAATATCGTCCAGATAGTCCGGCGTTCCTTTCGCGCGTTCGAGCACGGGATAGCGCATTCCGTCGTGGTAGTCAATGTCTGTCGTATGGACATAAGAATCCGCCTGCACGATCAGGTGAATCGGCTCGCTGTTCCCTTTCGCCGCGCTGATTGCCTCGCGCATCGCATCGGCGGAGTAGATGAGCCCATTCACGGCCATGATCTTCTCGCCCGGAGCCAGCATCGCCTTATCCGCCGGGCCGTTCCAGCGCACGTCTGCGATCGTGCCGTCGTGGCTCAGCCGCAAGCCCACGGAAAACCAGAAGTCCGCCCACTGGCCCGCGGATCCCCCCGCTGATCCCATGACGCGCTCAGTGGCGCTGGGCTGATCCTGATAGACCAGCTTGTATCCCCCCTGCTCGATGCCGGCCAGATCGGCATGAGGGTTAATCCTGTCGATACGATCCTGCAGGAACGCCGCCCAGTCGTACGGCACGACCTCGTTCAGGTCCCGCACCAACTCATCAAAGTTATAGGTCACGATCAGGGGCCCGGTATTGCCGCCCTTGCCCAGGAAGATCCTTTCAAAATCGTCGAGCGATTTCTTATTTCCGGTCAGCTTGCGGATCAGCGTATCGGCATCGAGCCACAGCAATTCGCCCTCCTGGTAGTAGTCTTGGCCGCGCCGCCAGTTGGACCAGGCGGGATTGAGACCGCGCAGGATGCTGGCGGCGATGGCTGTGTCCTCAGTCGGGCGCCACTCGCGGCCTGGCCGGTAGTCCAAATTGGCGGCAGAGAGCGCAAGCTTGTCGCGGTATTGCGCCTGCGTCTCCAGGCCGGCGCGCGCGGCCAGCACATTACCGAGATATTGCGTCATGCCCTCGTACACCCACAGCAGATTTCCCCGCTCAGGTGTTGCAAAAGTCGGCTGATAGAGTCCCGCCGGCCTGCGATATTTCCCGTTCCACGAATGCGTGAACTCGTGGGGCAGCAGGTCTGCGTTGCGCAATACGTGGGCCTTGTCGGCAAAGCCCTTCTCGCCCACACCGTTGTCTGACGACTGGCCGTGCTCCAGTCCCTCGCCGCCTGCGACATTCGAAAGCGTCAGCAAAAAGTGGTACTCGTGATAATGATGGCAGCCATAAAGCGCGGTTGCCTCGCGGACCAGGTTGCTCAGTTCAGCCAGTACCGTAGGCCGCAGGTTCGAGTCCCCCGGGTAGTCCGAAACCACGTCGATGTAGTGCTTGGGCGTGATTTCAGGCGCGAGCGCAAACTCATGGAAATACTGGCCCGTCAGGACCGGCGAGTCCTCAAGCTGCTCCACATTGGTGACGGCAAAGCGCGTCGTGCTGCCGGCGGCGGGTATGGGGTACGGGCCGCTGCTGACCGGCGCCAGCGCCGTGCCGATGCCCCAGCCGGCCGGCACCTTCAACGAGGGCTGAATGGGAATCTCGCGCACCGGAATATGGGCGGGATAGAGCAGTAGTTTCTCCCACTCCAGCACCGCCAGCTTTTGTGAAACGCGTGAGGTTACGATGCAGTCCAGGTGGGCGTGCAACGTGGTTACGCCCTGGGGTATGGTCACGTGGAACTCGTAGAGATCTACATCGTCGCGCCGCCACGGCAGGGTCTTGCCGTTGGCGGTGAAGACGACGCCGGTAATCTCGTTTGCCGGGCCGGCAGGCATATGCGTGCCCGGAATCCACTCCGGAGTGATCAGGTCGAGCGACCCGGGCGTCACCGGCAGATCGATTTCGGCATGATAAAGCTTGCGTGGCCCGTCAGTCAGGTCAGCCAGAATTTGGATGGGCACCCTTTGCGCCAATGCCGGAGCGAGCCCCAAGCCGAGGCAGAGCAAGGTCAGCAGCGGAGCCGTAAGGCGGAGCAGCTTGCGCATCATCGTTGGAAACTCCTGCGCAATCCAGAGTACAGCACCTGAGCTGGACGCCTGGGCCGATCCCGAAATCCGGGCCTTCCGGCCGAGTCTTCCACAGTACAGTGCGCCATCTCTGGTAATTTCGTTATGCGCCCGGGGGGCGGGCAGGTTACCCTATTTTAGAGTTCCTAAGCACCCGCCATCGAACCCCGGGGCTGTACTGACTCCCGCCAAAAAAGGAGATCCATGTCTACCGAGTATCGCAATTTCCTTGCTCTTTCCTACGAGGAGCTGGAAGAGCTCAACCTGCAGGCAAAGAAAGACCGCGCCAACCGTATCGCAAGTGACGAAATCCGCGAGAAGCGGCTGAAGTATTTGACCGACGAAAAACGCATCAAAGCTGTAACCGTGCTGTTCAGCGACCTGGAAGGCCGTCTGCACCTGCTCGATTACGACAAGAAGTTTCTGCTCGGCTCGTATGAGAATCTGACCTTCGACGGCTCGTCGATCCGCGGCTTTACCGCGCAGAAAGAGAGCGACCTGCGCCTGGGCATCGACTGGAGCGCCTTTTACTGGGTGCCCGCCGACGTCTTCGGCAACGGCAAGGTGCTGGTCTTTGGCGACGTCATCGACAAGGACGGCAGCCAGTACTCCGGTGACCTGCGCGGCGTCCTCAAGAACTACTCCGAAAAGCTCTTCAAGGAAAAGCAATACACCCTGAATGCCGCTACCGAAATCGAGGGCTTCCTCTTTGCAGGCAAGGATGCCGAGCGCCGGTACCACGAGACCGGCAAGTTTGAGTTCATCAACTCCGGCGGCTACTATCATGTATTGCCCCTCGATCCCCTGCGTCAGTTCATCGACACAGCGGCTGAAGTACAGCGCGCCATGGGCTTCCAGAACGAGAAGGACCACCCCGAGGTTGCGCCCAGCCAGTTTGAGATCAACTTCGGCTACGCCGAAGCAGTCGCCGCCGCGGACCAGATCCAGCTCTACAAGCTACTCTGCCGCCAGATCGCCAACAACATGGGCTACACCGCCAGCTTCCTGCCCAAGCCGGTCGTCGGAGTGAACGGCAGCGGCATGCACACCAATGTCTCGGTTTCCAAGGGCAAGACCAACCTCTTCTGGGATGAGAAGGGCGAGGAACAGCTTTCCAAGTTCGGCTGGGACTTCCTGGACCGTATCCTGAGCCACGCTCTGGATCTCTGCCTGATCTTCAACTCCAGCGTGAACGCCTATCGCCGTCTGGATCCGCACTTTGAGGCGCCGAACCAGATTCGCGCTTCGGCAGTGGACCGCGGAGCCATGGTGCGCGTGCCCATCGGCAACTCGCGCTCGATGCGCACCGAGGTGCGCGCGGTGGCTCCGGACGCCAATCCCTACCTGGCGCTTTACGGCATCTTCAAGACCGGCCTTGACGGCGCCATCTCGAAGGACAACAACCTGCGCGCCGGCGGCCGCTACCTGCCTGACAACATCCAGCAGGCGATCGACGACTTTAAGGACTCGAAGTGGATTGCCGAGATTCTGGGCGAGGATGTAAAGGGCCGGTACGCCGACCTGAAACAAGCTGCGGCCAACCGATCCCCGCGCGAGCTGGGAAGCATCGTCAAAGGCTCCGAAGTGCAGTTCCACCACGAGGTCTATAACCAGTCCCTCTGGAACCTCTTCTAGCCACTAACCACGAAAGCTTTCATTTCGGCGCTTAACGCTCATTTGGACCTTCTCTGTGACGTTGAGCGCCGATGGAAGCTCACCTCTCCATCTCTTCGGTAAACGCCTCGACGGCCGCGAGGCATGCGGCACGGCCCACATCGCGGTGCGTCACCAGGCGAATGGTGTCCGGCCCCATGGCGTGACCGAGCACGCCACGCGCCTTCAGCCGCGTTACCAGCTCAGCCGCGCCGAGCCTTCCCTTCAGCCGGATGATCACAATGTTGGTTTCGACGCCCTTGAGATCGATGGCCACACCTTCAAGATTGCACAGCGCCTCAGCCAGCAGCCGGGCATTGGCGTGGTCTTCACGGAGGCGCTTGGGGCCCTCCTCCAGTGCAATCAGCCCCGCCGCGGCCAGCACCCCCGCCTGCCGCATTCCACCACCCAGCGCTTTGCGGTAGAGGCGCGCCCTGGCCATCAGCTCGGCCGAGCCTGTCAGCATGGAACCTACCGGCGCTCCGAGACCCTTCGACAGGCAGAACATCACCGTGTCAAATCCCCGCGTCAGCGTCTTGACGTCCACACCTAGTGCCGTGGTCGCGTTGAAGATGCGCGCCCCATCCAGATGCAAGGGGAGTTTGCGGTCCTTTGCGTTCGCCCAGATCTCCTCCAACACCTCAAGGCGCGTGCAGCGGCCGCCGGCAAGGTTGGCGGTATTTTCTATTTCGATCAGCCCGGTGGCTGCGCGCAAGCCGTTGCGGCCAACAATAGCCGGCTCGATGTGCTTCCAG
>JAJZVZ010000066.1 GCA_021846945.1 Acidobacteriota bacterium | reverse complement strand
CGTGCTCGTTTTTTATGATGTAGCCCTTCGGATCAACGATGAAGCCTGAACCCAGCGATTCCTGGACGCCGCCGGCGTCACCGCCGTCATCGGGCGAGGGGATCTGTCCCCCGAAAAAGCGATTGAAGAAATCCTGGAAGTTATCAGGTCCCTGCTGATCGTCGCCGCTACCCCCGGGATTATCGGGATTGGGCTGCCCATGGAAATGAAAGCTTCGGGTGCCCGCATGTTTTGGCAGAGTCTGCGTGTTAATGTTCACCACCGCCGGGCCCACCAGCTTGGCAATCCGCACAAAATCATTGGGGGGCACGGTCGCATTGCTGACGATCTTCAGCGGCGTGGCGTCTGCGCTCGAATTCTGCGTTTCCTGCCCGTTGACTCCGTGAGCGGCAAAAGACCCTCCCACAATGGCAATGGTGAGAGCGGTGAGCACCGCAAATGCTGAAGCAAGACGCTGCGAACGCATCCGTTCTAGAAGCGATTTCATAGGTTCGATGACCTCGTCTGGTGTCCAGCCCTGCGGCTGGAGTCTTGATAGCACCAACTATCAGTATAGCCGGGAGCAGTTCCGGGCATCCGGCAGAAGTAAGTCCAAGCGAGCGAACCGTTCCGCCGCTCATAACACGATTGCAATGTCCCTCTTAGCCTAATAGACGCAGGCAGATGGAAAGAGTCTTGCGGCCGGTGTTTACCCGGAGCGGCCTGCTGGCTGAATCTCCGACAATCCATCAAGGAAGCATCGTCTCAAGAAACATCATCTCAACCGGGAATACCGGTGCGAGCGCGTCTGCCGCCGCTCCGGGTAACTTCCGTTACCTGTTTGCGGGCTTTCGGGTGACCGTATCCCGATGAAACGGCGGGTCTCCGGGTTGCCGCACGCCGCTTTTCCGCATCCAAGGGAAACATGTTTCCTCTCCGATGCAGCGGCATGTTGATGATGGTTCTTACCCCCGGCAATTGGCTCATCGTTCTGCTTCTCTTCTGCGCAATCGTGGTCTTTGGGAACGGGATCCATTACATTGTCTTCCGCTTGCTGCATCGCAAGCAGTCGGTTGAATGGCGAGTGCGCCTCGGCATCCAGAGGTATCTCAATCATCCCGCGCGCGCGGTTCTCCTCGCCATCAGCGTGCTGATTGTTCTTCCTCTTGTTCCGGGCATGCCGCCTTCGATTCGCGACCAGGCCACCCAGGCCGTCGAGGTGTTGCTCGTACTGTTCCTGGGCTGGCTGGCCATCGGTGGCGTCTACGTCTTCCAGGCGTTCCTCGCAAGCCGGTTCGACACCACGGTCGCCGACAATCTGCAGGCGCGGCGCGTTCATACGCAAATCCAGATCTTTCGCCGCGTCCTGATCGTGATTGTGGTCATACTGGACGCCGGAGCTCTGCTGTGGAGTTTGCATGACGAACGGTTGTGGAAGTACGGCACCGGGCTGATGGCCTCCGCCGGCTTGGCCTCCCTCGTCATGGCCCTGGCGGCAAAGTCCACTGCCTCGAACCTGCTCGCCGGTATGCAGATCGCGCTTACCCAACCCATCCGCATCGACGATGTCGTCGTGATCCAGGGGCATTGGGGCAGGATCGAAGAGATCACCAGCACCTACGTTGTCGTTAAGATATGGGACGAGCGGCGGCTTATCGTGCCCCTCAGCTACATCATCGAGCAGCCCTTCGAGAACTGGACGCAGAAGTCCGCAGACCTGCTGGGCTGGGTCTATCTTTATGTGGACTATTCGATCCCGATCGAGCCGCTGCGCGCTGAGCTGGCGCGGATCGCCGGCGCGTCGCCGTTGTGGGATAAGCGCGTCTGCGGTCTTCAGGTAACCAACCTCACCGACCGCGTCATGGAGCTGCGCTGCCTGGTCAGTTCCGCCAACTCTTCTGCGAGTTGGGATCTCTGCTGTCTGGTGCGCGAAAAGATGATTGAGTTTGTGCGCAGCAGCTATCCGCACTCATTGCCGACCTTCCGCGTTCAGATGGGCGAGCAGAATGGCTCGGTGCCGAATGGCCGCATGACGGACGCGATGCAGGCAAGCCAATTCAGTCAGAACGCGTGAATATTCCCCGCGTACACCAACTTCCCGGCGACATAGGTTTCCAGCACCCTGGTGCGGAGAAGATCCGGCGCGGGCGTGGTGTACAGGTCTTGGTCCACGAGGATGAAATCCGCGTCGTAGCCCGGCATCAACTTGCCCTTCTGCTTCTCGGCGAACTCGGCGTAGGCGGATCCCTGCGTATAGGCGTAGAGCGCCTGTCCGCGCGTGATCCGGTTCCCGGGGAAATAGCTCTTGGTACCCGCTTCGTTCATGCGGGTCACAGCCGCATAGAGGCCGCGGAAGGGCGAGATCGGCTCGACCGGGTAATCGGTGCCGAAAGCAAGATGCACACCCGCATCAAGAAAGGCTTTCCATGCATAGGAGTAAGCTGCGCGTTTCGGCCCGAGCCGCGCTTCCGCCCATCGCATGTCCGTCAGCAGTTGGCAGGGTTGCAGCGACGCGATTACGCCCAACTGCGCAAAGCGCCGGATCTCGGCCGGATCGACCACTTGGGCGTGCTCGATGCGGTTGCGCGCCGACGTTGAAATGCCGGGCTGCGCATAGGCCTCCAGAGCCATCGCAACGGCCTTGTCGCCGATGGCGTGAAATCCCAACTGAAAGCCCGCCTTTGCCCGCTCCAGCGCCATCCCGTTCAATTCCGCTTGCGTGTATTGCAGAAGTCCGGTATTGCCCGGATCATCGGAGTAAGGCGCCTTCAGCGCCGCCGTACGCGAGCCGAGCGATCCATCCAGAAATCCCTTCAGCATGCCCGTATGCAGCATCGGATCATTCGCGGCATGATGCGCGCGCATCTTCTTTTCTTCTGCCAGCGGGGCTTTGAAGGGCAGCCACTCCGTGATGCGCAGATTGAGCTTGCTCTGCTTTTCCAGCTCCTCGAAGATGAGGAAATCATCCCAGTCGCTGAAGTCCTGCACGCTGGTCACGCCTTGCGAGAGCGCATCGGCAATGGCCAGCTCATCGCCGCGCCGGCGCTCGTCGTGCGTGGGCGGCGGGATCAGCTTCGCCACCAGATCCATCGCCGACTCGCGCAGAATGCCTGTAGGCTGGCCATGCGCATCCAGATCGATGGCGCCGCCCTGCGGTGGGATCGTCTTGCCGGTGATGCCCGCGGCTGCCAGCGCCGCGGTGTTGGCCAGCGCGATGTGGCCGTCGATGCGCCGCAAAAACGCCGGATGGCCGGCGGTGACCTTGTCCAGCTCCTGCCGCGTGGGCAGCGCCTTTTGCGGCCAGAGCGTCTGGTCCCAGTTGCCGCCGGTGAGCCAGCCGGCAGGCCCAACTTTAGCGGCTGCGTGCACACGCGCCAGCATGTTGTTGAGTGATGGCGTGCCGGTCAGGTCGATGTTGAGTTTGGTGTGTCCGGCCTCGCCCAGGTGCGTGTGGGCATCGTCGAAGCCGGGAAAGACGAAGGTCCACCTGCTGCCGCTGTTCAGATTCACCATGCGGGTCTTTGGGCCGGCCATGCGCTTGATTTCGGCATCGCTGCCCACGGCCAGTACCTTGCCATGACCGATGGCCATGGCGGTGACAGTCTGCGGCTTATCCTGTCCCGTTCCTTCGCCAGTGTAGATGACGCCGTTATAGAAGATCGTTTCTGGCGGAGCAATCACGATCGGTATACGCTTGGCCCGCTTGAGGTGCGATTGCGGCGCGTTGGCGTTCTGCGCAAAGCAGGGCGGCGCTAGGATGAAATATGCGGCAAGTACAAGAGCATGGGCGCGCATGGGCGAAGTGTAGCAGAGAATCGCTAGATCTCGGCTGCCCAATCGAGCATGGCCAGCGTGAGCAGCAGCACGCGCTTCAGCCCTACCTCGCGGTCCCTGGCGCAGTACCATTCGGATTGCGTATGAGCGCCACCGCCTTCTCCGCCCGCGCCCATCGATAGCGCCGGAAAGCCGAGCGAGAGGGGCAGATTGGCGTCGGTTGAGCCCAGGCGGAGTTCGGTGCGCAGGCCGAGGTGCCGGTCCACGGCGCGCAGCGCCTCCAGCAGCGGAGAATCTTCGCGTAGACTGGCCGCCGGCCGGTTCCCGATTCTGTCGATGGAGAAGGTAAGCGGCTTGCGGTTCTCTGCCGCTCCGGGCTTGGCGTTCCAGTGTGCAACGGCGTCTTCCACGGCACGGTGCAGCGCTACCTCAAGCCGTACGAGCTGCTCCGCGCTGGTGGAGCGGAAATCGATGGCAGCCTGGGCGCTTTCAGGAATCGAGTTCACGCTCGTTCCCCCGGAAACCGTTCCAAGATTCAACGTAGTACGAGGCTCATCGGGCAACTCGGTCTCTGCCAGCTCGGCCAGGGCCGAGGCCAGCGCGGCGATGGGATTGGGCCTGCCCGCATCCGTAAAGCTATGCCCTCCGGGGCCTTTGATGGTGACCAGGTAACGGTGGCACCCCAGCGCCTGAGTGACGGCCGCATCCGCGCCCGCGCCATCCAGTACGATGTGGGCGGCAATACGTCCGGCCAGCGCGCTGCGCTCGTAGATGGCGCGCACCCCGCGCAGGTCGCCTTCGCCTTCCTCTCCCACATTGCCCACAAAAACCAGCGGCGCCGGCAATGAAATCTTTGCCAGCCGCAGCGCATGCGCCAGCGCGAGCATTCCGGCAATCCCGGCGCAGTTATCGCAGGCCCCCGGAGCCTCCAGGCGGTCACCGTTGACTACCGGCCGCAGCGGCACGCCCGCGGGAAATACCGTATCCAGGTGCGCCGACAGCATCACCACCGGCCCGCTGCTTTCGGCCGGCAAATGGGCCGCCGGCAGCCACCCGAAGACATTGCCTACGGCGTCGGTTTCTACGCGGCTCAGGCCGGCCTCGGCAAAACGGGCTGCCAGCCACTCCGACCGCGCCTGCTCGCCGAAGGGCGGTGCCGGAATTGCCACCACCTCCGCCTGCCAGTCCATGATGCGCTTTGGATTGCCGTGCAGCCAGGCAAAGGCGGCGTGAACCGGCCTAAGTGAGGCGAGCGCCGTCACGCGCGAGAAGGCCGGACGTTGGCGAAGAAGCGGCATAGAGCCTGCTTTAGGGTAGCAGGAGCTGCTTAAGATCACGACGTTGGAAATTCTGATCCTGAACAACGGCCGTCATATCCCAGCCCTTCTGCGGCCGGATACTCCACCGAATGCAGAAACAGTCCGCTTGCCGGAGCCGTGGGGCCGGCGGCGGAGCGGGAGCGCGCCGCCAGAATGCCCTGAAGTTCGCTCAGGCCCAACCGCCCGCGGCCTACCTCCAGCATGGTTCCCACCAGGTTGCGCACCATGTGGTGCAGAAAGCCATTGCCCCGGATTTTGTAGACCAGCAACTCGCCGGATTCCGTCCGGCGATGCTCCCACGCCGAGGAAAAGACTGTGCGAACCGTGCCCTTGGGCCCGTCGAACTCTGGATCCCATTTGACGCCGGGCGGGGAGTTGCGGTCGCGCAGATCGGGATCGGTCGCGGCGAAGCTCAGAAAGTCATGCTCTCCTTCAAAGATCCGGGCCGCCGCCTGCAGGGCACCCAGGTTCATTGCCCAAGGGCAAACCAGCGCATAACGCGTCAAAAACGGCGGGCAGATCGCTTCGCGAAAGATGCGGTATTCGTAGGTCTTGGCCACTGCCGAATGCCGCGCGTGGAAGTTGTTTGCCGCTCTCTTCGCCTCCAGCACGCGAATGGCCGCCGGCAGCGTCCGGTTGAGCGCGCGCTGCAGGTTCTGCGCCGGAATGGGGGCGCGCAGCGGGAAGCTGGCCACCTGGGCCAGTGCGTGAACACCGGCATCGGTACGGCCGGAGCCCTGGGGCAAAGGCGTTTCGCCGGTGATGCGCCCCAGAGCTGCCTGCAATTCACCCTGGATCGTTGCCTCGCCCGGCTGCACCTGCCAGCCATGGAAGTCCGTTCCGTCGTAAGCCAGCGTGAGGCGCCAGACGCGCGGCTCTGCCTCGGGTTGGGCGAGTTCTTGCATCGGTTCCTGCTTGCATATCAGCGTAACTGACCGCCTCGCCTGCCGCGGAACTGAGTGCGAGGCTACAATAGATTCAGCTTTCTGTACGATATGGCCGTCCAGCCGGTGCAAATCGCCGGCCTCTGGATTGTGGCGTGTGATTTTCGCTCGAACGAACCGGGCCACGCGTGCGTATCTCTCAGAAGAAGCCCGCGCACTGCGCCGGAGGTGGCAACGCCCTGGCGAAACTCAAAAATTGCGTCCGGAGAGGCTCTCCGGACGTCTTGAAAAATGGCACCCCATATGCCGCACAATCCGTAGAGGGGGAAAATGACTGTACACCGTATACGTGTGTTTCATGAGCGGAAGGTTTCGAGACGCATCGATCACGATCAAACGAATGCCGGGCGTAAACGCGCGAGTGAGCGGCTCCGCGCACTGGCGGCGGTCATGCTCACGCTGGCGTCGTGCATGCCCCCAGGCTTAGCCCAGCAGACGGTGCCCCCGAGCAAAGAGAAGGACGCGTCCAGCCTGCCAGCGGCCCCGGCTCCGACGCTCACTCAGCCGTTTGACCTGCGCCAGACTGAGCGCGATTTTTCAAAGCCCCCCGGAGGTTTTCACGGGCTGGGCGACCCGATCCTCTGGTGGCGCCCCACGACCATCGACAAGGCCAGCTTCACCAATTCGGTGCGGCTTGAGGACCTCGTCAAGGACGGCAAGATCTACTTGAGCCTTTCAGACGCGATCGCGCTGGCCATTGAGAACAACTACGACATTGCGATCGCGCGCTACAACCTGGACATCGCGGACACCGATATTCTGCGCACCAAGTCCGGAGCCCTGCCTCTGGGAGCGCCCTCCGGCCTGGTTACCGGCACGCTGGGCGGTTCGGCTTCGACATTAACCACCGGCGGCGGACCGGGCGGGACGACGGTCGGTTCAGGCGGCGCCGGATCCGGCGTTAGCGGATTGACGCTGACCACCGCCGGAGCCGGTCCACTTCCGGCAGTGGAGGACCCCGCGCTGACGGGAAACATTCAGTTCGAGCGGGCCAGAGTGCCCCAGGAGAACATCCTCTTTTCCGGTGGCTTGCCCACGCTGACCACGAACACCGATACCTACAACGTCGGTTATACGCAGGGCTTTATCACGGGGGCGTCGCTGAACGTCGCACTCACGAACCAGAGGATCACGACCGACAATCCCTTCCAGATTTACAGCCCGTTGCTCAACTCCGTCTTCAAGGCGACACTTACCCAGCACCTGCTGCAGGGTTTTGGTATCTGGATGAACAAGCGCTTTGTTTACCAGGCAATGAATGACCGCCGCATTACCGACTCATCATTCCGCCAGCAGATTCTCTACACCGTGAACCAGGTGGAGACTATCTACTGGGGGCTGGTACAGGCGTATGAGGACGTGCAGGCCAAGGAGCACGCCCTCGATCAGAGCACCAAGCTGCTGGCCGACAATCAGAAGCAGTTGCAGATCGGCACCATGGCGCCCCTCGACGTCGTCAATGCCGAATCGAGCGTTGCCACTGACAAACAGGCGCTCATCAGCTCTCAGAGCGCGCTGAACTATCAGCAGCAGATCATCAAGCAGGCCATTGCCCGCAATCTGAATGACCCGGTCCTCGAAAAAGCTCCCGTGATTCCCACCGACCGCGTGAGCCTCAACGAGATTCCCGAGGAGACGTCGCCGGTCGATAATCTGGTGAAGACGGCCTTCAAAAACAGGCCGGAACTCGAGCAGGCCATGCTCACCCTGCGCAACGATGAGATCACGCTGAAGGGCGCGCGTAATAACCTGTTGCCCACGCTGGACGTCTTTGGCTTCTACGGCTCCTCCGCGCTGGGCGGCGCTCAGAGCCCCAGCGCGCTCGACTTTAAAACCCAGGAACCCTATCCCCCGGGCACATTTCCGGAACATGGTTACGGCGAAGTGTTGACGAACCTCTTCAACAGCTCCGCGCCCGACAAGGGCGTAGGCTTCAACCTCACGGTTCCGCTCCGCAATCGCCAGGCGCAATCCGTGCAGCAGCGGTCGTTGATGGAGTATCGCCAGGCCGAGTTGCGGCTGGCGCAGCTCTATACACAGATTCGCATGCAGGTGGTGAACGCCAAGTACGCGCTCACCAATGACCGCGCGCAGGTGCAGGCAGCTCTCGCAGCCAGGGACTTCAGCCAGCAGAGCCTCGATGACGAAGAGAAAAAGCTGCGGCTGGGCGCCTCCACCACCGCCAACGTCATGCTCCAGGAGCGCAATCTGGCTGCGGCGGAAGACAATCTGATTGCGGCGCATGCGACCTTTGCCAAAGATCGCGCGAGCCTCTATCAGACGCTCGGCACAACGTTGCAGGAGTATGGCATCAACCTGACCGACGCCGCAACAGGAGATGTGAATAATAACCCGATGGTGCCGGGAGTGCAGGTGGCCAAGCCGGGGAACGAGCCATCGATGACCCCGCCGCACGAAGAGTAATCCTGTCGCATCTGCGACACAAATCAGGCCCGGCGGCGCGCCGGGCCTGCTCATTATAGGGATGAAACCGATCTTGCGGAAGAGGACGGCTACCTTTCCGCCACCATGTCCAGAAGCTGAAAGAACTCGGGAAAGCTGATCGCCGCCGATTCCGCGCCTTGAATCAGCGTCTCGCCTTCGGCCCGCAGAGCCGCCACGCTGAAGGCCATGGCAATACGATGGTCGCTTCCGGAGTCGATTGCGGCGCCATGCAGGCTTTGGCCGCCCGGCACGTCCAAACCGTCCTCGAACTCGGCCACCTCAGCGCCCATGGCGCGCAGATTTTTTGCCACCAGCGCGATGCGGTCCGACTCTTTCACGCGCAGTTCCCTGGCATCGCGGATACGGATGCCACCGCTGGTGTAGGGCCCGATCGCCGCCAGCACCGGCAACTCATCGATAAGCTGGGCCGCCAGCCCGCCGCTCACCTGCGTCGATCCAAGCCCTTCGGCGGGCGCCGTTACCTGCACCGTGCCGACCAGCTCACCGTGCTGTTCCTCGAGATTCAGGACGCTGACGTTGGCGCCCAGCGCCGTGAGCACGTCAAGCAGCGCCGCACGGGTAGGGTTCAGTCCCAGCGAGTCAATCACAAGCCCTGAGCCGGGAAAAAGAGCCGCGGCACACAGAAAAAACGCAGCCGAGGAGATGTCGCCGGGGACGACGGCGTCGATAGCGTGGAGGGCTCGGCCTTCCCCACCTGTAATCGCCACGAATTCCACTCCGCGCTGCACTCTGGCGCCAAAGGCCCTCAGCGCAAGCTCACTATGGTCGCGGGTACGGACGGCCTCCCGAACCGTGGTGACGCCGGGAGTTTGCAGGCCGGCGAGCAGGATGCAGGTCTTCACCTGCGCGCTTGGCACCGGCGTGGTGTAATCGATGGGCCGCAACGGCGCGCCATCAATCGTCACCGGCGCGTGACCCTCCGTGAGGGTGAGCCGGGCGCCCATCGCTTCCAGCGGTTTGCGGATACGTTCCATGGGGCGGCGCGAAAGGGAAGCGTCCCCGGTTAGCGTAAAGCGGCCCTCCTGCGGAGCGAGCAGACCCGACATCATGCGCATGGTTGAGCCGGAGTTGCCGCAGTCCAGCGGGGCGAGCGCCGGCGTTACGCGCCCCGCCACGCCGGTGATTTCGATTGCGTTTTCATTGGTTTTATTGACTTTTGCGCCCAGCGCCTGCATGCAGGCCAATGTCGAGGCGCAGTCGGCGCCAGTCGAAAAATTACTGAACCGGGAGACGCCTTCGGCAAAGGCTCCGAGCATGGCATAACGGTGGCTGATCGATTTGTCGCCCGGCAGGCGCAGGCTTCCAAAGACATTTCGGGCGGGGCGGATAAGGCGTTCTTCGGCGGCAGTGTGCAAAGGATCTCCCAATAGGACTGGCGTCACATTTGAGTGTACCGAATCGGGTGCGGGAACATCGGAATGCTGGCGGCCGGGGATTCGGGTGCCCGCGGCCGCTTCCGGCGAGGAGCGCCGATGAAGCCGAGATGGCTGAGATTGGACCGTTTGCGGCTTCGCCGAGCCGCAGCGGCGATAAGGCTCGCCACCCGCCAGGATCTCATTCTGGCTTACCCGCGTACAGGGCAATTTCTCCCCTCAGATGCCGCATCGCAGGTTTCCAATTGCATGCAGTGCAGGCCTGGATTCGGACAATTCCGGGCGGATGATGCATCCACAAGTCTGGCGCATGACCGGCCCCTGCCCCTTCGGAGCCTGAGCGAAGGCGGTTCAGTTAAATTCTATGAGAAGCTGAATTCTAGCGGTTTATTTCTATGAAATTCTATGTGATACGCTTTGTGCCAAACGTCAGGAGGATGCCAAAACAAAGAAATCTAACCTGATTTAACCCCCCAAATTCTCCTGCTGCCACCATGATCTGTAGACTCCGCTGCGTCCCTCTGGTTTGACCCGCACCGGCAGGACCGATTCCGCCGCGCCGATTCTCCTTCGCTCCGTTCGGAAAATTAAACATAACCTTCGGAAAGATATGGAAAGGCAGGACATTCTCCAATCGGGTTGACCGCTTAACGAGCGCGAGGGCGGCCGGCTTTGAGGCGGAATTGCCGGACATGAGTCGGCGCTGTCCTTTACGGCTGAAGGCGGCTTTCAAGCTGAACGCCTTTTCAAGGGAAATTTTTACCGGGCCGATAACTGTAAATTTACTTGCCAACGAAAAGTATGAAGGGCGAGAGTCGCGTACAGTTTACTGGCCAAGAGGAGGTTTCTTTACGGGTAGGGAATGTATGTCGATTCATTGATTCCTGCAGTTCTAGTTGGTTAGCGGCGTAAGCTGGCATATTCCCCATTTCGCTCTGGTGCAACAGGGCGGGAAATTTCCCCAAAGTAGTGCTACCGTCTATCATTTTCACGCACTCATTACTCATGTAACTCTTGTATTTTCAACAGATTTTCCGGCCCAGGTGATAAGATTCGGAGCCCGGAAAAAGACCCCTGGGACATGGGACATCGTGAACGAAAAGAAGCCAGAAGAGCTTCGAAGACGTGACCCCTAAGTGATTGCAATTGAAGACCTGTTCCTTCATTGCTCGGGCTGAAATCGAGTCCGGCCATGAATGAGATGACCCAACAACGCATTTAAGAGGAGGCTTTCAAAATGATCGGTTTGACCAGTGGCTTGGCGCGCATGACCCGCAAGTGGAGTGCGCCCATCCTCGCGCTAGCCGGCATCATCGGGCTGGCGATATTTTGTTCAAGTGCGGCGGCCCAGAGCGGCGCCGGCTCAATTCAAGGCACAGTGACAGATTCCACCGGAGCGGTGCTTCCGGGGGCGACCATCAAGGTGGTCAATCAAGCTACCAACGTAGCCGGCAGCGCAAAATCAAATAGTGTCGGATTCTACCAGGTGCCAGCTCTGTTTGCAGGCACCTATACGCTGACGGTCAGTGCACCAAATTTCAAGACTTACAAGACCAGAATTCAGCTTCTGGTGGCACAGGCTGCGGTGATCAACCCGGTGATGACCGCCGGGTCAGTCACGCAACAGGTCCAGGTATCGGCGAATGCCGTGCAGCTCACAACGACTGATAACGGCACCATCACCTCCACCCTGGAAAACCAGAGAATCAATCAGCTCCCGTTGAATGGACGCGTGTTGTCAACCCTGATCAGCATGACCACGCCGGGATATGAAGGCAGCAGCGCAGGCGGTACCAGGATCAACGGTCTTTCGGGTGAAGCGCTGGAGTATGTTGCCGACGGCGCACCGCTGGTCAACCGCCAGTTCGGCGGCACCAACACCGCGCAAGCGCAGGAACCCGATCCGGACTCAGTGCAGGAGGTCCGCGCCGAAACCACCAACGCCAGCGCAATGTATGCCACGCCGGGCACGGTCGTCATGACCACCAAGTCCGGCACCAACCAGGTACATGGATCCTTGTTTGAGACGGCGCGCAACAACGCCCTCGGCATCGCCAAGGTCCGCCAGAACCCGGCGAACTTCTCCGCGCCTGAGTACATCCGCAATGAGTTCGGTCTCTCCGCTGGGGGCCCGATTGTTCTTCCTCATATTTACCACGGAAAAAACAAGAGTTTCTGGTTCGCCGCCTACGAAAGATACTCGCTAGCCAGCGCCAGCACCCAGTATTTTGGCGTGCCGACGCAGGCGATGCGCGGTGGCGACTTCAGCGCCCTGTATCAGCTTCCGGCTCCGGTTCAGCTCTACGACCCAGCGACGACGTATAACTCCGGCTCGGCGATTTGCGCCGCAACCGGCGCTCCCAACCCGTATTGCCGTCTCCCCTTCGCGAATAACCAGATTCCGGTCAATCGCGAATCGCCGACGATGAAGATTATCAATGACATTACCCCGCAGCCGAATTTGAGCTTCAACCCTCTTATCCAGCAGAACCTGCAGGGGCCCGACAACAACCTGACCATCATTCCGACGTGGACCTTCCGCCTTGACCACGTCTTTAATGAGAACAATCGCGCTTACCTGCGCTACACCAGTAACCTTCAGGTGCAACACAACCTGCGCGACTATCCGGTCGACGAGCCCGCTTTGGGTGGCGCGGACGGCTTCCCGGCGGACGCCACCGGCCAGGCCTACAACCCCACGGCGAACTTTGCCCCGGCCATTGGCTACACGCACGTCTTTTCGCCCACGTTCTTCTCCGAGACAATTCTGAGCCAGGAATGGCTGAGCCAGCACAACTACGCCGGCGGCACGCCGTTTGCCAACTTCGAGAAAAAGCTCGGATTGCCCAACAACTTCGGTGAGGGCGGATTCCCACGGTGGGGCGAGAACGGCAGCCGTCTGATCAACCCCATTGACGGCACCATGTTCATCTACGGTTTGAGCCAGATCATCACCAACCTGGACGAGAACCTGACCAAGACGGTGGGTAAGCACCAGATGCAGTTCGGTGGCCGCTACCGCCATGAGCGGTTCGGCTACTTGCCCGACGAAGCCTCGGATGATTTCCAGTTCAGTTCTCAGGCGACCGGCATTTATAACACCGCGACGGGCACGAACTACGGCGGCCTGCCGAACTACGGCAACCAGAACGGCGATGCCTTCCTGGGCGCCGGCAATTATTACTCCGTCAACCTGCAGGCTCCTTATGAGCACTACCACGACATGGAGTTCGACGCCTACTTCCAGGACAACTTCCACATGACCCGGGACATCACCTGGAACCTGGGCCTGCGCTATGAGGCTCATCCGGCGACGTGGGTCAAGAATGCGATGATGCAGTCCTTCGACCTGAAGAACCACGCCCGCGTGCTGGCCACCTCTCCGGCAGACCAGATTGCCCGGGGCAATACCACGCAGGCCATCATCACCAACATGGAGAACATTGGTGTCAAGTTTGAAACACCGTCGCAGGCTGGCCTGCCTTCCATGATGGTTCGCAACTACAATCTCAACTTCCTGCCGCGCGTCGGCATTGCTTACCAGCCGTTTGGCGGTAAATACGGTACCGTAATCCGTGGCGCTTACGGCCGGTATATCTATCCCGAGCCGGTGCGTACCGATTACAAAGACGTTATGGCGAACATCCCCCATCGGGCGGGATACTCGCAGAATTACAGTTCCGCCACGCAGTCTCCTGACGGGATTCAGAATTACCTGATCCGGAACCCGACGTTTCCTGTGATGGGCGTCAACACCGCAAACGTCGTGGACAGCACGTCGGTTACCGCATTTCTGCCGGGCATCAGCGTTTACACGATCCCGTCCGATCTTGCGCCCGACTTTGTCACAGAAACCAACTTCACCATTGAGCAACCGCTGAAAGGCAACTCGGCTTTCCGCGCAACTTGGCTGTGGGTCCATGCCACTAACCTGGACCAGCAGTACCACTACAACCAGCCCTACTCGGCCTACGCATGGGAATTGCTGACCGGCACCAAGCCGCCACAAGGAAGAACCATCGGGCTGCCCACCTATGCCAACACCGCGCTGGGACCGTATGACCAGACCACCTGGGGCGGCAACGTATTGGACCAGAAGAGCGGCTGGTCAAACGATAACGAACTGCAGCTCAACTACCAGAGACTGTTCCACAACGGATATGCCTTCCAGATCTTCTATGTCTTTTCAAGGCCGTTCCGCGTGGGCGGTAACTACTTCCGCGACGGCAATCTCTACACGGGTCAGGACTACGTCCTTGCGGGGCAGGGCTCGATCACGCCGGTTCCCAACTCGTCGCCCATTACCGCCCCGGTTGCGCCTCCAGCGCGGCCAGCCGGTATCGCATCCTATGCCTACTGGCATCAACTGGATACCTTTGAGAACTACAGCATCGATACTTCGGTGCCCAAGCATGATATCCAGTTCAATGGCGTTGTAGACCTGCCATTCGGGCGCGGCAAGCGGTTCTTCAGCAACGCCAACCGCTTCGTCAATGAAGTGATCGGCGGCTTCCAGCTCGCTGGCGACGGAACCATCGCTTCCCAGACGTTCTACGTCAATAGTGGCAACTGGGGACCGACGCATCCGCTCCACCTCTACAAACACGCCCACAAGGTCACGGACTGCCGCAGCGGCAAGTGCATCGAGGCATTCCAGTGGTTCAACGGCTATGTTGCCCCGTCGAATCTGCCATCGAGTGGCTGCACTACGGTTGTCAGCGGCCTGCCGTCGAGCTACGTTCCTTATGCCGAGCCGATCGACACGAACTACAACCCGACAGCACCCTGCGGAAAGGCCCAGGACAAGTACTACAACACCAACGACGTACAAATGAACCTGCTGGATGGAACCACGGATATTCAAGGTCTCAATCCAGGCCCGAGCGGAAACGTGAACGGCGTCAATCCATGGGGAAGGACCTATCTCCCTGGACCGTTTAACTACACCGTCGATCTCTCCGTATTCAAGGTCTTCCCGATCACGGAAACGACGCTGCTGCGGTTCAACATGGACGCCTTCAACGCACTGAACGTGCAGGGCTACAACAACCCCAGCAACTACGACGGCATTGAAAATATGCTTTCGTCACACAACGCTCCCCGCCAGATCCAGTTGACGCTGCGTCTGGAATTCTAAGCAACCTGCCAACCTCAACAAGCCAGACAGCCCCGGCCAGACCATCGGCCGGGGTTGTTCGGTTTTTGGAGAAGCTGATTGCTACCGGGAGATGAGCAGCCGCAGCATCGACGGCGGCGGAGCCCCTTCAGGGCGCGGACGGTCACGGTTGGCGCCCAGCGTATTCCACGTCAGGCGGTAGGTTGCGCCGCCGGCTTCGGGTCCGCCCAGGTCGTTTGCAATATGCTGAATCATCGGGCTGCCGGCCGGAGGCGCGTATTCTTTGCCGACTTTTTCCGCCACTGGCGCGGGCATCGGCTGGCCCAGGAGCTTCATCCTTTTAGGATCGACGCGCCACACCACATCGCCATAGACGACGTGATGAACGGGAATCGTCAATTGTCCATCCGCGTACTTGAGCGGGCCTGGCATGACCTCCATGGGAATGCTGCCGCCACCGTGAAAGTCCCAGCGATAATCCCAGTTGCTGGCCTGGTTGATCTTCCACTCGCCTTTTTGCCAGCGCGCAAAGTAAAGCTGCGTTTTGCCCTGTGCGTCGTATTTCGTGAAGGCAATCACGAGCCTGCCATTCGCGTCGAATCCTACGGATTGGCTGCCATTGATAAGGCCACCGTGGATCGGTGTCGCATCCACTATGATCCCCGGCGTATGGACGGTCAGAGGCAGTTTCAGCGGCACGCCCCCGGCTGTCTCCCAATGCACCAGGTCCCGGCTGCGCGCATAGCTCAAATCGTGGTTCGTGTCCGCCATCGGCGTCTCCCGCCACACCCAAACCTGGTGATACCAGCCGTCTGGTCCCAGCAAGGGATTGAGCGGATACGCATTGCGATCGCTGCCACCTTCGAAGAGAGGTTGATCGGTCAGCGAGGTCCAGGTCTTCGTGCCCTCATCGTAGCGATCGCGATAGGTGTCTCCGGCGCCGCTCCGTCCAAATCGGTATTGAAAGAGCAGTGCGCCATCCCTGGCGTAGGAAAAGACGGGATACGTCACCCGCGTCTCGTTCTTGCCGGTCATGGCCGGCACGCGCACCAGCGAGGACGCATCGCCCGGCCGCGTGCTGCGGAAGTAAATGAGCGGCGCCACGTGCATATTGCCGGAGACGTGCAGATAGCCGTCGCGGTCCAGCGCCATGGTTACGTAATTGTGGCTGTCCCAGCCGATAGTGGACGGCAGCACGGTGTAATGCCACTGTTTCTCACCGAGCGTGCGTTGAGCTACCGTCATCCTGCGGTCGGCGGCATAGTAGGCCACATACTGCTGATCGCCGTGCGTCAGCAGGGCGAATCCGGTGGGGTGCCCAGCCCAGACAGGGGCGACGTCAATCTCGCGAACGCCGGCGCGCAGGTCGGCATTGCCCGCAGCTCCGGGCTTGGCTTGCTGGCCGTTTGCAGCATTCCCAACCATCGGCAGCGACAAAGCGAGCCAAAACAGCGCGCGGCTTGAAAGCAGTTGTCGTGTGAACATAGCCGCTCATTCTAGGATTGGCGCTCGCGCATGTCAATGACTGGGTGTGCCGGTAAAGGCATGCGCAAAGTTAATGTGCTGGAATCGTGGCAATCTGACGCACGGGAATGGCGTTTACCCAGCCGTAAACATTCGAGACGTAGAGCGTACCGCCCACGATCACTGGCGACGAGGGGCCGATAGAACCTCCAATGTGCTTTTTTGCGAGGAGCTTACCGTCGGAGATGCGGATGGCTGCGATGTCGCCGGAGTGGTAGGGGATATAGGCCACGCCGTCAAATACCGCCGCCCCGGCGCGTATCTGGCTGCCCAGGTGCGCGGTCCAGAGCTTCTTGCCGGTCTTCAGGTCGAAGGCATGATAGTTGCCGCTCACGGGGCTGCCTTCATACACAACCCCCGCGTCGATCACGGGTGTAGCGGTCTTCATCGCCGGTGGAACCGGACCATTGGCCATGCGTTGCTGCCAGAGGAGCCTTCCTGTGCTGGCGTCCAGAGCGAGGAGGACATTCGCAACCGGATTGGAGGGATCGCCGGACTCGATTGTAGCCTCCTGCACGACGATGCCGTCAGCATAAGCCGGCGTGCAATCGCTGATCCCGGTGGCTACGAGACCGGGAATTGTGGTTTTCCACGCAATCCTCCCGGTCTTTTGATCGACAGCATAGAAATAGTTCGGATAGGTCCCGCCGACAAAGATATAGCCGTCGCCCGCCACCGGCGATGACATGCTTACAAAAGACTCAATATCGGTCTTCCACGCCTGTTTGCCGGTCGCCGCGTCGACTTTGTAAACGTGGCCGTCTCCGGTGCCCACGTAGAGAAAGCCATCAATGTCCACGGGAGTTGGCATGATCTCCCCGGGCGTGTGAAAGACCCATATCTCGCGCCCCGTCGTGCGATCCAGGGCGTAGATCGAATTCAGTCCTGGTCCTCGAACGGTCCGCTTACCTTTGACATACTGCATGGTCTTCTCGTAATTGAAGTAGGCGTTGCCGGTGGAAACAATGACGCGACGGCCATCCACGAGCGGATTGCTCATGTTCATGTTCCAGCCGTAGTGCGCCCAGATCAGCTTGCCGGTCATCGCATTCAGGGCGTAGGTATATCCGTTGTCGTCTCCTACGTAGAGGATCCCGCGCACGACTGAAACGCCGACCGGCATGCCGATTGTGTATGCGGTTGTTTTGAAGTCGCCATCGAGAGGCGGACCGTCAAGCGGAATCGCGCCCGCGCCGGCGAAGGACCACGCGACACCGCGCCTGAGTGATGCAGGAGCCGCTGCATTGAGCGGGAAAACGGCGTTCCGGCCCATCCTTGAGCCATAGGTTTTCCATTCCTGCGGGAAATACCGCGCAAGATGGGGATCGGGGAGATTTTCCGGCAGGTCCTGATTCGAGAATTCCTGCGCAACCGGATTGCTCCGGTTCTGCGCATGCGCGCTAGCTGCTGCAAAGGTTAACGTAAGCAATACGGCGAAGCCTGCGGCGGCTGTAACCATCACAGCCTGAATCTGTCGCAAGGCCAAAGTCAAAAGCATCGGATGCTTCTTCATTCCTCTCCTCGGAGCCGTGCTTCCATCCATGCACGGAAGTAGATTTGGCCCGGAGCCCTTCTCTCAAGCGCGCAACAGGAGACTCGCGATTCGCCTTGCCACCTGCGCAGGCCGCGCACTGCATTCAATGAGCGCCAGGGATTGCGCTCCTTCAAAGATCAGCGCCAATTCCCGGCCCAGCTCGCCGGGCCGGGCCCTTCCGGAGCGCTTCGCAAGCGCGGTAAGTCGCTGTCTGACCTTCTGCTTGGCGTCCAGAGCAATCTCCTGCACCTCCGGCAGAACGACTGAAAGCTCGTTGACCGCTTTGACAAATGCGCAGCCTTTGAAGTGTTTTGGATCCAGCCATTCTTCGAGCCAATCGAAGACCGCCAGCAGCGGGTCGGACTTGGGATCCAGCCCGGCAAGGAACTTGTCCAGCTTTTCCTCACGCCTCTTGAGCCGCATGCGAAGACATTCCAGGGCCAGCTCATCTTTCGAGCGAAAGTGCTGATAGAACGTCATCTTGGTGATGCCGGCCTGTTGCGCGATCTGATCGACGGAGACATCGGCGTAGGCGTTGCCGGAAAAAAGCTCCGCGGCCGTGGTCAGGATTCGCGTGGTGGTTGCAATGCGTCGCGCCGTCATGAGACTATACTGACTAGTAAGTATAGTATTTGTCAAGCACAGTAGGAAGAGGCGAAGCATGAATTACAGACGCTGGATCTGGATTGGCATTGAATGGGCAACGGTTGCGCTGGTTGCTGTGCTGCTTCTGCATCGGTTCATGCCTGTGAAACCAGCCGCACCCTCGGCGGCCAATGCAAGGGCTTTCACGCTGACAGGCATCGACGGAAGCCCCATCGCTCCCAGCGCTTACGAGGGAAAGGCGATCGTGTTGAACTTCTGGGCGCCGTGGTGCCCTCCCTGCCGAATGGAGATCCCCTGGCTCCAGAAGCTGCAAAATCAAAATCGCGGCAAGCTTGTTGTTGTGGGAGTCGTGGCCGATTCGAATGAGTATGCTCATGCGGTGGACCTGATGAGGCGAAAAGGCATCACCTACCTTCTGGCACAGGATTCCCCATCGCTGACGGCGGCTTTTGGCAATATTTCAGCGCTGCCGACGAGCTACTATATCTCGCCGTCCTTGCACGTCGTTCACAGCGTGACCGGGTTTACGCCCGAGTACCTGATGCGCCGGTACGCAGCGGATGCCATTGGTCAAAAGTGATTGATTCGCGCCATCGCTGACATCATGCTCGCCTTATCGGGCTCGCCATGTGAGCGGCGATCGCCGCTGATGAACGCATCCAGCCACCTGATGCGCGGTGTGGCTACTCAGACTCGAAGCGGATATCGACACCGAACGCCGCGCGGGATGGCACGGCGAGCATGTTGCCCGCGAGTGTGAACGGTATGCCGACGGCTCGCAGAGCATCGGCCTGACGGCCAATGTCGCCAACTTTGATCGTAAAAGATGAGAGCAGCGGCGCCGGAAGGGAACTGCCTCTTGCGCCAGCATCTCGGACCACGTCGATCCGGCCGCCATCCAGCGCGAAAAAGAGGCTGCCGTCAGGCCGTTGCTTTCGATCTGCTCCGCTAAAGGCCGCAAGAAATGCCGCGTGCGCTTCCGGCTGCTGAGCCGTCAGTGCCACGGCCGAGATATTGGTGGCGCCATTGGCGTGCCGCTGAAAATCGGTGTTCCAGAAATTTTGCGGAGAATGCTGCTGGCATACAAAGAAAGCCGCGTCGGGAGCCTCTGCATCGAGAGCGAAGGCCAATGTAAACGCCACATGGGTATCGCTGCCGTCGGGTCGGCGCCCCTTGCGCTCAAAAAAGAAAGGCTCAAAGTCCCCGATCCCTTTTGCTGCGAACGATGCGGCATCGGCCTTCGCGTCCGTGCTGTCCAGCACCAGCATCGCCAGGCCTTCGCGCTTGCGCAGATAATCCCTTACAAAGGCGCCGAAGCTGAACCTCCGTGCTTCGTGGCAAGGAATGACGCCGGCATTCTCTCCGACGGTGATTAACTCGATGAAGGATGAATTGAACTGGATCAGCCGATTCTCTGTTCCCCAGGGATGGCGATTGCGAGCGCCCACCTGGAACCCGAGCTTCCAATAGAACTTGCCGGCCTCATCCAGTTCGCGAACGGCGACGACAATGTGATCGATATGGCGCATTGCGGGTCTGTCCCTGCCTGCCGTTTACGTTATTTTGTATCAGTCCTGAGCCTTGCTAAGGTCTCTGCAACAGCGCGCTGAGCTGCGCCGATGGCGCCGGCCATATAGCCAGGCTCGGTAGCGCTGGTTTCGCTGCCGCTGAGGCTCAGGCAATTCTGCCAGGCGCCGGTCACCCAGGGCCTTCCGCTGGGTTGAGGATGTCCGCCCGCGTTGCGGTCGTCAACGGTCGCGGTCAAAGGGTCCACGGCCCAGTCCTTGAAAATCGTCGCGCGGGGACTGCGCGCTTCCGCGCCGAACAAACGGGCGAGTTGATTCAGGCATGCCTGAGCAAGAGCCGCCTCGCCCGAGGATACGCGCTGATCCGCGTCAACGCCGAGGAAACCGAACAGTGCGGCCGCGCCGGAGGCGGTCGTCGCATCATGAATTTCAGCGAGCGGTCCTACCATGCTTTGCGCCGTGCCAGCCAGGCCGGCTTCGCGCCAAAACGGCCGGTCATAGATTGCGAAGAACTTCGCGTGCGGAGCCATCCATGTAGCGGTTTCGCGCCAATGCCGCGCCGTGGACGGCTCGATGGCTGGTGTGAACGCGATGGTCGCTTCAATGAGCCTCGGCGGCAACGCTGCAATCACCTGCCCGGCTGCCAGGGAATGTTCGCCGCCAACGGCCCCGCTGATCGTCAGAGTAACGTCGCCAGCCCCGAGCATGATGTGCGTCACCCGCGATCCGAGGTGCAGTCTGTCCTGTGGAAGGTCATTGGCAAGGGCTTTCACGAGCGCGCCCGTCCCGCCGCCGAGACGCATCGTTTGTGGTTCCTGCTGCATGCCGCGATAGCGCTGGGGTGTTTCGCGCGACATGCGCTCGAAGATGACATCGCCTTCGCTGTTCTGGGCGAACACAGCGAGGTTCAGCTCTTTCACCAGGGCCTTCATGGCGGGCTGCATGTCAGGCCAGAACCAGGACGGGCCGAGGTCAAAACCGTCTTCGGATGGGCGGCCGGTTTCATCCGCTGACAAGATGCGGCCGCCGAGCCGGTTGCGCGCCTCAAAAAGCTGGAAGTCGATGCCGGCCGCATGAAGCAACCGCGCGGAATAAAGGCCGGCAAGGCCGCCTCCTACAATCGCAACTGTGGTTCGCATAGCACGCATACCTGCAAACGTCTGATCGGGCAGACAATGAACTGGAACTGGGGGAATCCATGTGGCCCGGCCGGGAAGCACGCACCTGCGCCGCCGGAGCATGACACTGGCGCGAGCCCGCCATTTCCCAGAAGCTCTCAAGAGCATTCTCTCCAAGTAAAGAGCGGGTACGCAAATCAGGCCGGCGCCTGCGGCTGAGGTCGGCAGATCCAGGCCGGGTGGATGCGCTGCGAGCTTCTGGGCGAAAATCGAAGGAATGAGCTTTGATTCGCGGAATCATACCGCCGCGTCTTCTCCGCTGCTCGCATTCAGAGGCGTAGTCAAGGATTACGGGAATGACGGTGAGCGGGTGCGTGCGCTGGATGGAGTTTCACTGGAGGTTGCAGCCGGCCGGTTCCTCGCACTGGTGGGTCGCAGCGGATGCGGCAAGTCCACACTTCTGCATCTGGCTGGCGCCCTCGACTTTCCGACTGCCGGCTGCGTGCTTCTGGAGAATGATGCCACCGACAAACTGAGCGAGGCCGGCCTGACCAGGTTGCGCCGCGAAAAGGTAGGATTCGTCTTTCAATCCTTTCAACTGATCAACACCCTGAGTGTGATCGAAAATGTGGAGGTTCCGCTGCTGCTGGCCGGAGATGCGAATCCGCGGCCCGCGGCGATGGAGCGGCTTGCGCTGGTGGGCTTGGCAGAGATGGCGCATCGCATGCCGCACCAGCTTTCGGGTGGGCAAATGCAGCGCGTAGCTATCGCGCGCGCCCTGGTGCATGGCCCGCGATTGATCCTGGCGGATGAACCAACCGGCAATCTCGATACGGCGACCGGCAACTCGATTCTTGCACTGCTCAGGAGCATCTGTTCCGAGCGCGGCGTCACGATTTTGATGGCGACCCATAGCGCGGAGGCCGCGGCAATTGCCGATGACGTCGTGCGGATGCGCGACGGCCGCATCCTGGAGGGACCATAATTGTGAGCGGTCTTGTCTTGTTTTACCGGTTGATTCTGCGGCCGCTTTTCCGGCAGCCCGGTCGTGCTCTGCTCATTTTGTTTGCGGTGGCGCTGGGCGATGCTGCGGTGGTGGCGATCGATCTGGCAGGCAATGCCGCGGCGGGCTCCTTTCACTCCTCGATCGAGACGCTGGCAGGGAAGAGCGACTTTGAAGTGACGGCTGCGGGAGGAGTGCCGGAGGCCGTAGTAGCGCGCCTGGCGCGGCTGTCCTATGCCTTGCAGATCAGCCCGCGCATTGAAGATCACGCGATGGTTGCCGAAACTGGGCAGGCCGTTCCTCTCATTGGAATCGACATGGTTGGCGCGGCCAATGGTGCGAACTTATCCGCGATTGGACCAACGCAGGTGAGCGAGGGCATTCGGCACATCAATGATCCCGATGCCATTTGGATCACGAGCGGATTAGCTAAATCCGTCGGCGCTCGCATCCCGCTCCTGATCGACGATCATACGAAGACCTACATTGTGCGCGGGATTCTTCCCGGCGCTGAGCAGGTGAGCGGCGATGCCATCCTGATGGACATCGGGGCGGCGCAAGCGGCGACCGGTAAACAGGGGCGCTTGGATCGAATTCTGATCAGGACGCCTGCGCAGGGTGATTTTGCAACCTGGCAGAGCCGGCTGAGGGCGGCGTTGCCGGCCGGCGTGCTGCTGAATGCGCGGGGAGCGGAGACTGCCGCCAATCGCCGGATGCTGGCGGCGTTTCGCTGGAACCTGCTCATTTTGAGCTACATCGCGCTGGTGGTTGGCGCGTTTCTCATTTACAGTGCCCTTTCCGTGTCAGTGGTGCGCAGGCGTCCGGATATCGGCACGATGCGGGCGCTGGGCGCGAGCCGGAGCGCGGTGCTGATGGCATTTCTGGCGGAGGCCGCCGCATTCGGCACGCTGGGTTCACTGCTGGCTTTGCCGCTGGGCCGGGTGCTGGCTGCCGGGGCGGTGCGGATGCTCTCGACCACCGTGAATGCTCTTTACGTTTCCAGCCGGCCCGGACCGATGAGCATCACCGCAGGTTCCGCGGCGCTGGCTTTGATTGTGGGCATCAGTGTTTCGTGCATCTCCGCGCTGGCGC
>JAJZVZ010000288.1 GCA_021846945.1 Acidobacteriota bacterium | reverse complement strand
GCGGTCTGTCCGGGCAAGAAGAAAGGCGATCAGGTCCGCACCGCTATTCATGACTTTGAGGGCGACCAGACGTACACGGAGAAGCGCGGCCATAACTTTACGCTCAACGCTACTTTCGACGAGATCAACGCCGTGAAGTATGACGCGCTGGTGATTCCGGGCGGCCGCGCGCCGGAGTACCTGCGCCTCAATCCCCGGGTTCTCGATGTGGTTCGCCACTTTGCCAACGCAAATAAGCCCATCGCAGCGCTCTGCCACGGCGCGCAGTTGCTGGCCGCTGCGGGAGTGCTCAAGGGCCGCAAGCTCAACTGCTATCCTGCCTGCTCGCCCGAAGTGGAAGCGGCCGGAGGAACCTTTGTCGCCGTCGAATTTTCTGAAGCGGTCGTGGATGGCAAGCTGGTCACCGGACCGGCATGGACCGCGCATCCAGCCTGGCTGGCGCGCTTTCTTGAAGTGCTTGAAATGCACCTGAAGGGCTAGTTTGACAACGCTGGTTTTCGCATTGCCATCGAACTGGATTACAGAGCATAGAAACACTCATGGGGATGCTGCCGTCTTTTGATTACGCTTGGGGGGGGCGGTTGTCCCCCACGAAAACCCGCCGCCGGCTGACCCCGCCCGCAACCGCCTATGGTCCGGTCTGGTATCGTGTTGCGCGGAGGGTTTCGCAATGCAAATGGGAGTGCAGGCGATGTGCGCTCTGGCAATTGTTGGGCTTACGCTCGGGCTATCCACGCCGGCAGATGCCGTTTCACTCACAGTGAAGACCGCGCAGGGCAAGGTCCACGGCAAGACCATCAACGACGGCAAGGTCCGGGCCTTTCTGGGGTTGCCGTATGCGGCGCCTCCGGTGGGCGATCTGCGCTGGAAGCCGCCCGAGCCGCCCGCGCCTTGGAAGGGCGTGCGTGACGCCACCCGCTATGGCGCGCGCTGCGAGCAGGGCCACGTCTTCAGCGACATGGTTTTCCAGGATGATGGTCCCAGTGAAGACTGCCTCTTTCTGAATGTTTTCATTCCGGCCAACGTGAAGGCACATAGCAAATTGCCGGTGATGTTCTGGATTCACGGCGGCGGTTATGTGGGCGGTTCGGCTTCGGAGCCGCGGCATGACGGCGATTTCCTCCCGACCAAGGGTGTCGTGCTGGTGACGATCAACTACCGGCTGGGTGTCTTCGGCTTTCTGGCAACCACCGATCTGGCCAAAGAAAGCGACGGCTCGGCAGGGAATTACGGCCTGATGGACATGGTGGCCGCGCTGCACTGGGTCAAGGACAACATCGCGAACTTTGGCGGCGACCCTGCCAACGTGACCATCTTTGGCGAGAGCGCCGGTTCGTTTGCCGTCAGTACGCTGATGGCCGCGGCCCCGGCACGCGGGCTCTTTGCAAAGGCCGTTGGCGAAAGCGGTGGTGCGCTGAATGTCGGAGGCCCCGGTACAGACACACTGGAGGCTCGCGAGCAGAAGGATGACGAGTGGGTAGCCTCACTTGGCGTGAGCACGCTGTCCCAGCTGCGCGCACTGCCCGCCGCAACCATTCTCGATGCCGCCCTCAAGAAAGGAGCGGGACCGTTTTGGCCGATCGTCGACGGCCGACTGCTCACCGAGCCGATAGCGGAAACCTATGCCGAGGGAAAGCAGGCTCGTGTGCCGCTGCTGGCCGGCTGGAACCGCGACGAAAACAGCTCCATGGCCAAGGGCATGACCGCCGAAAAATGGGCGACCTTTGCGAAGGACCATTTCGGAGTCCATGCCGCGCAGTTTCTTGATCTCTATCCCGGCAATACCGACGAGCAGGCTGTGCGCTCCGCCATTGATTACGGCAGTGACACGTTCATTGCCTTCAGCACCTGGAGGTGGGTCGAGGCGCAACTGAAGACGGGAGACGCGCCCATCTATCGCTACCACTTCGAACTGGCCGCGCCGCCCAGCAAATATCATCCCGGCTGGTATGCCTTCCACTCGGACGA
Organism: Acidobacteriota bacterium; assembly: GCA_021846945.1. Lineage (GTDB taxonomy): Bacteria > Acidobacteriota > Terriglobia > Terriglobales > Acidobacteriaceae > Telmatobacter. Next base: position 2,533 of record JAJZVZ010000288.1, on the reverse strand, counting down.
CATCGAGTATGTCTTTGGCACGCTCGACACCCGCCCCGGCGCTGACTGGCGGCCCGAGGATCGAAAGCTGAGCGAGCAGATGATGAGCTACTGGACCAACTTTGCCAAAACCGGAGATCCCAATGGAACTGGCCTGCCTGAGTGGCCGCGCTACGACAAGACCGGCGAGATCATCCGCCTCGACAGCACCATCACCTCCGGTCTGCCGACGACGCAGGCGCGCTACGAATTTCTGATGAAATGGCTGCCACCGGGGCGACGGTAGAAGCGCGCAGGGGAAGGGAAGTCTTCGAAGCACAGTCCGCGTGGCCGGCATCGCTTAGGGAAAGCCGGCCAGCGCGGATCGCGATGCGGGCTCGAATCCGGATAGTCCTTTTGGAGAGATTTACTGGTCGACGCCCGAGGCCTGGGCAAAGCCCTCGGCTTGCTCGGTAGGGATCGGGTCGGTCCCGGCTGGCGCGGAGAACGTCGAGCCTTTGGCATTGATGGCGTCAGAGTAGTCGGCGCCCAGGCCCAGCTTCTTCAGCGCGCGGGAATCCGGCATCAGCTTGGTCTGCCAGCCCTGATCGGCCTGATATTTCTGCATGGCGTCCTTCGTCGAATCATCCCATTTGCCGGTTGGCGCGCCACTCAGGTAGTGCGCGCGGATCAGAGCTTCCTGGATCTGAAGGACGCGGTCCGGCTCGATGGACTGCTGGCCACGTACCCGGCGCGCCCTGTAGTGGTACCTGCTGCGAACCCGGCTGTGCACCTTCCGCGTGGAGGCGCTCGTGCGGTGGACCGTATGGCGCGTTGTTCGAGAGGTTGCCCGGTGGGTTGTCGCGGAGGTGGCCCGATGAGCCGTCCGGTGGACATGCTTGCTTGCTGTGCTCTCGTTGGCGTTCGAGGCATGCATGGGCAGAGAGATCAGCAATGCAGCAGAAAACAACAAAAACAGCAACGTCGCTCGAAAGATCGACACCGAAATACCGCCTTCAAGAAAAATACTTTTCCCGGAACCTTCGCAAGCAGTGTATTGGAATGTCCCGGTTTTGCCAAGGCTCTTGCATCCCCGAAGGCAATATCTATCGGAGACAGGCTCGCAAGGTGAGGCCCTCATCGTATGTAAGGCGCGGCAAAAAACTGCCTGCACCCGAGAACCTCCCGCCCGGAAGGCGGCGGATTCACAAAAAATGCGGCGAAGTGGACTTGCTCTCCGCATTCCATTGATTCTTGCACGGCGCCGGCTGCAGATCCCGTCAGCCGGCGCCTCTATTACAGTTATTGTAGCGTACCGCCGAGGTAGTTGATACCCCCTCCGGGATTTTGCGGATCCCTCACCTCAAAAACCACATCATCACCGGATTTGAGCTTGTTCACAACGGCGTTATATTGCTCACGGTTGCTGGTTGGCTGCCGGTTGATGCGCGTGATCACGAGGCCGGGCTCCAATCCCTGCAGGTCTGCGAAGGAACCCGTCCGCACAGACTGGATCATCATGCCGGGTGTGTGCAGTTTGGCTACCGTAGCTGGCGGAGCCTCACGTACAACGATGCCAAGCGTGCTCTCGCCGGTGTCGCCTCCGCCCTCGGGAGCGGAGGGAGATCCGCCGCCATTGAGATTCGCAAATACCTTGTCGCGGTCTCCGACGGTCACGGTCGTATCACCGGGCTTCCCGTTGCGCAAGTACCCGATGCGAGCCGTGGAGCCGGGCCGGCGGCTGGCGATTTCATTGACCAGATCGTCACCGTCCTTGATGGCGCGCCCATCAATGCTGGTGATGATGTCTCCGGGTTTCAGGCCGGCCTTATCCGCCGGACCGCCGGGTTGAACCTCCTGGACCAGAACTCCGTTTTTGAAGCCGTAGACGCGGTTGACCGCCTCCGGCAATCCTTCGCGGAACTGGATGCCGATCGAGCCGCGTGTCACTTTGTGGCTGGGACTGATCAGATCGTTGTACACGGAGACGACAGTGTTCGAGGGCATGGCGAAGCCAATGCCCTGATAACCGGCCGACTGCGTAAAGATAGCCGTATTCACGCCGATGACCTGGCCGTTCATATTGAGCAGCGGGCCGCCGGAGTTGCCGGGATTAATGGCGGCATCGGTCTGGATAAAATGCTGGAACTGGCCGCTGGCGCCGGGCTGGATGGTCCGGTTCTTGGCGGAGATAATGCCGGCCGTTACCGTTTGCGCCAGTGCGAACGGGCTGCCGATGGCCTCAACCCAATCGCCCACCTGGGCCTGGTCGGAGTTGCCCAACTTGACCGTTGGCAGAGACGAATTGGTATCGATCTTGATCACCGCAAGGTCAGTGGCTTTGTCCACGCCGATCACGCGCGCCGGCCGGCCCAGATCCTGAGTGTCGGGATCGGTCGAGAGCTTGACGTAGATCTTGTCGGCCTTATCGATTACGTGCTCGTTGGTGATGATGTAGCCCTTCGGATCAACGATGAAGCCTGAACCCAGCGATTCCTGGACGCCGCCGGCGTCACCGCCGTCATCGGGCGAGGGGATCTGTCCCCCGAAAAAGCGATTGAAGAAATCCTGGAAG
>JAJZVZ010000287.1 GCA_021846945.1 Acidobacteriota bacterium | reverse complement strand
CCCACATATCCCGGCGGAGCGCCGATCAGCCGCGCCACGGCGTGCTTCTCCATATACTCGCTCATGTCGATGCGCACCATGGCCTGCTCATCGTCAAAGAGAAACTCGGCCAATGCCCGCGCCGTCTCCGTCTTGCCCACGCCCGTCGGCCCGAGAAAGATAAACGAACCGATGGGTCGCCGGGGATCGCTGAGGCCCGCGCGCGAACGGCGAATCGCGTTCGCCACAACACTGAGCGCCGCATCCTGCCCCACGACGCGCTCGCGCAGCCGCTCTTCCATCTGCACGAGCTTCTTCACTTCGCCCTCCAGCATGCGCGCGACCGGAATGCCGGTCCACTTGCTCACGATCCTGGCGATGTCCTCCTCGTCCACCTCTTCCTTCAGCATGCGTGCCGTGCCCGCATTGCCGTCCTGCAGAGCATTCATCTCTTTCAGCTCGCGCTCCAGTTTGGGTAGTTCGCCGTACTGGATCTGCGCGGCGCGGTCGAGCTGGCCCTTGCGGGTCTGCTCCTCGGCCTCGAAGCGCAGCGCCTCAATCTGCTTCTTCAGTTCGCCGATGCGGTTGATGGCGTCGCGCTCCCTGGTCCAGCGCGCGCGCAGCGCTGTAATCTGCTCTCGCAATGCGGCGATCTCGCGTTCGACGGCCTCCAGACGTTCGCGGCTGTTCGTGTCGGTCTCGCGCTTCAGCGCAGCGCGCTCGATTTCAAGCGACGTCGCCTCGCGCTCCAGCTGGTCGATCTCGGTCGGCACCGAGCCGATCTGAATCGCAAGCGAGGCCGCCGCCTCGTCCACAAGGTCAATCGCCTTGTCCGGCAAAAAGCGGTCGCTGATGTAGCGGTGCGAGAGCGTCGCGGCGGCCACAATCGCAGCATCCTTGATGCGCACGTTGTGGTGCGCCTCGTAGCGCTCCTTCAGCCCGCGCAGGATCGCAATCGTGTCCTCGACGTTGGGCTCGCCCACGTAAACGATCTGGAAGCGGCGTTCGAGGGCCGCATCCTTTTCGATGTACTTCCGGTATTCGTTAAGCGTGGTGGCTCCGATCGCACGCAGGTCGCCTCGTGCCAGCGCCGGCTTCAGCATGTTGCTGGCGTCGATGGCGCCTTCAGCCGCGCCCGCGCCCACCAGCGTGTGCAACTCGTCGATGAAGAGAACGATCTGGCCATTCGACTCTTCGATCTCTTTCAGCACGGCCTTGAGCCGGTCCTCGAACTCGCCGCGATACTTCGCGCCGGCGAGCATGGAACCGAGATCCAGCGAGATCACGCGCTTGTCGCGCAGGCTCTCGGGCACGTCGCCGGAGACAATCCGCCGCGCCAGGCCCTCGACAATCGCGGTCTTGCCCACGCCGGGCTCGCCGATCAGCACCGGATTGTTCTTGGTCCGGCGGCTCAGCACCTGAACGACGCGCCGAATCTCCTCGTCGCGGCCGATCACCGGATCGAGCTTACCGCGCCGCGCCAGGTCGGTCAGGTCTTTGGCGTACTTCTCCAGCGCCTGAAACTTGGCCTCGGGATTCTGGTCGGTGACACGCTGCGAGCCGCGCACGGCGGTCAGCGCCTGCAAAATGGCGTCGCGTGTGGCGCCCAGCGCGCCCAGCGCATCGTTCGCGGCGTCGCCCTTCAGGTGAGTCATGCCGAGCAAGAGATGCTCGGTGGAAACATACTCGTCCTTGAAGTTGCCGGCTTCGCGAAAGGCCTGCTCAAGCGCGCGCGTCAGCGCCTGGCTGGGGCCGGGCTGCGCGGCCGAGCCCGCCACGCGAGGCAGTTTCTCCTCGACGCGGTGCAGATCGCTCTCCAGCCGCTCAATCGGTACGCCAACCTTTTCGAGTACGGCGGGAATCACACCGTCGCGGTCCTCTACCAGCGCCAGCAGCAGGTGCACCGGCTGCAGCTCGGGATTCCCCAGCTCAGCGGCACGGCCCTGCGCCTGCTGCACCGCCTCCTGCGATTTGACCGTAAATTTGTCCCAACGAATGGCCATGAGAACTCCACTAACCTGCTCTTCGTGAATGACAGCTTTCAGCCGTCAGTATTCAGCTTTCAACTATCACCCTGCTCTCGCCGACAAAGGGAGTCCGGCTTCTCCATATTTCATTCTGCACCTGGCAGTAAAAGCGCCAAACAGTCCCCATGACGCCGTCAGCCATAGCAGGAAAAGCCCAGAGACGACGGCTCATAGTTGCCTTTACGCCATCACTCGATACACGAACGCCGAGGCGGCCAACGCGCCACCCCGGCGCCCTCAATCGATCGCCGCCAGCCCAAGCAGAAAAGCTGAGCGCTGAAAGCTAACGGCTAAAAGCTGCCCTTACGCCGCCAGCGACTTGCCCACGTTCACCTTGATCTGCTTCGGCTGAGCTTCGGGCTTCTTCTTCAATTCCAGCTTGAGCACGCCCGCCGTGTAGTTCGCCGCGACATGCTCCGTGTCCACGGTCGAGGGCAGCGTGAAAGCGCGATAAAAGCTGCCATAGCGCCGCTCGATACGATGGAAGTTCTCTTCCTTCTGCTCTTTCTCGAACTTGCGCTCGCCCTTCACGGTCAGCGTGTTGTTCTCCACGCTCACATCCAGATCCTTCTCTTCGATGCCCGGCACTTCGAGGTTGATCAAGATCTTCTTGTCGTCCTCATAAATATCGGCGGCCGGCAAAAACGCGGCAGTTGTCAGGGGGCTTTCCCCTTCGTTCAGATCGCGGAAAAGAGAATTCATGCGGTTCTGCAGTGCTACAACTTCCCGGAACGGATCCCAACGAGTAATTGCCATGACGTTCTTCCTCCTCATCACATTCAAGAATTTGACGGTGGGCGGGAGCTTCCAGTCCCGCCGCTCAACCGATCTGATGAGACTATAGCACGAATGATTCATAAAATGTGAGTGTATTTTACTAATATTTTTTGATCGACATCTATTTTATTGAATTTAATTAGCTTAATCGCGATCGTCCGGTTCTGCGCCTCTCGCCCGGCCCGTCCCGGCAAAACGCCTCCCCGAATCCTTTCTTCCAGCCCACCACCAGCAACAATCCGGCCGGGCTCTCTGATCCTCTACAATACAAACTGGATGACTCACCTTCCCGGTGTTCCCTCCCACATTGACTGGCATTGGCTTTGGCTCGCCACGGCTACCTTTCTGGCCGGAGCGCTGAACGCTGTGGCCGGCGGCGGCTCATTCCTGTCCTTCCCCGCCATCCTCAGCATGAATATCCTGCCCGTGCAGGCCAATGCCACCAACACGGTAGCGATCTGGCTCGGCCAGCTCACCTCCATCGCCGCGTATCGCGAGGATGTGCGAAAGAACCTGCGCATGATCTGGCCGATGGGCCTGGCCGGCCTGCTCGGGGGCACCAGCGGCGCCCTTGTCCTGCTCAATACGCCCCAGAGAACCTTTATGCGCCTGGTGCCCTGGCTGCTGCTGGGAGCCGCCTGCATCTTCGCCGTCAGCCGCCCGGTCTCCCGCTGGCTACAGCGGCGCAAAGGCGCCATTGCCGGCAGCACCCACCCGCCCCGCCGCCTAGCGGTCTTTGTCGGTACCATCGTCATCGGCTTCTACGTTGGCTACTTTGGGGCCGGTGCGGGATTTCTGCTCATCACCATGTTTTCGCTCTTCGGCTACCAGGATCTGCACGAGATCAACGGCTTGAAAATCGTAGCGAACACGCTGGCCAACGGCAGCGCCTTCCTCATCTTTGTGGCGGATGGGAAGGTGCTGTGGCGCTATTGCCTGGTGGCTATGATCGCCTGCGGCATTGGCGGTTACGCCTCGGCTCGCTTCGCCCGCAAGATTCCGCAAGGCATCCTCCGCACTTTCGTGGTGTTCCTCGGCCTGGGCATGGCTGCCTGGTTCTTCTGGAAAACCAATACTTAGTTGTCAGGGATCAGGAAGTGGGACCATGGATCGGAGATCATCCATGACAGCTTGCCGGGCAACACTGGCCAAAGTCTGGTGCCGGGTTCGCCGTATCAGTCGTGTGAACCGGCCTGTTCTGTCAGCGGATCCAGCGCACAATCTGCAGGGGCTGACCGCCGTGGGAAAGACAAAGTGGCATAAGAACACGCAGTCTGCGTACTGATTCCAGTCCCCAAAATTCACGCGCTCGCCGCTATTGGGCCCTCTACACTACCGCTGAAGCGGAGCACGCTCGGTGCACCCTCCAGACATGCGCTTCAAGCGGCGGACTCAAGGGACACAGCGAGGGCTACGACGCAAATAACGACACAAAATGGCGACGGGAGATGTAAGGTATGCCGCAGATGATTGATGCGATGGTGGAGCTGGTCGGGATCGAACCGGCGACCTCCTCGTTGCGAACGAGGCGCTCTCCCAGCTGAGCTACAGCCCCACAACTTTCTTCATCTTATCAGCCGGCGGCAATTCGGGAAAGTGCGCGCGGGAATTGGGACGCAACCGCGCGCCGCTGTTTGGGATGTCCGAAGCGCGGCGGAGCCTGCAGGGCCGGTTATCGAGAGTACGTGTAGGTCCCGCAAAGATTCATCGTGTTCGCAAGCGCATCGACAGTGATGACCGGCGGCGTGGCCCCGGAGAAAAAGGCCACCTGCAAGGTGCGGCCGGACTCGTAGGTCG
>JAJZVZ010000065.1 GCA_021846945.1 Acidobacteriota bacterium | reverse complement strand
GAACTGGTCATAGTCACCGGGATTTCCGGAGCGGGCAAGGCCTCTGCGCTCAAGTCCTTTGAGGATTTGGGCTTTCACTGCGTGGACAACCTGCCGTTGGAGCTGCTTCCCGATTTTGCCGAACTGGTCAGCGCATCGGCCGAGGTTAAAAAAGCGGCCATCGTCGTCGACATTCGCGAAGGGGCTACCCTCGACCGCCTGCCGGAAATCCTGAAGAGCGTGAAAAAGCTCCTGCAGACGCGCGTCGTCTTTCTCGATGCGCAGGATGCGGTTCTGGTGCGGCGCTACTCTGAGACGCGGCGGCCGCACCCGCTTGGCCGTTCTGAGACGGTCTCCCGCTCCATCGTGGAAGAGCGGCAGTTGCTCGATCCCATCCGCAACGTAGCCGACACGCTTATCGACACCTCGAACTTCAACGTGCACGAGCTGCGGGCGCACATCCAGGCGCGTTTTGGCCGCCCCGGGCAGTCCAGGCAGATGCTGGTCTCATGCCTCAGCTTCGGCTTCAAGAACGGTGTGCCGCTCGATGCGGATATGGTCTTTGATGTGCGCTTCCTGCCCAATCCCCACTTTGTGCCCGAGTTCCGCAAGAAGACCGGCAAGGATCCCAAGGTAGCCGCCTTTGTGCGCAGCTTTCCGCAGACAACGGAGTTTCTGGACCGTCTTACGGATCTGATGCTCTATCTTCTGCCCCACTACGTGGACGAAGGAAAGAGCTATCTGACCGTCGCCTTTGGCTGCACCGGCGGGCAGCACCGCAGCGTGATGATGGCCGAGGAGATGGCCAGAAGACTGAGGAAAGCCGGCTACCGGGTAAAGGCATTGCACCGCGATATGCCGAAGCGGTAGAGAGGCATTCCGCAGGTCGCCGGCTTATCGTTCTGCCCTTCAAGGCGCCTGTGCTGAATGCGCGGGTGTACCGGCCGGCCCGCCGTTGCGGCTGTGGTGCGCAATGCCGTCAAGCCACCGTGAGAGTGCTGCGGCATAATTCTTTTGCCGGTCCGGCCCGGCTGTGAGCCACACCAGCGTCTTCGGAGCCGTGACCTTATCGAACGCAGAGGGCTTTTGCGGAGCGCCGCTTTGCCCTGGCCCGATCATCCACAACGAAGGAATGCTCAATTTCGCAGCGGGCCGGCTCAGATCGTAGCGGTCGAGCACGAGCACGTGAGCGGGCACCAGCCGTGCGCGAGGATCGTTGAAGATGGCATTCACCGGCGCGGGCAGCGGCGACTCCAGCACCACCCCCGCCAGTTCAGAGTGCGCCGCCGCGACCTCAAGAGCCAGATTGGCGCCCAGGTCAACTCCGTTGAGCACCAGAGCATGCGGATTGATGTGCCGTGTTCCGGTCAGGTACGCGATCGCCCACTCCGCATCCTGCTTCCAGCGCGCCTCGCTGGGATGCGCGAACTGGCTCTGCCCGAAGCCGCGGTAATCAAAGGCCAGCACGTTCAATCCAACGCCGTGCAGCGTCTCAAGGGCGCTCAACGTGTTGCTCAGGTTGCCGCTCTGGCCGTGCAGATAAAGCACGGTATAGCCGCTGAAAGGCGCGGCAGGCGCGGCGGGAATCCACCATCCGCGGAGACGGGGACGGCCGGCTTCAGTCGTCGCAAATTGAACCGGCTCAAAGGCCAGGCCGCCCGAGGCCGGTGTCTGCGTCACCGCCGCCGCCGGATGATAGAGCAACTGCCAGCTTCCCTGCCAGAACAGGAGACACAGCGTTGCCCAGGTGCAAAGAGCCGCGCCCGCCAGAGCCATGCCCACAGCCGCAAGCAGCCATCGGCCGGAGACAACCGGCGGGGCCGGAGCGTGCGGTGCGCGGGGGGATTGAGCTTTTCTATGCGCCATGGGGTCAGTCGCGAGCGTTCGGGCAAATCGATCACCTTGCCCTCTCTATGCTAACCGCGCCGGCTGCTCCTTGCCCCGTTCCCGCAACTTCGCGGCTACTTCCACGCGGCGAGCGGCTTGAGCGCCGGCCGTGTCGGATCGCCCGGCGCGGTAAAGACGACAGCGATCGTCTCCGCGCTGGCTTGTTTCGGCAGGTTGATCACCAGATTCGTCAATCCCGGGTTGGGCGCATTCGGCGGCGGAGCCTGCGTGCTGGCCGTGCTGAATCGTCCCGATGCTGGCGACAGAATCCGCGCATACAGCGTAGCCCCGCCCTCGCTCAGCGTGGCCGAGCGGCCGTCTTCCGCAATCTTCACATCGGCAAAGGTGTGGAAGTTCCAGACCACATCCACTGGCTGCGCCGGTGAAATTTCATCCTGCACCAGCACACGTTTTTTATCCAGCAATGCGACGCCGCGGCTCCATGATGCGAGCTTGCCTTTATACGCCTGATTCAGATCGGCAATTGCATAGAACCCATCGCCCATCGTGCCGCTGGCCGTGAGCGGCGCCTTGGCGTCGAGGTCCTCGTTCTGCGCGTCAATCGTCAGCGTGTTATGCCCTTCGGTCCGCATGCGGTAGTAGCTCCACCGCTGGCGGCCGAAGTAGCCGGGCAATCCGTAGTTATCCGGACCCAGATCGGTGGCCCAGCGCTGGTCGAAGGCATCCATGATGAACGTGCCGAGATCGAGGTGTCCGTGCGAGGCGTGCGCGTCGCCGCCTTTGAAGGCGACGTACCACGCGTTCGGATCATTCCAAGCGCTGCGCATGTACGCCTGATCCACGCGCGCAAAGCTCTGCACCAGCGGCAACTGTTTGCCGTCAGTCATCTGCGCGTCCTCGGCTCCCCAGAAGACGGAAAAGATCGCGAACCGGCTGCTTTCCCGCCCTTCGCGCGGGTCAAGTTTACTGCTCAGAGTTACTTTGCGCTCGTACTCGGCATAAAACGGCTTGTTGAAGCGCCGCGCGAACCAGAACATCTGTGGAGACGGATAGACGCCTGCACCGGCATCGCTGAAGTTGGCAAATAGATAGGTGGGGCCCATCGATTGAATGTGGTAGTCGCCGGTCGAGGAGAAGCCGGATGCGTCCGACATGCCGAAGTCCGTGCCCAGCGCGGTATCCAGCGCGTCAAGAAAGAGCACGTTGTAGCTGGTGGCGTAGTTCCAGTAGCCGGGGCCTTCCTCGAAGCTTCCGTCGGGCGCAAACAGCTTCATGATGTTGCCGATGGCCTCCCGCGCGTGGTCGATGATCACACGCGCGCGTTCGGGGTCCTCGTCGGCAATGGCCAATGCGCCGATGGTTTCGCCGCCGTTGCACACCTGGTTCCAGTTGTTGTGTTCGTGGTGGATGGCCTCGCCGTCCCGGATGCGCTCAATCCACGGATCAATCCCCTTGGTGGCGATAGCGTGCTCAAGAGTGGCGCGGTTCGCGGGCGAGAGTACCGGATACAGCCAGTCATAGCCGAGCCCGAGCGCGGCGGTCATCTCCCCGGTATCAAGAAAGTGCTTGGGATACCAGTCCGGAAACGATGCGGCGGCCAGCATCTCCTGGGTCGCGCGGTCGGCAAAGCGCTTGTCGCCAGTTAGCCGATAAAGTCCTGCAAGCGTAAAGATGCGGCCCTCCATGTCGCGCGACGTGGCCAGCAGCGTGTGCTCGGAGCCGCCGATGCTGTAGACATCCGGCGGTGTGGTCAGCAGTTTTTCGCCGTACGCCAGTTGCTGCTCGTAGACGGTCTTGACGAAGGAATCGGTGGCGATGGCCTTCTTGATCGCGGGCAGTTCCGAGTCATGTATGAAGAGGCGCGGATGCTGCTTCCTGAGCGTGGCCAACGATGTCGTTACCTGCGCGCTCGCAGGTTGCAACGATGCATATGCCGTCAGCATGATGGCGGAAATCAGGAAGGGAAGTGCAGCGATTCTGACAAAAGCCGCAGACAGACGGCCGCGCGCGTAGGGCATGTGCTAATCCTCCAAAATTGAATCAGCGGGATTCTAAATCCCTGCGGACAAGAACAGCAAGCAAGGCCCTGCGCTACAGGAGACAGAAGCGGAAGACAGAACGCTACCGTACAGCCATAAATGCGAAGGGCCGCGAACCGAAGTTCGCGGCCCTTCACGCGCGGAGTTGATTCAGTACTTGACGATGGCGGTGAAGGAGTCGGGCTTGAGGCTGGCGCCGCCCACCAGTGCGCCGTCGATTTCTTCCTGGCCGATCAAGGCCGTGGCGTTGTCAGGCTTCACGCTGCCGCCGTACAGGATGCGCATATTGGCCGCGACCGCGGCGCCGAGCATCGTTGCGACTTCCGCGCGGATGATGCGGTGCGCATCGGCGGCGATCTCAGGCGTGGCCGTCTTGCCGGTACCGATGGCCCACACCGGCTCGTAAGCAATCACGATGGGTGCGGCGGCCTCGGCCGTGATGCCGGCGAAGGCGCCGTTGACCTGCGTCTTCAGCACGGTGGCCGTCTTGCCGGCCTCGCGCTCTTCCAGAACTTCGCCGATGCAGACCACGGGGATGATCCCGTGCTTCAGCGCCGTGTGCAGCTTCTTGTTCACGATCTCGTCGGTTTCGGCAAAGTACTGGCGGCGCTCGGAGTGGCCGATCAGCGTGTGTGTTCCACCCACGGCCTTCAGTTGGCCGATGGAGGTTTCGCCGGTGTAGGCGCCTTCCTCGGCAAAGTGGATGTTCTGCGCGCCGACCGCAACGTTGGAGCCTTTGGCGGCGGCTACCACGGTGGGCAGCAGAACGGGGGAGGGAAACAGGGCAATCTCATCGCGCGTATGCGCGGCGACGAGCGGCAGAAACGCATCGGCAAAGGCCTTGGCCTCGGCGGGCGTCTTGTACATCTTCCAATTGGCTGCAATCAGAGCTTTACGCGGCATATTTGTGGGTTCCTCGCTTTGATTGTAATTGCTCGATTTCTGCCGCCGGGGTGACGGTGGGCACAGCGCGATCTCTCGGCGTGCATGCACAGGGAATTGGTAGTAATCTCACGGGAGTGCAGGAGTTGGAGCGAGCGCCGTCGTAAATAAAAATCGCATCCAGCGTACTTCTGCCGAATGCGATTTGCCTTCTGACAACTGATCCCTGACAACTGACAACTGACAACTGCGCTACTTCTCCGTCAGCGCCTCCACGCCCGGCAGCTTCTTGCCTTCCAGAAACTCCAGGCTGGCTCCGCCGCCCGTGGAGATATGCGTGATCTGGTCGGCTACGCCGGCCTGGTTGATCGCGCTCACCGAGTCGCCGCCGCCGATAATTGAAGTGGCCGTCTTGTTGGCCGCGACCGCGTTGGCAATGGCGTTCGTCCCCACCGCGAAGCGCGGAAACTCGAAGACGCCCGCTGGGCCGTTCCACACGATTGTCTTCGCGGTTGCAACCACCTTCTCAATCGCTGCGATTGTCTTCGGCCCGATGTCCAGTCCCTGCCAGTCTTCCGGGAAGTCCTTCGAGCAATCCCACGTCTGCGTCCTGGCGTCGGCCGCAAAGTTGTCGGCCAGGATGTTGTCCACCGGCAGCAGCAGGTTGACGCCCTTGACCTTCGACTTGGCCAGCGCTTCCTTCGCCATGTCAATGCGGTCTTCCTCGACGAGGCTCTTGCCGGTCTTCACGCCCAGCGCGCGCTGAAAGGTGTAGGCCATGCCGCCGACGATCACCAGAGTGTCTACCTTGTCGAGCAGGTTCTGGATCACGTCAATTTTGCCCGAGATCTTCGACCCCCCGATGATGGCCACAAAAGGCTTCTCCGGCGATTCAAGCGCCTTGCCGAGATAGGTGATCTCTTTCTCCATCAACAGGCCGGCCACGGCGGGCTTCAGGAAGTGCGTAATCCCCTCTGTCGAGGCGTGCGCACGGTGAGCGCTGCCGAAGGCGTCATTCACGTAGATCTCGGCCAGTGAGGCCAGTGCCTTCGAGAAGGCGACATCGTTGGCCTCCTCTTCGGCGTGATAGCGAAGATTCTCAAGCAGCAGAACCTGCCCGGATTCAAGCTGGCGCGCCATTTCGCTGGCCACGTCGCCGATGCAATCGGGCGCGAAGGCCACGTTAACCTTGGCGCCGAGCTTCTTGTCAAGCAGCTCGCGCAGGCGGTCCACCACGGGGCGCAGCGAATATTTTGGATTAGGTTTGCCCTTGGGGCGGCCCAGGTGCGAAGCCAGAATCACCTTGGCCCGGTGCTGAAGGGCGTAAACGATAGTGGGCAGGGTGGCCACAATGCGGGTGTCGTCGGTGATCGTCGATCCGTCTTCAGTGAGCGGAACGTTGAAATCGACGCGGATAAACACCCTTTTGTTGGCCAGTTCGACGTCGCGAATCGTGAGCTTGGACATGAGTTTGCGCCTTCCGTAGAGCAGCTTTCAGTTAGTTGTCAATCTTCAGTTATCAGTTTTCAGCTGTCAGCTCTCGGCGGATGGAACGCATTCCGGAGAATTGTTGTTCACCCATGGTGGCGAAAATCTGCTACAGCACAGCAAAGCCTGGGCGTCCGGGAATGATTCCCATCGGCTGAGAACTGACAACTGTCGGCTGACAACTGTCTTTACAGCCCCTTCTTGGCCAGGAAGCCGATCAAATCAACCACGCGATTCGAGTAGCCCCACTCATTGTCGTACCAGCTCAGCACCTTCACGCTTTGTCCCACCACCTTGGTGAGCGGCGCGTCCACAATCGAGGAGCGCTTATCGCCCTTGAAGTCGGAGCTGACCAGCAGGTTCTCGTCGTAGCCCAAAATGCCCTTCAGCTCGCCTTCCGAAGCGGCCTTCAGCGCGGCGTTCACGGCCTTGGCGTCCGCCGTCTTCTCGCTGATGAAGGTCAGGTCGACGATGGAAACGTTGGGGGTGGGGACGCGGATGGCAAAGCCGTCGAGCTTGCCGGCAACCTCGGGAATGACCAGCTTGAGGGCCTTGGCGGCGCCGGTCGAGCTGGGAATCATGTTCAATGCGGCGGCACGGGCGCGGCGCAGGTCCTTGTGCGGGAAGTCGAGAATGACCTGGTCGTTGGTGTAGCTGTGGATGGTGGTCATGATACCGCTGACGATGCCGAATTCCTTGATGAGAACCTTGACGACCGGAGCCAGGCAGTTGGTGGTGCAACTGGCGTTGGAAAGGACATTGTGCTTGGCCGGGTCGTACTTGTCCTGGTTGACGCCCAGAACGATGGTGAGGTCTTCGTTGCTGGCGGGGGCGGAGATGATGACCTTCTTGACGGTCGCGCCCAGGTGCGACTTGGCCACATTCGCATCGGTGAAGCGGCCGGTGGATTCGACCACGATCTGCGCGCCCACATCGGCCCAGGGCAGCTTGGCGGGGTCTTTCTCGGCGTAGACCTTGATCTTCTTGCCGTCGACAGAGACGAAGTCATCGCCGGCCTTGATCTCATTGGGCAGGTTGCCCAGGATTGAGTCGTACTTGAGCAGGTGGGCAAGGGTTGCCGGGCTGGTCAAATCGTTGACGGCAACAAACTCAATCTCCTTGTTTCCCAGCGCAGCCCGCAAAACGTTGCGGCCAATCCGGCCGAAGCCGTTGATACCAACCTTTACTGCCATGTGTCGATTCTCCTTGGTTGTCTGTAAAGCTGTGGTTTCGGCCCATCATTCGCGATGGAACCGTCTACGCGACGTTTGGGGAAGGCCGACAACGCGATCCCGAAGGCAAATTCCTGCCCCAGGCAGACCACGGACCGCGCCTGCCCGGTCTCATCGGCCGCGCAGGAGTGCAACTCATAAAACGCTTTCGCTTATTGCCTTCGGCGTTTGGAATTGGCTCGAAAGGCAATTCCACCAAACCCTTCATCGTAACACTGCGGGCGCCGGGGCGTACCGCATCACCGCTTTTCCCGCCGCGCGCAGGAATGTTCCCACTCAGCTTGCCGGTATTGGTACACCACTGTATGTGACGGAATGCACACCCTTTCCAGCGTCGGGTCAATTGTGGTATTCGGGTAACAGGGCAAAGACTAGAAGGCGCGATGAGAAGACGCTCCAGACGTACACCAAATCTTTCGGAATCGACAGGCAGAATCGGCCAGGAACTCCCAGCGAATCAACCGGCTCCACTGGTGCCGTCCTATCTGGACGAGCCCTCGGCAGCCACGCAGGCTCACCCTCACCGGCCGCCGGAAGCCGCGCACGCCAAACCGGCCCAGCCGCAAAAGCAGGAGTGGCACGAACCGGCCGGCTCAGGCCGCCTGGAGTTGGAGACGCAGCCGGAGATGCCTACGGTTCCTCCCCCGGAGCCCGGCGCAGCCGGCAAGGCGCCCAAGGGCTACGTTGTGCTCGCGATCGGCCTGCCCGGCTCAGGCAAGACGACCTGGTTCCAGCGCCGCGGCGTCACCCCGCTCTCCAGCGATCTGCTGCGCAGCATCCTCTTCGACGATGTCGAGGAGCAGCGCTACCAGGGATTGGTCTTCTCCACGTTGCGTTCGCTCCTGCGGGCCCGGCTCATCGCCAGGATGCCCTGGAACTACGTGGATGCAACCAACCTCTCCACCCACGAGCGGCGCCAGTGGATCAAGATGGCGCAAAGCTTTGGTTATCAGGTACAAGCGGTCTTTTTCGATGTGCCACTTGAAGTTTGCCTGGAGCGAAACCGCCAGCGCGACCGCTCGGTCAGTGAAGATGTGATGCGCAAGATGGCTGAAAAGCTTAAGCCTCCGACCTTCGAAGAAGGATTCGAGAAGATTACCGTAGTGCGCGTGAAGAGCACGAGCTGAGCCCGCTCTTCCGGCCACAAAGGACAATTTCATATGAGCGCTTCCCCAGCTCCGCAGCCTTCCATCGAGCCCTGGCTCCGCGGCACCCACGCCGAGGTGCCCACCGTGGCTCGCGCCGTTCTCCACGCTCTTGACCTCGCTCTCGAAGACCTGGGCAAGTGGACCGCCGGCCTGACCGACGCCGAGGTCCATTCCCAACCTCTCGGACTGATGCCGGTTGCCCGCCATCTGCGGCACATCGCCCGCTCCACAGACCGTATTCTGACCTACGCCGAGGGCGGCCAGCTTTCCAGCGAGCAACTGGCCCGGCTCAAAGCCGAAGAGAGCGGCCAGGAGGTACTCGCCGAGCTGCTGGCGGAGGTGGAAGCATCATTCCGCGATGCGGCTGAGCGGGTGCGGGCGCTGGCTACGGCTGACCTGGAAACCGCGCGTACGGTAGGCCGCAAGCAGTTGCCCACCTCAGCCGGCGGTGCGCTGGTTCATGTGGCCGATCACACCCAGCGGCACGTAGGCCAGGTGGTGACTACGGCTAAAGTCTTGCATTCTCTTCGAAGGTAACCCCTTTTCAGGGAGCAGTGTAACGGATTAACTTCAAGTAATTCTTGAAGCTTATTTTTATGTCCTCGCTACCTGTACTTGCGCAACACTCCCAGCACACGGCCCTGAATCGCCACCTGTGCTGCCGGTACGAAGATGGCGTCCATCTCGGCATTGGAGGGCTGCAGCCTTATCAGGTTTCCCTCCGGATAAAAGCGCTTCAAGGTCGTTTCGGAGCCGCGCACCAGCGCCACCACAATCTCGCCCTGGCGTGCCGTCCGGGTGCGCTCCACCAGCACGTAGTCGCCGTTGATGATGTGCTCGTCGCGCATCGAGTCGCCGCGAACCTCCAGCGCATACACGTCGCGGTTGCCCACCACATCGTGCAGTGAGATGCTCTCGGCTGACTCCAGCGTCTCCACGGGCAGCCCGGCGGCGATACGCCCGGCCAGCGGCAGCTTGAAGGTGGAGCGGGTGCGCGACCCCGGCGGCACCACGTCAATCGAGCGACTGCGGTTGTGCACGCGGTCCAGCATCCCCTTTTTTTCCAGGTTGGTGATGTGCTTGTGCACGGTGGCCAGGCTCTTCAGCCCCATTCCGCGCGCAATTTCCTCAAACGACGGGGAATAGCCGTTGCGCGTTACAAACGACTCCAGAAAGTCGAGAACCTCTTTTTGCCTGCGTGTAACTGCCATGCGCATCATAGCGAATACTTCTCGCCACCCCTTTCCACGGTTTTGATTCTATTGGGGAACATGCAATAAGTCTTTGAATATGAGTATGTTGATGGAGTTTCACTTGTTTGCATTCGTACGCAATCGTGGCAATCATATGCGACGATATATGCAAAATCTGCGTACCAGAACTGGACACCGTGGCGAGAACTGCCCGCATCCTGATGGGTGGAGTCAGCCAAAGAAGCCGAGCGGATTTTGCGCATAGAGTCAGCTTCAATGCACGGATCGATGCACCCCGCCTCGCGAGTACCGCGAGGCGGAGGTGACGGTTGTCTGGCGCACTTGATCATCAGAGAAACTATAGCATTACGAGCGAAATAATAGCGAAGAATTTATGTGGCCTGGGCGGTAACTGAAGAGACACCCGAAGGAGAGATGTCATGAGCCGGTTTATATCAGTTGCATTTGATGCCCTCGTATCCTCCCGCGCACCTGAACCACGATGACCTGGGACAGCCGAAGACGACAAGGATATCCTTCGACGTCCGTGATAGGCTCTCTCGCGCCGAAGGTTTGCGCCTTCTTTTGTCCGGTGCCATAGTCCCGATTGGAGCAGGCGGGCGACCAGGTGGGAGTCTGCTTGTTTCAGGTCTCACCTGTCCGGACGGGCACCGGGACGCGCCAGCCTGCAAACCTGGTTCAATCCCAAACCTGAATTTGAATCGATGCTGTCGCTTGTTCAGGCGTGGTTGTAGCGCATGTTCTTGAGGTCCGTGAGCAGTGTTGGTCCGGCCGGGTTCCAGCCGAGTTTTTCGCGCGTTTGCGCACTGGAGGCGGGCAGATCCAGGTTGACGAAGGTCGCGAGCCAGCCGAAGTGAGCGGTGGCCTGTTCAGGCGTGATGGAAGCGGCGGGAAGGTTCAGGCTGCGGCCGATGGTCTCAGCGATGGCTCGGGCGGGCACGCCTTCTTCGGCTACGGCGTGATAGCGCGCGCCTGCTTCTCCTTTTTCGAGCGCAAGGCAGTAGAGGCGTGCGACGTCGAGTCGATGAGCGGCAGGCCAGCGGTTATGGCCGTCGCCGACGTATGCCGCAACGCCCTTTTCACGGGCAACCTGAATGGCATAGGTAACGAGACCCTGCTTCGTCGTGTCGTGGACCTGGGGAAGACGCATGACGGCGACGCGGACGCCCTCGGCCGCAACGGCGGCGGCGGCTTCCTCAGTGGCGGCGCGTGGGATCACCGCGGAGCTGACCGGGGAATCGCTCTCGGTTGCGGGCATGCCCGGTCCTGATGCCGACATGCCGGTTCCGGAGGTGACGATGAGGAGCTTGTCTGAGCCGGCAAGGGCCGAGCCAAGAGCCTCGATGGCGCGCCGGTCAATTTCGCAGTTTTCCCGGAATCGAGAGAAGTCGTGGATAAAGGCGGCGTGGATGACTGCGTCCGCCGCAGCCGCTCCGCTGCGCAGGCTTTCAAGATCTTCAAGATGTCCCCGGTGCACCTGGGCGCCGGCAGCGATAAGGGACTGAGCACCCGCATCGTTGCGAGCGAGGCCTAGGACCTGGTGCCCGGCGTCGATGAGTTCGGGAACGATGGCCGAGCCAATGAATCCGGTGGCGCCGGTAACAAATACACGCATGGTTTTCCTCCTGTTATGCCCGTCGGGTGGCACTGGTGGTTGTTACGCAGGCGATACCACTGAACCGCTCGCGGATTGGATGCTTACAAAATTGGCTTTGATCATATAGAATTTGGTTAACCGGATGATGAAAGCATCTCCAGCGGCTGCCGGCCAGGACTCCCGTACAGATCGGGAGCCGGGGTCACGAGTGCCGCTGAACCCCGGAGATGGGTCCCCAGTCATTCGGGTCGAGGGTCTCCGTAAGACTTACCAGACCGCGCGCGGCGCGCTCACGCTATTCGAAGATCTTGACTTCCAGGTTGAAGCTGGCGAACTGGTTGCTATTGTGGGCCAATCGGGAGCAGGAAAGAGCACACTTTTGCACATTCTGGGCGCTCTTGATGCTCCTTCCACGGGAAAGGTATACTGCGCCTCAACTGACGTGGCCGCGCTCACCCCGCGAGAGGCAGCCGCCTTTCGCAACCGGGAGATCGGCTACCTTTGGCAGTTTCATTACCTGCTGCCGGAGTTTACCGCGCAGGAGAATGTGGCGATGCCGCTGATGGCGCGAGGCGTAAACCGGCGCGACGCGCAGGCTGTTGCGGCTAACTGGTTGAGGGAGGTGGGTTTGGAGGATCGCGGCGATCATCGGGCTGGTGAGCTTTCGGGCGGCGAGCAGCAGCGCGTAGCTCTGGCGCGTGCTGTGGTCAACCAGCCCCGCCTGCTGCTGGCCGACGAGCCTACCGGCGATCTGGATGCCATGACCGCCGATCGGGTGTTCGAGCTGATTGGACGGTTGCACGCAAGTCACGGGCTGACCTCGATTTTGGTAACGCACAATATGGATCTGGCCGCGCGCTGTACGAGGGTTCTGCGACTGGAGGGGGGACGGCTGACGGCCGTGCCGCAATTGGTTAACCCTGCCGGAAGGCTGTAGTGGATCATGCACCGTTCGGCTGGGTTTCTGAGTCTTATAAATAGACAGCCTGGAAGTGAATAACTTTGGTGTCTCTTCCGGGTTGAAGAGGATAGGATGGGAGTCTTCCGGCAGCAAGAACGCGGGGGATGTTTGGGAGCAAGCGGTCCCAGAACCATCCACAAGAGCTGTTCGTAGGCTGGGACGGTGCTTTTCCATCGGCCTTCGGCGGCGCAGATAAAAAATGGCACGCGCGGGTTGGACCGAAGCCGGGAAGCGAACCGGACGGTTACTCCAGCCGGTAGCCTGCTGCAAGGGGGAACATCATGTTCGAACGCTATACGGAGAAGGCACGGCGCGTGATCTTCTTCGCGCGGTATGAGGCCAGCCAGTTCGGCTCGCCTTATATCGAGACCGAGCACTTGTTGCTCGGCCTGCTGCGCGAGGACAAGGCGTTAACCAACCGATTCCTGCGCTCGCATGCCTCGGTGGAATCCATCCGCAAGCAAATCGAGGCGCACACCACAATCCGCGAGAAGGTCTCCACCAGCGTGGACCTGCCGCTTTCGAACGAATGCAAGCGGGTACTGGCTTACGCGGCGGAGGAAGCCGAGCGGCTGGGCCACAAGCACATCGGCACCGAGCACCTGCTTCTGGGCCTGTTGCGCGAGGAGAAGTGCTTTGCCTCCGAAATTCTGCAAGAGCGCGGCCTCAAGCTGGCGCAGATTCGCGACGAGCTGGCACGCGTCACCCAGGAAAAAGCTCCGCAGCAGCAGCGCCAGCGCGAAAGCAGCTTACTGGCAGAGTTCAGCCGCGACCTGACCCAGGCCGCCATGGACGGTCAGCTTGACCCGCTGGTGGGCCGCGACGGCGAGCTGGAGCGCGTGGTGCAGATTCTCTGCCGCCGCACCAAGAATAATCCCGTGTTGATCGGCGAGCCGGGTGTCGGCAAGACGGCGATTGTCGAGGGCCTTGCTCAGCGCATTGCCGATGGCGAAGTCCCCAGCTTCCTGGCCGACAAGCGCGTTCTGGGGCTCGACCTGTCGCTCATCGTGGCCGGCACCAAGTACCGCGGCCAATTCGAGGAGCGGCTTAAGACCATCATGAAAGAGCTGATGGAGAACCAGAATTCCATCGTCTTTATTGACGAGCTGCACACACTGGTGGGCGCGGGCTCTGCCGAGGGTTCGCTTGACGCGGCCAATATCCTCAAGCCGGCGCTGAGCCGTGGCGAAATTCAGTGCATTGGCGCCACCACTCCGGCCGAGTACCGCAAATCCATTGAGAAGGACCGCTCGCTGGAGCGCCGCTTCCAGGCGGTCAAAGTGCCACCGCCCACTGAGGCCGATGCAATCAAGATTCTCATGGGCATCAAGGACCGCTATGAGAAGTTCCATGCAGTCAGCTACACCGACGATGCGGTGGAGTTTGCCGTGGCGCACTCGAACCGTTACATTCCCGACCGCTTCCTGCCCGATAAGGCTATCGACTTGATCGACGAGGCCGGCGCGCGCGTCAAGCTGCGCCAGACCTCGCTGCCCGAGGAGATCACCGAGGTGCAGAAACGGATCAAGTTCATCGTGCACCGCATGGATTCGGCCATCGCCAACCATGAATTCGAGAAGGCGCGTTTCTATTCGGACGAGGAGCGCAAGGAGCGCGAAAACCTGCGTGCTCTGCGCGACAAGTATCACCTGGATGACTCTGCGGCCGGCATTGTGAGCCGCGAAGACATCGAGGACGTGGTCAGCCGCTGGACCGGCGTGCCGGTCACCAGCATCAAGGAAGAGGAGACACAAAAGCTGCTGCGGGTGGAAGAAGAGCTGCACAAGCGTGTCATCTCGCAGGATAAGGCCATCAGCGCGCTGGCCCGCGCCATTCGCCGCTCCCGTGCAGGTCTCAAGTCTCCGAACCGGCCCATCGGCAGTTTCCTTTTCCTCGGACCCACCGGCGTCGGCAAGACCGAGATGGCCCGCACCCTGGCCCAGTTCCTCTTCGGGTCAGACAAGGCGCTGATCCGCTTCGATATGTCGGAGTTCATGGAGAAGCACTCGGTCTCCAAGCTCATTGGCTCGCCTCCGGGCTACGTGGGCTACGAGGAGGGCGGCCAACTGACCGAACGGGTTAAGCGTTCGCCTTACTCAGTCGTCCTGCTCGACGAGATCGAGAAGGCGCATCCAGATGTGTTCAACATCCTGTTGCAGGTCTTTGAGGATGGTCAATTGACCGACGGGCTGGGCAATACCGTCGATTTCAAGAACACCATCATCATCATGACCTCGAACATCGGCGCTCGGCACCTGCAGAAGAAACAGGGACTCGGCTTCCAGAGCGATCGCGAAGACATCGTCAGCGAGAAGGTGGAGGAACTGGTCAAGAACGAGGTGAAGAAGACCTTCAACCCCGAGTTCCTCAATCGTCTCGATGAGGTGATTCTCTTCCAGTCGCTGTCGGATGCCGATCTGATCCAGATCGTCGAGCTGCTGGTGCAGCAGTTGAACGGAAACCTGGCGCAGAAGGCCATCACCATCTCCGTCACCGAGGAAGCCAAGAAATGGATCCTCGAAAAGACGCTCGTCGACCGCAGCTACGGAGCGCGTCCATTGCGCCGCGCCCTGCAGCGCTACGTCGAGGATCCGTTGTCGGAGGCGCTTATCGGTGGGCAGATCACCGAGCGTCCGGCCTTCCTCGAGGTCTACCTCGACAAGAACCAGCTCTTCTACCGGCCGGTGAGCGCCGACGAGAGCACGGGTGAGGAAAAGGCCGCGGGAGTGCTGTTGTTCAGTAACTGAGACTTGAATCAATGAAGTGGATAAGCCCTCGGCGTTCGCGCCGGGGGCTTCCCTTTAGCAGGAGCGAGCAGAGCGGCAATCTAAAGGTATCAGGCTCGATGCGCGCGTTGCCGCATTGAACATGGCGGGCTGGTGGAGGTATTCCTGGTGAGGCCGTGTCTTTGGGATCGGTGCAGAGGGCTTTTGCACCTGGAGTTCCTAACCCGGTTTGCGGCCTTGCATTTACACTGGTAGACGGAGATATTTGTGGCTGTTGAGTTCGAGAAAGTATTAACGAAGGTCTTCGGTACGTCGAACGAGCGGATCATCAAGCGGCTCATGCCGCGGGTGGCCGCCATCAATGCCCTGGAACCGGAAGTCCGGCAACTGAGCGACGAGCAGTTGCGTGCCAAGACGGTGGAGTTTCGGGCGCGCATCGCGGCGCGGCTCGAAGGACTCACCGACGAAAAAGAGATTGAAGAAGCCGAAAGGGAAGCACTCGACGAGTTGCTGCATGAGGCCTTCGCGGTGGTCCGCGAGGCCGGATGGCGCACGGTTGGAATGCGCCACTTCGATGTGCAGTTGATCGGCGGCATGGTCTTGCATCAGGGCAAGATCTCCGAAATGAAGACCGGCGAAGGCAAAACGCTGGTCGCCACCCTCCCCTGCTACCTGAACGCACTCGCAGGGCGCGGCGTCCACGTGGTCACGGTGAATGACTACCTGGCCAAGCGCGACGCCGAGTGGATGGGCAAGATTTACGAGTTCCTGGGCCTGACCGTCGGCGTCATCGTTCATGACCTCGACGATCAGGAGCGCCGCGCCGCCTATGGGGCCGATATTACCTACGGCACCAACAACGAATTCGGCTTTGACTACCTGCGCGACAATATGAAGTTCGAGTTGAAGGATTGCGTGCAACGTGGTCATTATTATTCGATTGTTGACGAGGTTGACTCAATCCTGATCGACGAGGCGCGCACCCCGCTCATCATCTCCGGCCCCACCGATCAGACCACCGACAAGTATGCGCGCGTGCGGCAGATCATTCCCAAGTTGGAACTGGGTGAAGAGATCGAGTCGACTGACATTAAGAGCCAGGAGAAATTGGGCATCCGGCTCGCCGAGGGCGAGAAGCACCTTACCGGCGATTACATCATTGACGAGAAGCAGCGCACCATCGGCGTAACCGACCGGGGATGGGAGACGATCGAAAAGCTTTTGGGCATCGGCAATATCGCCGACGCCGAGAACTGGGATCTGAAACACTATGTTGAGACCGCCATCAAAGCCCATGCCCTCTATAAGCGCGACGTGGACTACGTGGTCAAAGACGGCGAAGTGATCATCGTGGACACCTTCACTGGCCGCCTGATGCCGGGCCGCCGCTGGTCCGACGGCCTGCACCAGTCCATCGAGGCCAAGGAGGGCGTCAGCATCCGCAAGGAAGACCAGACCCTGGCGACGATCACCTTCCAGAATTATTTCCGCCTCTACAAAAAGCTGAGCGGCATGACCGGCACCGCCGAAACCGAAGCCGCCGAGTTCGAGAAAATCTACAAGCTCGAGATCGTGGTGATTCCCACCAACAAGCCGCTCTTGCGCGTCGAGAATCCCGACGTCGTTTACCGGACTGAGAAGGAGAAGTACAACGCGGTGGCCGAGAACATCGCCGAGCTGCACGAGAAGAAGCAGCCGGTGCTGGTCGGCACCACGTCCATTGAAAAGTCCGAGCGGCTTTCGGGGATTTTGCAGCGCAAAGGCATTCGCCATGTGGTGCTGAATGCCAAGTTCCACGAGCGCGAAGCTGAGATTGTGGCCCAGGCCGGGCGGCTGGGGATGGTCACCATCGCCACCAACATGGCCGGCCGCGGCACCGATATTCTGCTGGGCGGCAACCCGGAGTTCATGGCCCGTCAGGAAATGGTGAAGAAGGGCAAGGCGCGCGCCATCAGCGTGGCCGAGGGAGCCATCAATCCCATGGCGCCGGCCGGTTTTCTGCGCTTCTACTACCAGGGCCAGGAGTTCGAGGTCTCTGAGCCGGATTGGGCGGAAACTCTCAATGGCCATGCGGCCGCGGCGCAGGCGGAACACGACAAGGTGATCGAGACAGGCGGCCTGTTCATCCTGGGCACCGAGCGGCACGAGTCACGGCGCATCGACAATCAGCTGCGCGGGCGCGCCGGCCGTCAGGGCGATCCCGGCGAGTCCCGCTTCTTTCTCTCGCTTGAAGATGACCTGATGCGCATCTTCGCCAAGCAGTGGGTGAGCACGTTGCTGGAGCGGCTGGGCATGGAAGAGGGTGTGCCCATCGAATCGAAGATGATTTCCAAGCGCATCGAGGGCGCGCAGAAGGCCGTTGAAGCGCAGAACTTCGAGGCCCGCAAGCACCTGCTCGAATACGACGACGTGATGAACAAGCAGCGCGAGGCCGTTTACGGCCTCCGCCACCAGCTTCTGGAGGGCGTGGAGCAGCGGGAGCTGATCCTGGAGGACTACGTCGCCGGAATTCTCGCCGGCCTTCTCGACGAGTATGCAAGCGAGCGGTTCAGGCCCGATCAGTGGGACATGAAGACCTTGAAAGAGAAGGTCTACGACCAGTTCGGGCTGAACCTTACCGACGCGGAGATCAATCCCGAACAGTTGAGCCGCCACGAGATCGGCGAGGAGATTTTTGGCAAGCTGAAGGAGCACTACGAGGCGAAAGAGAAGATCCTGGGAGCCGAAACCATGCGCTATCACGAGCGCATGGTGATGCTCAGCGTGATCGACGGCCTATGGAAGGATCACCTGCTCTCGATGGACCACCTGAAAGAAGGAATCGGCCTGCGCGGTTATGCGCAGCAGGATCCGCTGGTGGCCTACAAGAAGGAATCCTTTGACCTGTTCGAGGGGATGATGATCAAGTTCCAGGAGGATACAGTTCGCTTCCTCTTCCGGATGCAGATTGTCGGCGCCGACGGCCAGCCTGTTGAAGTGGAGCCGCGGCCCAGGCGCTCAGTGCCCAAGGCGCCGCCCGTGGCTAGCGCCGCGCAGCCGTTCGCTCTGGAGGGTGTGGCCGTCTCGACGCCGGTCGAGGAGATTCCGATCCACACGCGGCAGCCTTCCACCACCATCGACGAGCTCGAAAAGGAGTTTCACCGCAAGAAGCAGCGCGAGCTTGCGGTGGCCAGCCGCGCGGGCGCCGGTGAGTCAAGCCGACCCTCGCAGCACCGCACGGGCGACAAGGTGGGACGTAACGATCCCTGTCCCTGTGGCAGTGGCAAGAAATACAAGAAGTGCCACGGAGCTAGCAGTTAAGGAACTTCTCCTTCAAATGTAGCCCCTGCGATTTCAATCCAAGGTGGCGCTTCCTTGAGGGAAGCGCCACTTCAATTCTCGTCTTCGGTTTACTGCCAAAGGAGAACTGCTATTGGGACATCTGTGCCCTAGTGTGCCAGCTCTGGCGCATTCGGAACAATTGGGAGACCTCACAGGCTTGCTCCCGGGGAGTGGCCCTTCCAGAAATGTTCAGGCGAAGGTCAGCATGGCCGCCACTCTCGGATTCAAAGGAAACGCTAAGGGACCGAATGGGTCTCATCAGCTGCAGTTACATGCGGCTCTTCGCTGTCCAGCCACGCCATAAACAGCTTGTATCCCACTGAAAGGACAATGGCGCCGACGAAAAGGCCGATAATGCTATTCATCGCCATAAATCCGCCAATCACGCCAAGAAAAATGACGGGCATGGGAACCTTGCCGCTGCGTCCCAAAAGTATGGGCTTCAAGACGTTATCTATCAGGCCAACGAAGATGCACCACACCAGGAAGATCACTGCATGGGTCATCGGGAATGCCGCGAACGCGTAGAGCGCTGCCGGCACAAGCACAAGCACGCCAACCTGCAAAACCGCGGCTATTAGAAAGAGTAATGACCATAGGCCCAGTCCCGGTAATCCCACGAGCCAGAATCCCAGGCTGGCTAAAAGCGTTTGAATGACCGCGACGCCGAGAACGCCGTTGGCGACGGTTCTGATTGTGGCACTTACCAGGTCTTCGAACTCAGTGCCCTGATCGGTGAAAATACGAGCAAAAACCCTGTCCGCAAAGCGTCCGCACGCTTCGCTGGTCGCCAGAAAATATCCTGCAAGGATGATCGCAATAAAGATCTGGACTATTGTGCCGGCGATTCCAGCCGACACGGACAGCAAAGCAGGAATGCCCCTCCGAATTTGCGGAGCAAAGCGCTTCACCGATTCAGACAGGTCGGTGGAGGATAGAATCCAAAGCTCCTCCAGACGAGGACCTACGACGGGTAACTTTTCGAGACTCGGCGGGGGTGGGGGGATATTAAGCCGCCCGGCTTGCACGTGATGAATGATCGTTTGAATCCCACTCACCAGCGTCCCCGCCAGCAACAAGGACGGCAGAATCAGCGCGACCAAGAGCAGGGCACTACAGAGGGCGGCGGACAGCTTTGTCCGTCCGCGTAGAGCCTTTGTGAGCATCCGATGCGCAGGGTAGATCCCGATCGAGATGATGATCGCGCAAATGATTAAGTTCAGGAATGGACGCAGGAGAAGGACGCAACTAACACCCATGACCGCAAGAAGACTTATCCGGATAAAGGCTTCACGTCCACGAGCGTAGTAGCCTCTGTCTTCTATCGAGAATTGAGTGCTCGCAGAAGAGTCCATCAAATCTCCACCGGGCTCGGGAGGCTCTGTTTGCGCCTTCGAGCATCGCTCACATTCCAAGGGTTCGATGGATGAATACATGGGACCTTTTGCGCAGGTACCAGATGATCAGCGCGCCTATCATCAGGATCACCATGAGTTCCCACCATGCATTCGTAAACAGCGCACGCAGAAAGTGGAGCGCAAGAAACAAAATAAGAGCTACCGTCGCCGATATAAAACCCCAGTAGGAGCAACGCCAGAGTCCAAGTGCAGCGACAACGCATACTATACAAACCACAACCAGCCAGGACACGGCCTCAGTTCCCATGATGGCGAGTGCAGGTGGCATTTTGAAGATTGGGTGTGATGCTGTGCTGGGAAACAGAAGCCCTATGCCGCAGGTGGCGCACAGAACCGCGCCAAACCCGAAGAAGAGACTAAGAGCGGTGATGTCTGCGGGACGATTTCGCTTGATCATTTCGGCATCTTCCGGAATCAGCGAACCGCGTGGATTCGCGCATGACAACCTCTTCGCGCCACCTGCTGTTTTTCAATCGGCGACACTCGGCGCCAGCACGACACAACCGGCCTCGAGCCGATGTCTATGATCCCCCTTCCGTTTGCAAAGAAACACTCAATCCGTATTGCGATCGGAATTCAACCCGCCTGAGATTACATCAGCTTTCCTGGTCCTCAGCCACTCCAAAAACTGCTAGTGCACTCTTGCGGAGTAGGTTACGGTCAATGATCACTTGGATTTTTCGACACCACTATGAACGATCAACCTGGCGAGCGAATGGGAACTCTCTGCACTCCTCGGGAAATCCGAGGGGGTCGCGTCTTCCAGGACGCGGCCTTCGGATCAAATATCCGGGTACGCCCCGCTTGCGATATCGCGGGATGCCTGCGCGATATTCTCCGGACGGCCGAGGTCGCGCCAATAGGATTCATCGGCGCGAAAAGCGGTGATCTTCTCTCCGTGAGCGGCCAGGCGCAGGTAAGCGGTGATGATGGAGAAGGCGCCTTCGTCGCTCAGCATCTCCAGCAGGCGCGGAGAAATCACATGAATGCCCGAAAAGGCGAGGGGCTGCACAGTGGCAGCGGGACGCACCAGCTCCGGCTGCGCGTTGCGCCCCGCCTGCCGGCCGCATAATTGGGCCTTGTCGTCGAAAAGCAGATAGCGCGATGTTTCGCGGCCCTGAACCGCCAGCGTGGCCAGTGCCTGCTCGCCGGCGTGATGCCGCACCATGCTTCCGAGATCGATGTTGCTGAGCACATCGACGTTGTGCAGGATGAACGGCTCGTGCGTGCTTTTGCGGTCCTCAAAAAAGAACCATGCGGCATGCTTAAGGCCGCCGCCGGTGTCGAGCAGGAAGTCTTCAGGAGATATTTCAATTCTCATGCCGAAATGATTGTTTTCTTTGAGATAATCGCAAATCATTCCGGCGTAGTGATGCACATTCACGATCACCTCATGAACGCCGAAGGAGCGCAGACGCGAGAGCGTGATTTCGAGTAGTGTGCGGCCGGCGACGGTGACCAGCGCCTTGGGGCGGTCGTCGGTGAGCGGGCGCAGGCGCATGCCCAGGCCGGCTGCAAGGATCATCGCCTTCATTTGCCCATCTTCTCCAACTCGATATGGCGGACCACCGCGTTGACGCTGGAGATGCCCTGGAGGTGCTTCGCTAACTGTTCCGCCAGGTATACCGAGCGGTGCTGGCCGCCGGTGCAGCCGAAGGAAACCATCAGGTCTTTGAATCCGCGCTGCTGATAATTGCTTACGGCGGCATCGACCAGCGAGCGGGCGTGCGTGAGGTACTGGTGCACGCTCTCCTGCTGTTCGAGGTAATCGATGACCGCCGCGTCCTTGCCGGTTAGTTGCCGGAACTGGTCTTCACGCCCGGGGTTGGGCAGGCTGCGGGCATCGAAGATGAATCCGCCGCCGTTGCCGGACTCATCGACCGGCATCTGGCGATGGAAAGAGAAGCTGAAGATCCGCACCGTCAAGCCCGGGGCCGGCGATGCCAGCCCAAGCAGTTTCTCTGAGCCCAGCATTCCCTCAAAAGCCTGCATCAGAGCCGGCAATGCGATGGGCAGCTTGACGTGATGCGCCAGCCAGCGCAGGTTCCTGAGCGCATACGGCACGCTCTGCAGAAAATGCGCTTTGCGCTCGTAGAATCCCCTGAAGCCATACGCCCCCAGCGCCTGCATGATGCGGATGTAGACATAGGCGTAATAGTGCTCCATAAAGGCTTCGCGACTCAGGTCGATGTAACCGGCCAGGCAGTCGAGGTAGTGATCGAGCAGTTCCTGGCGCAAAGCCGGCGGCAGGTCAGCCTTGCCGTCGTAGAGCAGTGAAGCGATGTCGTATTGCAGCGCGCCTTTCCGGCCGCCCTGGTAGTCCAGAAAGTACGGCTTCCCATCGCGCAACATCACATTGCGCGACTGGAAATCCCGGTAAAGAAAATACTCGTGGTTCGCGCTCAGCAGAAACTTTGTCAGGCGGGTAAAGTCGGACTCCAGAGCCTGTTCGTTGAAGGGGATGCTGGCGAGCCGCAGGAAGTAATACTTGAAGTAGTTCAGGTCCCAGGCGATGGACTGGCGATCAAAGCTTGCCCGTGGATAGCAGACCCTGTAGTTGAGATCGTGGCCGGCCTCCACCTGAAAGCGGGGTAGCACGGCCACAACGTCGCGATAGGCGTCGATGACCTGCGGAGCAATGGCCTCACCGGCGCGATGGCTGCTGAGAAAGTCGAAGAGCGTCGTGTCGCCCAGGTCTTCTTCGAGATACGCGCCCTGCTCCAAATCCTCGGCATAGATCTCCGGTACCGGCAATCCATAACGGCGAAAATGGCGGGAGAACTCGAGAAACGCAATATTCTCTTCGCGCACCGAATATAGAATGCCGATGGCGCTGAAGCCTCCGCCGGTCAGGCGCACAATCACGCGGCCTGAGCCGCTGAGTTGCCCTTGCAGCGGCTTGACATCTTCAGCCGGCAGCCGAAAGTGTTGCTCAAAAAACCTCTTTAGAACGTCCATGAATCTCTTTCCGAAAAATGGGAATGCCACTTAAGGAGGTGCAGATGGGGAAGCGGTCGCTGGCCGTGGTTCCAGAGCCGGTACTCGCCCACTCCCCCCGGAGATTTCTTCACGTGGAAGCGCCTGCCCGCGCAACGGCTGCGAAGGTCAGGTCTTCGCCCGCGCCCGGATGCTGCTGGCGCCACTGCTCGAAGAGTCGTCCGTAGCTCAGGGTCAGGTAGTCCGCATGGGCAACGCCCAGCCGCGCCGCGGTGCGGTCGATCCACTCGGGAGCGCCTTCCAGTTCGGCATAGTCGCCGATCGGCGTCTCGTCCACGACACAATGGCCCTCGCCGTCACACCACTCGGTGCGCCACTTTTCGTAGCGGAAGGCAGCCACCAGGCCCAGCGCAAGGAAGATCTCGGCCATCGCCTCACCGCTGGAGATTTCAGTTTCAGTTTCCACGCGGTGCTTATGGCGGTCCTCGGCGGGCGAGGAGTCCGGCAGGCGCTTGTGGGTCACGGTGCACCGGCCCGCATAGTTGCGGATGCGCAGAATTTCTGTATGGGCCCGCATCTGGCGGTCCGGGGTGTCATAGAGCACATTGCTTTCAAAGCTGCGCGGCGTTACCAGGTGGAATTCAGCCGCCTGCAGGCGGCGGCTCAGAGCGGGCACGTCCGCGACCCGGAATTTGATCTCGGTCTCAACAGCCATCGTAACCAGTGAGTATACGTCAGATGGCGGCGACGGGGCCGCAAAGGTGACAATTGAAAGTGTGAAGACACTGCGATTGACCGTAGATCCCGCCCATCTGGAGAGCGCCGGCTCTGAGGATGCCCTGGCGCGCGCGGCGGCGATTCTGCGCGCCGGCGGGCTGGTCGCGCTTCCCACTGAAACGGTTTACGGCCTGGGCGCAAATGCACTGGACAGGGCGGCCGTGGCGCGGATCTTCGAGGCGAAGCAGCGGCCCGCATGGGATCCGGTGATCGTGCATATCGCCAACGCGGCCATGCTCGAAGGGCTGGTGCGTGAGGTTCCCGAGAAGGCGCGCCGCCTGATGGGGGCGTTTTGGCCCGGCCCGCTTACCCTGCTGCTGCCTCGGACTGAGGCGGTTCCGGACGCCGTGACGGCGGGGCGGCAGCTGGTCGGGGTCCGCATGC